>NZ_JBIAPW010000007.1:0-85697 GCF_042888505.1 Streptomyces sp. NPDC002870
AACGCTCGGCTGGGAGACCCCAGCCGAGCGCCTGCACAAACTGCTCGCGGCCTGATCAAACCGACCACGTGTTGCGACAATCCCTAGAAACCGCCCCGCGCAGTGCGGCCTGCCGGTTTGCCGCGCAGATCACGGTCAATAGCCGGACCTGGTCCGCGGAAGCCACGAGCGGCAGCCGGGCTTTCGCGGCGAGCGGCTTTGAGCTCCTTCTTTACTGCTGGGCGGACCAACGTGATCTCGATGGCGTGGAGGGACATATCCACTCCTATTCGTGAGGGAATGATCCGGCGTGCCCTCCAGCGAGGGGTTCAGTCGCGGGTGGGAGGCCGTCGGGCAGGCGTACTCAGCGGGGTCATCGGCCGGAAGAGGCGCGAACCAGATGCGTAACAGCCCATGGCTGGTCTCAGCGAAGGGTGATCGGACCGTCCGGCAACCACCCGTCGAGGTAGCCGAGGACAAGATCAGTGGTGCTGTCGACATGTGATTCCTGCAGGACATGGTCCAGGGTCGCGCGCGGCGTCCAGACGGCGGTTGGGCCGGGATGGCCCGCAGTGACCGAGCTTGAGGATGGGGAAGGCCCGGCGCGAGCGAGGAAGACGCGCTCCTCTACTCGTACGAGCGATGGATCATCAGGAGGAGGGGCCCAGCGCCGCCCGACCACTGACCCCCACCGCAAGGGCCGGCCAATGAACCAGCGTGCTGCCACCCGGACAGCGGCTTCTGCGTAGGACTCCGAGAGCCTGACATTGGCCTGCGGCAAGGCCCAGTGCCCGGAGGTCCGACCGGGATGGTGGAAAAGAGCTACCTGCTCGTCGGCGTCGATAACGACGAGAGTGGCCATGCGGCGGAATCGAGGACTGGGAAGACCCATGAGAACAGCATCGGCGTGTGGCCAGACAAATAGCCACCTGGGTGAGCTGAAAGGGCCACAGGGGCGAATCTCAAGTGACCTGGGTTCTGGTGCCCGCGAAGAGGCCGCGGTTCGCGTCGCGCGAGGCATGGGGCGGCTGCGGTGTTGGTGCCGCGCTGGATGACATGCGCTCGGGCCCCACTGGTGGCACGGGCGCATGTCGGACGGCGTTACTGCTGGACGAAGCCCAATGCAGTCTCCTTGTCGAGGCCGCCCCAGCTGTCCGGGGTGCGCCACAGGACGTGGACGCCGAAGACGTTGTGGACGGTGTCGGCCGACCAATCTTCTACGGGCGGTTCGCACAGGACCAGGTAGAGGCCGGTGGCCTGGACGGGAAGCGTGTGGTTGATCTCAAGGAGGCGGGTCGCTCCGGAGCGGAGGTCCTCATACGTGGAGCGGTCGGCCCCCAGAACCTCGTAGATGAACAGGCCCTCGCTGGTGTCGCAACTGACGTCGACGACCGCGGAGTCGGCCGGCTGCAGGTCCGACCACAACAGGGCCGACTTCAGCGCGTGGCGCACAGCCTCGTGCTTCCTGCATGTGCGGTCGGCAGCCGCCGACGTCTCCAGCGCGCGCAGGAAACCCTCCTTCGTGCTCGCTGCCTGTGTGGCGGGGACTTCTTCGACGGCGGTCACGGGTTCGGTTTCCTTCTGCTCGGGTTGATGCGCAGCGGTGGTGGGGGTGTTCTCGAAGTCCAGTTCGGCCGCAGCGGCAAGGCGCGCCTTGAGTGTTTCCCGTGCTTCGGCCAGGGCCTGGGTCCAGCCCGAACTCGCAAGGTTCTCCCGGAGCCGACTTACGTCCGGCGCCTCGTCCTTGAGCGCGCGGTTCGTGCTTGCCGCGAGGTCGCGCAGCACGCTCAGCCGGTGCCGGTCCGGGGAACCGAGCACGCGCCGTACGTCCACCCAGTCCGCCTGGTCGCGGCGGAGGATGCGGTTGGCCATGCCCTGGAGCTCGGAGAGGCGGCTGCGGGCATCCTCCGAAACAGTGCCGCCGTCACCGCTGGTCAGTTCGTCGAGAACGCCGAGCGCCGCAACATAGCGTTCCGCCATCCTGGGCGAGATGGGCTGGCGGCCACGCTGGTCGGCTGTGAGCACGCTCTGGTTCGTCTCGTTGGCGAACACCCAGCAGTCCAGGTCCTCGCCCGGACGCGGAGGAACCGAGCCGTGCCGGACGGTCAGGATCAGCATGCGGTCGATGGCGGGAGACAGGGCCTTGACCTTGTAGCGGCCGCCGGGCCCAGGGCCGATGACCCGGACCCGGAAGTCGGCCCCGATCTCGGGGACGTCACCCAGCGCTGTGCCGGCTTCGGCTTCGGTGGGTGGTGGTTCGGTGGTGTCGTCGGTGTTCGTGAGGCTCTCCGGGAGCGGAGAGGTGTGCAGCACGGTCAGGCTTTGCGTGCTGCGGGTGAGGGCGATGTAGAGCTGGCGCAGGCCCGCCGGGCCGCGATCGGCGATGGTGGTGGGTTCGACGACAAGGACGTGGTCGTACTCCATACCCTTGGCCTGGGCCGCGGCCAGTACGGACACCGCCTCGCGGCTCTGGCCGGTGACGTCGGCACTCTGATCCAGGTGGCGGCTGATCTCGTCGAGCCAGCCCGAGTCGTCGGGGACGATGACGGCCACCGAGCGCAGGGTGTGCCCGTCGCTCGTGTCCACCAGGCGGGTGGCCTGGGCGACGGTGTCGTCGAGGAGCTTCCACGGCTCGGTCGTCACGGTTCGTACAGCGTCCTCGCCGGCTTCGCGCACGGCCTGCGGGTAGGGCAGCGCCGGGGCGACCGCACGGGCCAGGGGTGCGACGAACTCCATGATCTCGGCGGGCACGCGGTAGCTCGTGTTCAGCTGGGCGACGCGCCAGTCGCCGTGGTCGGAGAGGAGGCTGCCGAGGCGGTCCCAGTCCACGTACGTGTGGGGCCCGGTGGCCTGGGCGAGGTCGCCGAGGACCGTCATGGAGCCGTTCACTGCGCAGCGGCGGCGCAGCGAGCGGGCCTGCATGGGGGTGAGGTCCTGGGCCTCGTCGACGACGATGTGTCCGTAGCGCCGTGGGGTTTCCCCGGTGATGAGGTACCGGAGTTCTTCGAGGCAGACGCGGTCGTCGAGGGTCCAGGGGTCGTCGGTGGCGGTGGCCGCCCGGGGGCGGTGCAAGGCGGCCTGCTCCTCGTCGTCAAGGATGTCGTCGGCGCAAGTGCGCAGGAGGTCAGACGAGTCGTAGAGGCTCCGGAGCGCTTCCCTGGCGCCCGGTGACGGCCAGACGCGTTCGATGAGGCGCTCGACTCGGCGGTTGCGTTCCAGGTCGCGACGGATGGTGTCGTCACCGCGGCGCCGCGGGGCAACAGCCATGAGTTCCCGCAGAAGGCGGTCGACGAGCAGGCTGCGGAAGCGGTCGCGCCGATCACGGTAGGCGCCGTCGCCGCCGCGGGCCTCGTCGAGGAGCGCGAGGAGCTCGGAGCGCGGGATGCGTAGGGTCGTGCTGCCTGCCGTGACGGCGAACGCCGCTTCGTCGCCCACGTGAGAGGGGACGCTGGTGAGTGTGTCGAGGGCCTCGGGGCGGCACTCGTTCTCGACCCGCCGCCTCAGGACGGCAGCCATGCGCTCGTCGGACTTCACCAGCCGCGCCTGCGGGGTGTCGGAACCGAGGATCTCGCCGTCCCACAGGCGGGTCAGCTGCACGGCGTTGACGTCGCGGGTGCCGAGGGTGGGCAGGACCTGACCGACGTAGTCGAGGAACCGCTGGTGAGGGCCGACGACGAGGATGTCCTGGGCCTTGAAGTGGTTGTTGTTGACCAGCCACGTCACGCGGTGCAGGCCGACCGCGGACTTGCCGGTGCCTGGGCCGCCCTGCACGACGAGGATGTCGGAGGGTGAACCGGTGACCAGATCCATCTGGTCGCGGCGGATGGTCTCGACGATGTCCCGCATGCTGCCGCTGCGCGAGCGCTGGAGTTCACGCAGGAGAAAGTCGTCGGGCTGCAGCGGCTTCTGACGCTGGACGCGGGCGATGTCGGCGGGGGTCGGGACGGGCGGGCTCGGTGCTCCCCCTTTCTGCGTGACGCTGGCTGGGTCCGTGGGCTGGGCCTCCCGCTGGGCGTCGTCTGTCGCTGGCCGTGGCTGCGGGACGGGGACGGCGACAGTGATCTCGTCGAAGTAGTCCTCGACAACACGCTGTACACAGCGCAGTTGCCGCCGCAGGAGCACCTTGCCCGGGGCATCGGGCAGCGCCTCGAACCACTTCTTGGCCAGCCGACTGGTCCACAGTACGACGACGGTGTCGCGGGTACGGACGTCGGAAACGGCACGTCGGCCGACGTACCAGGTCTTGGGCCTCTTACCCGGCTCGTCCTCGTCGGGTGCGTCGACCCGGCTGATGACCAGCGACTCGTTGCCGAGTCCGCCGTATGCCACGGCCCGCTCCTCGGCCTCGATCCGGTTGGCGACGCTGTCCTTGCCACTGGCGGAGGCCGTGGCGACCGAGCCCCCGGTCATTTCGGCCAGCCGCGCCGCGTAGCAGTCGTAGGCGTGGTCCACCGCCTTCTGCTCGACGGCGATGATCTCGTCGCGCGTGGTGGTGCCCATGTACATTCCCCTCCCCTTGCAGCACCCCAAGGGACGCTGCGACGGGCATACGCCCGGCCCCGGCGAAATAACTATCAGAGACCTACGGGTAACAAACAGTCAGAGGGCCAACGCCCCGACCAGCTCGCCGACTTCCGTCCGCCAGGTGCGGACCTGGTCGTGCGTGGGGCCGATCTCGTACTGGTGGTAGTGGCATCCCAGGCAGAGGTGCGACCACACGGCGTTGGCGCGGCGCGCGGTCTCCGCCGCGGTGTAGCAGCCCAGGCACAGCAACTTGGCGCGCATCGTGGTAGCTGCGAGCCCCGTCACGGCGGCGTCTAGTACGCGGTCGATGGAGATCTCCAGGGCGGTCCGCAGAGCGAGGGAGGCTCCGCGGTGTCGGCCGGCGGCCGTGGCGCCCGTGCGGGCGGCAAGCAGCTGATCGGCCGTCAGCAGGAGCTCCTCGACCGAGGTGGTGGGAGTGCTCATCACACGGTCACCTCCGGCTTGCGCACCTTCTGCGCCATGATCTCGATGTCGTCCACGAAGCCGTGGGGGTCGGTGATCTGCGCTCCCGCAGCGTGGGCGCCGTCCTGGCACTTCCTGAGGAGGTCCACCGCACGCGGTCCGCAAAGGGTGCGCAGTTCCCGGTAGACGTCGCCGGTCCGCCCAGCGTCGCCGAACAGGGCCAGGGCCGTGACTTTCATGAGCTTGTCGGCGCCGCCGACGGCGGCTTGCAGCGCGTGCTCGGGCGCGCCGGAACGGTGGTGCCGGATCCAGGCGGCCTCAAGGAAGGCGTTCTCCAGGGCGATACGGCACAGGCTGGGCAGCACGTGGGTCCGTGCCGCCGTCGGCAGGTCACTGGTACTGGCGATGGCCCGCGCGTCGTCGAGCGCCTGCCGTACCGGGTCGGTCACCGGCTTGACCTTCACCTTGGACGACTCGGCCCGCTCGACTCGAACACCGTCACCGGCAGATCCTGACTGGTGAACGCCCGCTGGAGCCGGGTGTCGTGGGTGAACACGACGACCTGCCGGTGCTCGCCGAGCTCGTGCAGGACCTGGGCGAGTCCGTTGACCTTGGCTGGGTCCATGGACTGTACGGGGTCGTCGATGACGATGAAGCCGAACGGGCTGTCGGCGGTGGCGGCCCGGGGCAGGAACAGGGACAGCGCGAGGGAGTGCTGCTCGCCCTGGCTCATGACGCTGAGAGCCGAGGCCTCCTGGCCGTCGACGGAGACATCCATGACGAGCTTGCGGACAGTGGCCTTCTCGCTGCCCTTCAGGCTCACGGCCTTGAGGTCGATGTTGCTCTCCTGGCGGAGCCGCTCCCAGATCCGCTGCGACTGGTCGGCGAAGCCTTCCATGCGCTGTTCCCGCAACTCGGCGGCCAGCGCCTTGATCCAGGTGCTCGCCTTCCTGATGTCCCGCAGCCGAGGCTTGTTCGCCTCCACGGCACGGGCTCTCTCCGCCCAGCCCGCCAGGCGGATGACGAGCCCGCGCCAGCGTTCGTCCCGCTTCTCCAGCTCCCTGACGGCGTTCTCCTTGACCGCGGTGCAGGCATCGGCCAGGGGCGCGGCGGCCTCGTGGGCGCGCCGGGCGAGCTCGTCGGGATCGCTGATCGTCCGGCAGGCGATCCAGGCGCGCCACGGGTCGGCGAGGGCGGCGGGGATCCGCGGGGGCGTGTGAACGAGGTCCTGCACGGCCCGCGCGGCCGACCGGAGTTCGCTGCGCGCGCCCGCGGCTGCCTCCGCCTCCTGCCGCAGTGCGGCGATCTGGGCGATGGCGTCCGCAGCCCATGCCGCGTCCAGCATTCCGTCGGTCCCGCATACGGGGCAGGAGTCAGCGTCGGGGTGACGGTCGTTGTGCGCCACAGCCCGTTCGAGGAGTTCCGCACGCTGCAGGGCGTCCTCTGTGCCGGTGCCGCGCAGGTCCTCGACGTCGGCGAGAGCTCTGCGCAGGCGGTCCACGGTCGCGCGGACCTGCGCCATCTCGGGTCCCCGCACCTCTGCCTCGGCGCGCAGCCGGGCGAGCAGGCCATCGTCCGTGTTGGCGGGCAGACCGGCGATCAGGGCTTCAACGGTCTCCAAGTCGGGCGTTCCCGCCGTGTCGACGGCGACGAGTGCCTGGACCGCGCGGTCGTCGTCCTCCAGCTCGTACAGGGCCTCCTTGAGGCCCGGCAGCTCCGCCTTCGCCACCTTGTCCGCGTCTTCGAGCGTCTTGGCCTCCTGGCGGAGCCGGCCGTCGGCGGCGCTGAGCTGCCCCAGGCCGAGGATGGTGGCGATGGAGTCGTACATCTCGGAGGGCTTGCCACTGATCATGCGGTCGAGATCGAGGTACGACAGGAAGGGCCGGAAGTCCCGCAGGGCCTGCTTCCAGTCCACCTGGTCGAGGGGTGCGCGGCCGTGTCCGGGGCGCTTGAGCTCGGCCTGGGAGTCGTCGAAGTCGTCGCCCTCCCAGGTGCGGGTGAGTGTGCTGCGGCCGGTGTCGCCCTCGATGGCGAGCTTGACCTCGATCTCCGGCCTGCCGTCGGTGTCGTGGAGGTTGCGCCAGTTGCTGCTGCGCGTCGCGTGCTGCCCCTGCCAGCGCATGTTCACGCCGGTGAAGGCCGTCTCGATGCCCTCGGCGATGCTGGACTTGCCGGAGCCGTTGCGACCCACGACCAGGTTCACGCCGGGCCGGGGGCTGAGCTTGAGCAAGGCGCGCGGTCCGATGCCGCGGAACCGGGCGACGGCGACTGACTCGAGGTAGATCCGGTCGGCCGTGGAGGTCTCACCGGCCTCGCTGTCGCCCAGTGCCTCCTTCAGGAGCGCCTTCACGGGCTCGGTGAGTGCCACCTCGCCCAGGCGGGTCCGCACCAGCTCGGCCACGGGCACGGGCTGGTCGGCGGGGGTCGGCTTAGCGGGGTCGGCGGGGTGGTCCGCGTTCTGCTGGGGCTGTTCCGTGACGGTCATGTGCTGTCTCCCGGGGGCCGGATGTTGGTTCGGAGGATGGGTCGGACACCGGCACTCGGTCGGTGAGGACGATGCCCCTGTCGTTCGCGTCGGGTGGGCGGCGGGGTTGCTCCGTTGTGCGGTGGTGGTGACTGCGGTCGCGCAGTCCCCGCTTCCGCTCGGAAGCAGAACCAGGTAAGCACGTCACTGAAAGCATCGTCAAACAACTTGACGGACTTGACGACCGCTGTAATGTGTTTACTGTTCACTACCGACTGGCCCGAGAGGAGCAGCACCCGACGCCATGCCCCAGCAGCCCGCAGCCCAACTGCCCGCCTCGGCGCACGTGACCGCCGCCGAGATCTCCCGCGTCGCAGGGGTCACGCGCGCCACCGTCAGCAACTGGCGCCGTCGCCACGACGACTTCCCCGCCCCCAGTGGGGGCACGGAGAGCAGCCCGCTCTACGACCTGACGGCTGTCCAGGCATGGCTGCGGGGGCGCGGGCACACCTCCGCTGCCTCGCCCGCCGAGGAGTTGCGTACGGCGCTGCGTCTGCTCGGGCCCGGCTCGGGTGCGGCAGCGCGGCTGTTCCCGCTGGTGGCGGCCATGTCCCGCCTTACGCCCGGGGAACTGGCCGAACTCGCCACCGCATCCGACGACCAGTTGATCGCCCGCATGGAGAAGGCCGCAGCCCAGCTACCCGCGGCTGTGCCCGAGGCCGAGCCGGTCCGCTACGGCCCGGACGATGCGGGCACGGTCCGCGCCCTGCTGGGTTGCGTCCGTGAGGCCGGAGCGCAGGCCGCCCTCGATGTCCTCGCTGAGCGCGAACTGGACGAGGGTGCCGCCAGCGGTGTTTACCAGACCCCAGAGGGCCTGGCTCTGCTCATGGCGCGGCTCCTGCCCGCCGGCGCGGCCCGTGTCCTCGATCCAGCCTGCGGCAGCGGCACTCTCCTCGCTGCCGCTGCCCGGCAGGGCGCACAGAAGCTGTTCGGGCAGGACACGCTCCCAGTCCAGGCCCAGCGCAGCGCCATTCGGCTCCTGCTCGCCGCACCCGGGGCCGACGTGGCGATCCGCGTCGGCGACAGCCTGCGCAACGACGCCTTCCCCGAGGTCACTGTCGACGCCGTCCTGTCCAACCCGCCTTTCGGCGATCGCGATTGGGGTCACGACGAGCTGGCGTACGACCCGAGGTGGGCGTACGGGGTCCCGCCGCGCTTCGAATCCGAGCTGGCCTGGGTGCAGCACGCCCTCGCGCATCTGGAGGCCGGCGGCCACGCGGTCATGCTGCTGCCGCCCGCGCTCGCCTTCCGCTCCTCCGGCCGCCGCATCCGCGCCGAGCTCATCCGCAGCGGGGCCCTGCGAGCAGTCATTTCGCTCCCGGCGCGTGCCGCGTATCCGCTCCACATCGGTTTGCAGATCTGGGTGCTCCAGCGCCCCGAGCCGGGCGGCGCGGACCGGACGCCGGTGCTGTTCGTCGACAGCGAGGGCGAGCAGCGGGACGCCACCACGGGAACGCCTGGCGCGACCGTTGCGGCCACGGCTGGCTTCGGCACACGCGGCGGCTCGCGCCTTGGCCGGTCCGGCTCCTCCTCTTCCGCCGCATCCTCTTCCACTTCCTCTGGTTCCACCTTCGACTGGGCGGGGCTGACCGGCAGGGTCCTCACCCAGTGGGCCGCGTTCACCACCGCCCCCGACACCTACGCCGACGAGCCCGGCGTCGCCCGCGCGGTGCCGCTCGTCGACCTCCTCGACGACGTCGTCGACGTCACCCCGGCCCGCCATGTCCGGGCGACCGCGGCCGACATCGACCCGGCAGCCCTGGCCCGGCGCGTCGCCGAGCTGCACGGGCAACTGGCCGAGCAAGTCGCTGCCCTGGCAGGCGCCTCCGAGTCCGGCGGCTGGCAGCCGTCCGGGGCCTCGGCCCGCGAGTGGCGTACGGCGACCGTCTCCGACCTGGCGCGCGGCGGGGCCCTGACCGTGCTGCGGGCCTCGACCCCCGGGACGCGAGGCTCCAAGGGCGCCGCCACCCCTGTCGCAGACCGGCCGGTCCTCACCGCCCTGGACATCTCGGCCGGGAACCCGCCGTCCGGCGGCGCCGGTGACGTCCACTCGGACGCCACGCAGCCTGTCGCCGCCGGAGACGTCCTCGTACGCGCAGTCGCGGGCGGCGGCGACGCGGCCGGGATGACGCGGGTCGCGGACGACCGGGACGCCGGAGCCCTGCTCGGTCCGAACGTCCACCTCCTGCGCCCCGACCCGGCCCGCCTCGACCCGTGGTTCCTGGCCGGATTCCTCGGCGCCGAGGACAACATCGCCTCCGCGTCCACCGGCAGCACCCTCGTGCACGTCACACCGGGCCGCCTGCGCGTACCGCTGCTGCCCCTGAAGGAACAGCGGCGCTACGGGGAGGCCTTCCGCCGCGTGTACGAGCTGCGCGCGGCCGTCCGCCGAACCGCCGACCTCGCCGCCGATACCGCGGCCACCCTGACCACCGGCATCACCGCCGGCGTACTCCTGCCACCGGACACCCCGGACAGCGATTCCGCCTGAAACGCCCCACGCGTCCCACCGCACACGACCACACTGGATCCAGCGCCGTCCCACGCCTGGACGGCGCTCTTCGGAAGGAAGCCGGGACCTCTTGAACAGCAGTAAGCACACGGAGCTGGCGAACCACGCCTGGTCCGTCGCCGATCTCCTGCGCGGCGACTACAAGCAGTCCGACTACGGCAAGGTCATCCTGCCGTTCACTGTGCTGCGCCGCCTGGAGTGCGTCCTGGAGCCGACGCGCGACAAGGTCGTCGAGACCGTCGCCAGGTTCGCGGGCCAGGAGATCGACACCGACCACTTCCTGCGCAAGGCCTCGGGCCACTCCTTCTACAACAAGAGCGACCTCACGCTGCGGAAGATCGCGGCCGACCCGCAGAACGCCGCGAAGAACCTGCAGATCTACGTCGGCGCCTTCTCCGACAACGCCCGCGAGGTCCTCGACAAATACGAGTTCAACCAGCAGGTCAGGAAGCTCGACAGCGCGAACCTGCTCTACCAGGTCATCGGAAAGTTCACCGACCTCGACCTGCACCCGGACGTCGTGCCCAACCACAACATGGGCTACATCTTCGAGGAGTTGATCCGCCGCTTCGCCGAGCAGTCGAACGAGACCGCGGGTGAGCACTTCACCCCGCGCGAGGTCATCAAGCTGATGGTCAACCTGCTGGTGGCGCCCGACGCGGACGCCCTCAGCCTGCCCGGTGTCGTCCGCACGGTCATGGACCCGGCCTGCGGCACGGGCGGCATGCTCAGCGCCGCCGACGACCGCATCAAGGCCCTCAACCCGGACGCCACGGTCGAGGTGTACGGGCAGGAGCTCAACCCCGAGTCCTGGGCGATCTGCCGGTCCGACCTCATGATCAAGGGCCAGGACCCGGAGAACATCCGCTTCGGCAACTCCTTCTCCGACGACGGCCACGCCCGCCGCAGGTTCGACTACCTCCTCGCCAACCCACCGTTCGGTGTGGAGTGGAAGAAGGTCAAGGAGGAGGTCGAGTACGAGCACAAGTCGCTCGGCGACGCCGGCCGCTTCGGCGCGGGCCTGCCGCGCATCAACGACGGCTCGCTGCTCTTCCTCCAGCACATGATCTCGAAGATGAAGCCGGTGGACGTGAACGGCGGGGGCGGCTCCCGCATCGCCATCGTCTTCAACGGCTCCCCGCTGTTCACGGGCGCGGCCGAGTCCGGCGAGTCCAACATCCGCCGCTGGGTCCTGGAGAACGACTGGCTGGAGGCGGTTGTCGCCCTCCCGGACCAGCTCTTCTACAACACCGGCATCTCGACCTACTTCTGGATCCTCACCAACCGCAAGGACGCCGATCACAAGGGCAAGGTCGTCCTGCTGGACGCGCGCGACTACTGGCTGAAGATGCGCAAGTCGCTCGGCAACAAGCGCAAGGAACTGGGGGATGGCACGAACGGCCGCCCCAACCACATCGGCGACATCACCCGGCTGTACGCGGAGGCCGTGCAGGTCGCGAAGGACCCCGAGCACCCGCTGCACGGCAAGGTCAAGCTCTTCGCCAATGAGGACTTCGGCTACCAGCGCATCACCGTCGAACGCCCGTTGAAGCTGCGCTTCGAGGTGACGGAGGAGACATTGGCGGCACTGGCGGAGGCCAAGCCGGTGGCGAGGCTGGAGCGCAGCGAGGAGTTCCTGGCGACCCCGCGCCCGCTGCTCGGCTCGACGTGGAGGACGAAGTCCGAGGCGTTCATCGCGCTCAAGGACGCTGTGGTCGCGGCTGGCCTGACCTGGCCGTCGGGCGCGCCGTTCGCGAAGGCGGTACGGGACGCGGTCGGCGTCCGCGACCCCAAGGGCGAGGTCCAGAAGATCAAGGGCGCGCCGGAGCCGGACGCGGACCTGCGGGACTTCGAGAATGTTCCGCTGGGGGAGGACGTCGAGGACTACCTCAAGCGCGAAGTGCTGCCGCACGTCCCGGAGGCGTGGATCGACCACACGAAGACGAAGATCGGCTACGAGATCCCGTTCACGCGGCACTTCTATGTGTACGAACCGCCGCGGCCGCTATCGGAGATCGACGCGGAGCTGAAGTCGCTGGAGGCAGAAATTCAGGATCTGCTTGCGGAGGTTACAGAGTGACTGACGGACTGGGCTTGCTGCCAGCTCACTGGGACGCTACGCGGCTCGATCGCGTGGCCACGGTGAATGCACGCATCGGCTGGAAGGCCCTCACCGCGGCTGAATACCAGCCAGAAGGGTATGCATTCCTAGCCACTCCTGGACCTAGTCCGCGGTCTGCGGATTCCCGCTCCTCCCCATTACGAGCAGGACGAGATTATTCGTCGTGCCCACGAAGTGGAAGACGCAGCCGCTCGGCAGGAGCAACTCCAAGTACGCCGCGTCCAGCTACTTTCAGAACGCCGCCAAGCCCTGATCACCGCCGCCGTAACCGGCCAGTTCGACGTAACCACCGCCAGCGGGCGCAACGTAACGGGCGGAGTGCAGCCGTGAGCCCCATCCACACCGAGTCCGCCTTCGGCGAAGCTATCGTCGCCGCCATGACCGAGCGCGGCTGGCGCGAAGCGCGCCCGCAGGACTACCGGGCCGATCTCGGCCTGGACACCAACGAGTTGTTCACCTTCATCGGCGCGACCCAGCCCGACGAGTGGGACGAGCTTCTCACCGTCTACGGCAGCGACCCGAACGAGGCCCAGCGCGGGTTCGCCAGCCGCCTCGACCAGGCCATCGCCACCAACGGGCTCCTCGACGTGCTCCGCAACGGCGTCAAGGACCGGGGTGTTCTCCTCCGCGTCGCGTACTTCAAGCCGAACCTCGTCGCCCACGACTCCGTCCTCGACGGCTACCGCGCCAACCGCCTCACCGTCGACCGCGAGCTGGAGTACGCGACCAAGCAGGCGGACTGGGGCAACCGGCTTGACCTCACCCTCTTCCTCAACGGAATCCCCGTCGCCACGGCCGAGTTGAAGAACCCGCTGACCAAGCAAGGGGTGGAGCAGGCCAAGGAGCAGTACCGCACCGACCGGGACCCCACCGAGCTGATCTTCACGCGCCGGGTCGTCGCGAACTTCGCTGTCGACCCGGACCTGGTCTTCGTCGCCACCCAGCTCAAGGGCAAGAACACCCGCTTCCTCCCGTTCAACACCGGCTCCAACGGTCCCGGTCAGCCGGGCGGCGCCGGCAACCCGGACCCGACCGCCTTCGGCACGTACGCGACCTCGTACCTCTGGGAGCACGTCTGGCAGCCGGACAACTGGCTGGACCTGCTTCAGCGGTTCGTGCACCTGCACAAGAGCAAGACGCCCGGCGGCGGCACCACCAAGACGATGGTCTTCCCCCGGTTCCAGCAGTGGGACGCGGTCAAGAAGCTCACCGCGCACGCCGCAACGCACGGCGCGGGACACGACTACCTGGTCATGGCCTCGGCCGGCTCGGGCAAGTCGAACACCATCGGCTGGCTCGCGCACCGCCTCAGCGACCTGCACACCCCCACCGACCCGCGCGAACTCGACCCTGAGGCCATCGCCAAGGGCCTCAAGCCGGGCGTGCCGGTCTTCGACAAGGTCATCGTCATCACCGACCGCCGCAACCTGGACGCCCAACTCCGGGAAACGGTTGGTAATTTCGAGCAGACCGCGGGCCTCGTCGTGAAGATCGACGAGAAGCACGGTGCGAAGGGAGAGCAGCTCGCCAAGGCCCTCTCCCGCGACACCGGCAAGATCGTCACGGTCACCCTGCACTCGTTCCCGGCGCTGATCTCGTACATCGAGCGCAACCCCACCGAGATCCGGGGCAGCCACTTCGCAATCATCGTGGACGAGGCGCACTCCTCGCAGTCCGGCGACGCCGCCAAGGACGTACGGGCCGCTCTGCGTGACCTCGGCCTGGACTCCGACTCGGACGACGCGGGCGCGACCACGGTCAAGGCCCCGGCCGCCGCCACCCTCGACGAGCAGCTCAGGAAGAGGGCCGAGCAGCGTTCCCGCGCCGCGAACCTCTCCTACTTCGCGTTCACCGCCACGCCCAAGGCCAAGACTCTCGAACTCTTCGGCACGCTCCAGGACATCGATGGCAAGGCAACCTACCGGCCCTTCCACACGTATTCCATGCGGCAGGCGATCGAGGAGGGCTTCATCCTCGACCCGCTGCGCAACTACGTCACGTACAACACGTACTGGAAGCTGGTGAACCAGAACCCCGACGAGCGGGAGGTCGACCCGTCGAAGGCGAACGGCCTACTCGCCCGGTACGCGCTCACCCATGACTCGACGGTCGCCCAGCACGCCCAGGTGATCGTGGAGCACTTCGTGGCGCACAGCCGGGGCCGTCTCGGCGGACGGGCCAAGTCGATGGTGGTGACCGCCACCCGGCAGTCCGCCGCGCAGATGGCACGCGCCATCAAGAGCTACATCAAGGACCGGGACTACGACACCAAGTACCCCGACCTTGGTGTCCTCGTCGCCTTCTCCGGCTCGCTCACCGTCGACGGCGAGGAGACCACCGAGCCCAAGGAGAACGGCGGGCTGTCGGAGAGCGCGCTGCCGAAGGCGTTCGCGTACACGCGTGCCGACGACAAGGCCGCCCGAGCCGGCGGTGCGGGCCAGCGCGAGTACAGGATCCTGGTGGTGGCGGAGAAGTACCAGACCGGGTTCGACCAGCCGCTGCTGACGACGATGTACGTCAACAAGACGCTGACCGGCATCTCCGCCGTCCAGACCCTTTCCCGGCTGAACCGGACCGCCGAGCGCAAGACCCAGGCGGACCTGGCGGTACTGGACTTCGTCAACGACGCTGACGACATACAAGAGTCCTTCCGCCCGTACTTCGAGGAGGCGAACACCCTCCCCTCCGACCCCAACCTGCTCTACACCGCACAGAGCCGGGTCATGCAGGCGCCGATCCTGTCCGGACAGGAGATGGACGAGTTCGCCGCCGCGTACTTCGCCGCCAAGGCGAAGGCGGCGGGGTCCCAGTCCAAGTGGGAGAAGCTGCACGCCGAGCTGTACCGGCTGCTGTCCCCCGCGGTCGCCCGCTTCACGCCCCTGCTCGAAAGCGACGACGAGGACGACCAAGAGACGGCGGAGGGCTTCCGCGCCGACCTCAACGACTACGTCAGGAAGTACGGCTTCCTCGCGCAGATCGTCCCCTACCGGGACGCGGAGCTGGAGCGGCTGCACCTCTACGGCCGCTACCTCCTCAACCGGCTGCCGCGCCGCGCGGACGGCGGCGTGGACATAGGCGAGATCGACCTCAGTCATATGCGGGTGGAGAAGACCGGTGAGTACGACGTCTCCCTCACCGCCGAGGGGCCGACGACGATGCAGGGCTTCGGCGACGGCTCGGGTGGTGCGAAGGAGGCGGAGAAGTCGCTGCTGTCGCAGCTGATCGAGAAGTTCAACGAACGGTTCGGCACGGAGTTCACCGAGCAGGACGTCATCCGGCCCTTCGAGGAGGCCAAGGCCGACCCGAAGGTGCGGGCGGCGGCCGTCGTCAACGACGAGGACAACTTCGGCCTCGTCTTCGACAACGTCTTCGCGGACAAGATGGCTGACCACATCGACACCATCGCGGGCATGGGCCGCCAGTACTTCGGCCCCGACAAGGGTTTCAAGTCCAGCCTGGACCGCAGCGCCCGCAAGGCAGCCTGGCGGATGATCCGCCGCGAGGAGGGCTTGGACGACGACGTCTGATGCGTACGCCCCGGCTGGATATGCCGGCCGGGGCACGCTTTGGTGGACATCGTGAGCCCACAGCTGGACCACTGGCCGCGATCACGCGGGACTGTTCCAAGCACTCTGATACTGAGGCGACGACATGACTCTCTCTGCTTACGAACAACGGGAGTGGGACCGACTCCAGAAGCGAAAGGCGGAGTCCCTCAACAAGCAGTCGAGGAACCTCCTTCCGCAGCAGGCCCGGGACCGACTCGCTTCGCTCGGCCAGAAGGCGATGAGCACCCCGGGCGCCGACAAAGTGGCTGCCGCCTACGGCGGAGCCGCAAAGGGTCTCGGCAGAGTTGTGGGAGACACCGCAGGCCGGACAGTGAGCAGGAAACGTGTCGTTGAGCAGTATCGACGTACCGGACACGAGATCGCCGGGTTGCACGAGATCCGTGAGCTCGACCTGCGGGTCGTCGATGAGGTCGCGAGGCACAACTTGGTTCGGTACGGCCACGCGCTCTCGGCAGCGGCAACCGGTCTCGGATCCGCTGCGGCCGTGACGGGCGGAGAGGTGCTCGCCAGCGCCGGAACAGTCGCCGGCGCGGGCGCGGGTGCCGCACCCGGACTCGGGACCGTAGCTGGGGCGATGCTCGCTGACACCGCGATGATGCTCGCCCTGGCCACGCGAACGGTCGCCTCCACAGCTCTCTCCTACGGCTACTGCCCGAGCGATCCCGAAGAAGAAATCTTCGTGATGTCCGTGATCGCTCTCGGAATGGCCACCGGCACATCGGCGAAGACGGCCGCGTACCGCGAACTGTCTCAACTCACCCAGTTGCTGGCGAGGAACGCTCCTTGGGCCAAGTTGAACGAGAAGGTTCTCACCAAGATCGCCCAGGCCTTCGCAGCACAGTTCACGCAGCAGCTGACGAAGAAGAAGCTCGGACAGTTCGTGCCCATCGCTGGCATGGCTGTCGGTGCAGGCCTGAGTTACAGGCACATCGATCGCATCGCTGTTTCGGCACGCGACGCGTATCGTGAACGCTTCCTGATCGACAAGTCGGGCGGCGACCTGACCGGTAACCCGAACTACGGCGCCGCCGACCCCGCGCAGGACGATGACGCGATCGGCGTGATTGAACTGCTCCGGGAGGAGGATGCTCTGCCGACGTCTGCCCCGTCCGACTCCGAGGACCAGCCGGACAACTGAGCTCGGCGAAGTACCGCAGTGATACCGCAGGAGAACCGTTAGAGACCCCAGGGAGCGTTGAGGGCATGAACAGTGAGACCGCTACCCGACCGCGTCCCCCGGCCCACCAGGCCCACAGGCACTTCGCGATGGGGTTCAGCTCCACCCCGCGCGACGCGCGTCTTGCCGGGCAGCGGCTCGACGCGTAGGGCATCCCCTACGACTGCGACACGCACCGCGCGCTGACGCTGATCGTCGCCGAGCTCGCCGCCAACGCCATCCGGCACGGCCGGGTCCCCGGCCGCGACTTCCACCTCTCGTTGGCCTGCGACGCCACGACCGTACGGATGGAGGTCACCGACACCCGCACCGAAGGCGTACCGGTCGTAGCGAGGCCCACGGACCTCCGCGACGGCGGCCGCAGTCTGCTCCTGGTGGAGCACCTCGCCGACCGCTGGGACTGGCACCCGCGCCGGGACGGCCCCGGCAAGACGGTCTGGGCGGAGTACGTCCTGCCGGCGGGAGGCTGACCGGCCGCCACCGGCCGCCGCACCCTCCCGCCCGTCGTCCACCGCCGCGCCCAAGTCCTGTCGCAGCGCGAACGCTGGACGGCAGATCGACGCAGCGGTCACACTTGACCCCTGACCGTGACTGTTCATCACGCACACCGGGGGCAAGGTGCCGCAGGAGGCGATCTCCGACCGTTACGAACTCCTGGAGGAGCTCAGCCACGGCGGCATGGGCGACGTGTGGCGCGGCTACGACGCCGTGCTCGACCGGCCCGTCGCGGTGAAGCTCATCCGGCAGGCGTCGGTCACCTCCCCGCAGCTGGCCGAGGAGTTCGCCAAGCGCTTCCGCCGCGAGGCGCGCATCACCGCGCGCATCCAGCACCCCGGCGTGCCGCAGGTGTACGACGCGGTGCTCGACGCGTCGTACGAGCGTCTGTTCCTGGTGATGGAGCTCGTCGACGGCGTACCGCTGTCCGCCTACCTCGACCCCGGCCGGCCGCTGCCGGTCAGCTGGGCGGCCGCCGTCGCCGCGCAGATCGCGACCGTGCTGTCGTACGCGCACGACGTGCCGGTGATCCACCGGGACCTCAAGCCGGGCAACATCCTCGTCGCACGCGACGGCACCGTGAAGGTGCTCGACTTCGGTATCGCGGCGATTCTGCGCACCGACGTCACCAAGCTGACCGCCACCGGCAGCCCCATCGGCACCCACCAGTACATGTCGCCCGAGCAGGTCCGCGGCGGACGCATCACCCCGCAGACCGATCTGTACGCGCTGGGCTGTGTGCTGCACGAACTCCTCAGCGGGCGCCTCGTGTTCGAGGCGGAGAGCGAGTACCTGCTGATGTACCAGCACGTCAACGCCGCCCCCACCCCCCTGCGGCAGTTGCGGCCCGACGTCCCCGAGGCGTTGGAGGAGCTGGTCCTGCACCTGCTGCGCAAGGCGCCCGAGGCGCGGCCCGCCGACACGCAGGAGGTGTACGCGCGGCTGCTGCCGTTCCTCCCGCCGCCAGGCGGAGAACCCGGCACGGCCGATGCCGGGCCGGCCAGCGCACCCGACCCGACGGGCGTGTTCCGTCGCCCTTTCGCGCCCCGCGCCCGCGCCCAGGCGCCTGCACTCGGTGGTTCGACGCCGACAGCCGTCCTCCCGGGGGCCCAGCCGGTGCCCGTCCCCGCCCAGCTGCGCGAGGACATCAAAGAGGCGTACGCCCACTCCGACGCCCTTCTGGAGGAGGAGCGGTTCGCGCAGGCCGCCGAGGTGCTCGGCGAGGTCATCGAACCTGCGGCCCTCGCCCTCGGCTCCGAGAGCAAGCCGGTGTTGGCGCTGCGCCGCCAGCGAGCAGCGATCCGCCTCCTCGGGGGCGACTACCGGGCCGCCCTGCCCGAGTTCGACGCTCTCGCCGACGCGTACGCCCGCATCGCCGGACCCACCGCCGAGCAGGCCCGCGCCTGCCGCGCCCAGGCGGCCCGGTGCCGCGCCGAACTCGGCCAGGTCACCGACGCGCTCGCCGCACTCCAGGGCGTGCTGAACGTCGTACGGGCCGTCGACAGCGACGTGAGCGAGGAAGCCGTGGAGCTACGGCACAACATCGGGATGCTGCTGCTCGCCCAGGGCCGGACCGCCGAAGCCCGGCAGGTCCTCGAACCGCTCCATCAGGACATGTGCATGGTGTTCGGCCCCGACGACGAGATGACCGTCGAGATCGCCGAGGCGCTGGCCCTGATCCACCTCGACCTCGACGGCGACGCC
This sequence comes from Streptomyces sp. NPDC002870, assembly GCF_042888505.1. NCBI lineage: Bacteria > Bacillati > Actinomycetota > Actinomycetes > Kitasatosporales > Streptomycetaceae > Streptomyces > Streptomyces sp. NPDC002870. The sequence continues at coordinate 19,030 of NZ_JBIAPW010000007.1, forward strand.
GCCGGGTAACCCCCTCGTACACCTCGCAGGCACTCGTAGCCACTCCCAGCCACGGGACGCACGCAACGCACACGCAGAACGGGACACCATGCCACACCTCGCCTTCGATATCGGGTTCTGCGCCCAGCTCGGTAAACTCCAGGGCACCGACAAGCAGGGGGTCTTCGACGCCTGGGAGAAGTTCGAACGCCTCACCCTCGACCAGCTCTTCAAGGACCCCGGCCTGAATCTGGAGTCACTGAAGCAGGCCAAGGATTCACACATCCGCACCATCCGGATCGCCCAGGGCACCCGCGGCGTCATCCTCGCCCCCGACAGTCGGCGACACCTTCGTACTGCTGCGCGTGATGCCGCACGACAAGGCGCCATCGCCTGGGCGATCAAACAGCGCGCCAGCATCAACACGGTCACCCGCGCCCTGGAGATCCGCGACATCGCCATGCTCGACGAACTGACGCCCGCGTATGAGCGGATCGCCGCCGCGGCCGACGAGCGGCTCTTCGCCAAGGTCTCCGACGGTGACCGGCCGCCCTCGGCATCGACGAGACCACCCTGCGCCAGGCCCGTGTCCTCACCAGCAAAGAGCAACTGGAGTCCTTCGCCCCCTACTTCCCGCAGGAACAGAGGGAAGTGGAGTACCTCGCCGAGGGCTTCACCGTGGAGGAGGTCTGGCGCGACCTGGTATCCGTCAACCTCTCGACCTCCGCGTCCGATCCGGTGGACACGACCGACTACCCGACCGCCATCCGCCACACCCGCATTCGCATTGCCCTCGTCACAGCCTCCGACGAACTGCGCGACATCCTCGACAGCCCGTTTGCCGCCTGGCGGGTCTACCTCCACCCCTCCCAGCACAAGGTCGCCTACCGGGCCAGCTACTCTGGACCGGCGCAGGTGACCGGCGGCCCGGCAAGACCGTCGTCGCCCTGCACCGCGTCAAGCAGCTGAAGTTCCTACGCGACGGCGACGGGACCCACACGACCCGCGTCCCCGTTCGACGGGCTGAGCAGCCACTGCCGCCCCCATGCTGCCGGGGTGCAGGATCCCCACCGTAGTGCTGGACATCGGCTTCATGCCGTGAATCTCCTCGTGCCGAGCCGACCTAGCAGGTCGATGGCGGCGCGGGCGTCGGGAACCTGATGGTCAGGTTGAGGTAAGTCTTGCGGCCAAGTCGTGGCACGGTCGATCCACACCGTGCGCAGCTCAGCGGCCTGCCCGCCGCCGATGTCATTCACCGCGCTGTCGCCGACCATCCAAGCCTGGCCGCCGTCGCGGAGGCCGCCGCACCGGCGTACCGCCTCGAGGAACATGGCCGGCTCCGGCTTGCGTGCTCCCGCCTCCTCCGAGATGCAGACCGCGTCCACTCGGTCCGCGATGCCTGTGACACGCAGCTTGGCTCACTGGATATCCGCCGCGCCGTTCGTCGCGATCCCGATCCGCCAGTCGGCGGCCGCAGCACCTCCAGGCCTGCCAGTACGTCGGGCGGACAGAGAACCGCAGCAGCGATATCCGTGCAGTATTGGTCCCACAAGACGGCGGTTGGTTCGCCCAGTTGGAACCGCCCGCGGATCGACTTGAACTGAGCGGGGGCAGCTCGTTCCGCCAGCAGATTCGTCAGCCATGCTTCGTCCTCCTGTCTGAGGCCGTAGCGGGCTCGGAAGGATGCGGCCCAGTGGACTAGCGCGAAATGCCGGTCCACCAAAGTGTTGTCCAGGTCGAAGAGCACCAGAGGCTTCACGCACTGAGCCTATGCCGGGGACAAGATGGCGGGCTTCGACGGGTGCCTCCATGAAGCGGTTGGAGCCGCGTCTCGCTCCTTATGTCCGCCTACAGCTGACGCCGGGTTGACGGCCCGTTCGCATTGACACCCTGCATCCGGGACGGTGCGCGAACACGTACAGCTTGAAGGGCAGGAATGCGTGAGCGATCGCGTGGTCCACTCGGGTGTTCCCGTACCGAGGGACGACAATGTCCGGCGCCTGAGCGCGACGTCGTCGTCTGCGCAGCTCAGACCTACCCGCGAACTGTTCCCGACATCCGGGTTAGCCAGTCACTGCTAGCTGGGATCTCGGTGTATAGGCCTCTACTTGTGAGAAAGTCAGTGTGCATGCTGGGCCGTTGGGAAACGCGGCGGTTTGCGTCGAAACGGAGCGGTGGTGGGGATGCGGACATACAGCGAACCCCAGGCGTGGAGGCAAGCTTCTGCGATCTTGCGATGTGTCGGTCTTCAGGCTGGCGGGGATCGCATTACCGTCGGCCTCTGGAAGGAAGGCAAGGTTCTTCCTTCGTCGTGTCAGAACGGCTGGGGATGTGCTCGATCAGCACAAGCCGGGAGCGTTGCGAAGCGGTCGACTCAGCCCGATCGAGCCCAAGGAGAGGTCGGCGTCGAAGTGGGGGGATGGGAATGAGCGGGGCGTCAGCATCGAAGGGGCAAGGCATTCGGGCATCGGCCGGCGTGCCGTTCGACGACGACATGCTCAGGCTGCAGTACATCCCCTGGGAAGGCTTGATCACAGCCCCGGAGTCGCTCTGTGCGGCTCACCAGTTCTTCTACGACCTTCCCGAAACCGCGGACCGGATCCCGGTGCCTGCTGAGCGGATGCGTCCGGCGCCGCCGTCTGCGGCGAGCATGATCCAGCACGGCCTTCCCAACGGCCTTTACATCTTTGAATCGCGTGCAAACGGCCGGGTCTCCGCGGGGCTTGCGTTGAGTGGTGGTGAGGCTCCCGCCGCCCCCCAACTCAAGCGGCTTCGTGACATCGATGACGGTCACCTGCTTCACCGGGCCTTCCTTCTCTACCAGGAGTGGTGCGCCGCCGACCCCGACGAGACCACGCCCGCCTTCGCCCCCGGCGACCTCGTCCGTCTGCCGAGCCGCGGTGACACCCACACCGTGGTGAAGATCAGGCTGGCGCGGGACGGGGGAGTCCAGTACGTGCTTCAGGACGCGGCCGGGCGCCGCATCAGGGCCTTCGAAGAGGACCTCGAGGCGATTCCGCCCAGTGCCGAGGACCCCGAGGACTGGATCCTGCGCGCACCCGCCTCTGCCGACTGGACGGCGCTCGCGCTTACGCTCGCCAAACTGAGCACGCCGCTCACCGACATCGTCTATTCGTTCCAGTCGAGCCGGACGGTATTTCGGCCGTACCAGTTCCGGCCTGTGCTCAAGCTGATGAGTTCGGACCGCCAGCGGCTGCTGATCGCGGACGAAGTCGGTCTCGGCAAGACCATCGAAGCCGGCTTGATCTGGAACGAGCTGGAGCAGCGCACCCACCTGCGGCGCACACCTGAACGGCGTGGCGGCACCCACTTCCGGGGACTGGTCGTCTGCCCCGCAGCACTCGTCACCAAGTGGCAGGACGAGATGCGAGAACGCTTCGACCGGCGCCTGCGTGTGCTTGACAAAGAGGGCATGGCGGAGCTGGTAGAGCTGTTCCGTAGCGGAAACAGCGACGAGCCGTTCGCCGGAGTGGTTTCCCTGGAGCGACTCCGTCGCGCCGCTCAGCTCGCAGACCTCGCGGAGCTCCAGCCCCGGTTCGATCTCGTGATTGTGGACGAGGCGCACTACCTGCGCAACGCGAGCAGCCGGAGCCACGCCGCAGCGACTCTACTGGCCGACTGGGCCGACGCTCTGATCTTCCTCTCCGCGACCCCGCTCAACCTCGGTAATCAGGACCTTTACAACCTCGTACATCTCCTCGACGAGACTTCATTCCCCGATCCAAAGGTCTTCGAGGGCCAACTCGAACCCAATCGTCACCTCAACGCGGTGGCCGTAAGCCTCGCCGAGGGCGTCGCGGGTACTCCGGGCGGCACCAGTACCCTGTGCTCGGTCCTCGAACGGGTCCGAGGTTCCGCCTTCGGTCGGCTCACGGCCGCCCGGCCGGAGTTCGGCCGCCTCATGGATATCCTGGACACGGACGCGCCGCTGCCTCCTCAAGGGCTGGCCGAGGCCCGGAGGTGCATAGCCGAACTCAACGCCCTCGCCGGAGTTGTCAACCGCACCCGCAAGGTCGATACACCGGACCGCAAGGCTGTGCGCCAGGCCGAGGACATCGCAGTCCGCTGGACGGCCCAGGAACGCACCTTCTACGACGACCTGCACGCCTGGTGCCTCGATCGGGCGGCCCGCAGCGGCACCGCCGCTGGGTTCGCCGCGCAGATGTGGCTGCGGCAGTCAGCCAGTTGCATCCCCGCCATGCAGCAGCGGCTGCGGGAACGCTTCTCGGCTCTGTCGGTCGATGGCACCGCCGCAGCGGAGCTGCTCTACGAAGCGGAGGTCGTTGACGACGACACCGAGGACACACCGACCGACGGCAACCTCGGACCGGGAGCAGCGTCGGAGAAGCTCGCCCGCGAGTTGGCGGACCAGGCAGGCGACCTGTCAGCTCTGCCCTCGTTACTCCGGCCGCTCCCCATGGACACCAAATTCGAGCGCTTCGCCGAAATGCTGCGCGGTGCCCGCGCCAAGGGCCTGCGTCAGGCGATGGTCTTCTCCTTCTTCACCCGTACCTTGGAGTACCTGGAGGACCGGCTGACACCGGAGTTCAAGGTCCGGGTGATGCACGGCAAGGTGCCTCCGCCTGAGCGCGTGCGTATCATGCAGGGCTTTCGCAGAGGCGCATTCGACTTGCTGCTGGTGAGCGAAGTAGGCAGCGAAGGCCTGGACTTCGAGTTCTGCAACGTCCTGGTCAACTACGACCTGCCCTGGAACCCCATGCGGGTCGAGCAGCGCATCGGACGGCTCGATCGGTTCGGCCAGCAGCACGAGAAGATCTTCATCTTCAACATGCAGGTTCCCGGCACCATCGAGACCGACATCTTCCAGCGTCTCTACACCCGCATTGGGGTCTTCCGTGACTCCATCGGAGAACTCGAACCGATCCTTCGCGGGCGCCTTAAGGAACTCCACCGCATCGTTCTGGACCCCCGTCTCTCTCCGGATGAGCGGCGCCGCCAGGTCGACCGTATAGAAGTCGCCCGAGCGGACCGCGATAAGGACCTGCAGACCCTGAACGCGGCCCAGGAGCTTCTCACCGGTCTGGACGGCCTGCTCATCGAGGGCTTCGACGAGTCCAGTCCGGGCAGGGGCCGTTACCTGGGCCCGAAGGAGATCCGCGGGCTCGTCGAGCGCTTCCTCGAGGAAAGCGGACACGGCAGCCTGCATCGGGTCCCTGGCAACGATGACCTGGTGGACATCACCGGCAGCAAGGAACTGCTCCAAGTGATGTACGGGGCGATGGATGCCGGTGCCTTCTCCCAACCCCGTGACGACTTGTTGGCCAGGCTCAGGGGCGGCGGACCGATGCGTGCATGCTTCACCGCAAGCACCTCCTCAGAAACTGCACTTCCGCTGCTCAGCGTCCGCCATCCGCTGGTACGCACCGCCCAGTGGTGGTTCGAAGAGCATGGCGAGCTGCTCCGCCGGTACGGCCGCGTACGGCTGCCCGGCCTGCCGCCGAGCTCCCGCTATCTGGTGGAGGTCCGCCTGGCCCGTACAGACGGCACTCGTTCGCGCCGCGAGCTGTGGACCACCGCGGTCGACACCGAGACCCTGCGGGAGGTCCCCGAGGTCGGAACCGCCCTGCTCACCTCCCTTGCCCATGGCGACTTCACTGACCCGCAGGGACCACTGCCCGTAGAAGTCACCTCGTTGCTCGCCGAGGCGTTGGAAGAGGTGCAGGACTTGGCGGCCGTGCAGGAGCGCACGACCAAGCGGTCCTACGAGGCAGAGAACGCCCGACTTGCCGAGGGGCGGCGTGCCACCGTGCGCGGCACGTTCCGGTTGAAGATCGAGCAGGCGCGCCGTCTCGCCCTCGAGGTGGATCACACTTCGATCAGCAGACTTCACGAAAGCCGGGTCAATCACTTGGAAACCCGGCGAGACGCACTCCTCGCTCAGATGGATCGTGACTCCCGCTTCAGCCTCTCCACGGAAACGGTCGCGCTGGTCCTGGTCGAGGGCGACTGACCGGACCCCAGTCCGGTGGCCAGGCCAGCACGGTTGCCGGTGGACACCGCCCGTCTCACTCCCAGGGGTGGGAATGGAGGTCGGTGAAGGATCTCGGTTGCGGAACTTTGTCACCGGTCCGCAGCCGGGTCAGGCTGATCGCGCCGTGCTCTCCGGCCCGCAGCACGGGCCACCTCTCCACCCTGAACTTCAAAGGCCGGAGAGTGGCGTCCCTGACGACCATTTCACCAGAGATCCGCAGCTCGAAGGAGAAGAGCGTGCGCGGGTGGAGTTCGATGGGCAGATACGGCTGAACAGTGCCGTCCACGGAGAAGTCCATTGGGTCCCCGTCCACCGACACGGCCCGAAGCCGTGCTTTCGTGACCCGCCTGACCTCTGGTATCCCGCTCCAACGGTGGGCCAGATTCCGCTCCCGGCGCATCACCTGGTCCCAGGAATAGAGGGGCTCGAAAGCGGGATAGAGCAGTTCGCAACGCTGGGTCACGTCGGAGTCCTCCCACTGCAGCAGCAGGTCGAAGCCGGGCCTCGGTAGGTTGAGCCGGTGGTAGTTCTGGACCACCAGCCCGGTCACGACCGACTGTTCTGGTGTCTCAAGCGATCTGTCGAATCCCACTTGAGCATGAGGGAACACCTCTTCGAAGGCCTGCCGTACCAACGGCACCTGGGACATGCCGCCAGCTAGCAGCACGTGCCGCACGTCCGACGCCAGATCCCGAAGCCTCATGCGCGCCAGTCTCTCGATGTCGGGCGTTGTGCGTCTGCGCATTCGGGCTTCGCAAAAGGCGGCTCTGACGTGTTCCAGCGCCTCGTTCAACTGGGGCCGGAACGCGTCCTCTAACCGCCGTCGGGTGTAAGTGAGCAACGGTAGATCTGTGAAACCACCGCCAAGCGGAACTGCCTGTTCTTCGTAGCGGGTGTCGGAAAGCAGGACCTTGAGCCGTCGGGCGGCCGCCACGAGCAGTGACCTGATAGTGGATGGATCGGGCATCCGGTCGACCTCCACACCGAGAGCTTCCAGATCCCTTTCGAGGTCCTGTGCGATCCGCCGGTCCAGCGTGTCGCCAGCCTTGGCAACACCCCGTGCTGACAGCACGGTGAGCTCCGGGGCGCCGTCCTGGAGCGACTCGGTGACCTCGACCACCGCGATGTCAAGGGTGCCGCCGCCGAAGTCGAAGACCAGCGTGGTTCCATCGGGCCGGTCTTCGCCAAGGTCCCAGAAGAGACCCTCGGACCAGGCAAGGCCGGCGGCGATCGGCTCGTCGACGATGTCGGCGACGGAAACCGGAATGCCGGCAGCCTTGGCCAGCCCGGAAAGTCGTCTGCGCCGCGGGCCGTCCCAGATGGCGGGGCAGGCGAGGCGGAACACGGCGTCGTCCGTCTCGGCTCCATTGGCCTTGGCTCGCAGCGCCACGTGCTTCAGCATCTGCCCGATCAAGAAGTCCGCCGTGAACCGCATGCTACGGGCCGTGCCCTCGACCGGCAGCGCATCGGGTGACGTGTTGAAGGTGATGCACTGTTTCACCGATCGCAGCGCCGACGGTCCCGCCGCCGCCTCTGCTCCTTCGCCGAAGAGGAGGTCGCCGGAGGCGGAAACGGCTATCACGCTCGGCATCCAGGCCGTACCGCGACCGATCGGCACGTTCTCCGGTAGGCCACCAGGGAGCCGCTGGCTCACCAAGGTGGTCGCGGTACCGAAGTCGATACCGATCAGGGGCTTGTCGTTCTGCAACGATGTCCTCCAAGGACGCGAGCTGCCCGGGACGTGAGGATCCGCGCAGCGGAATGACGACCCTGCCTACTGCTCGGCCTGGCGAACGACAACAGGTTCGAGCACGACATGATCGGAGTCGTCGCCCCCCTGCCAGACGAAGCCAGGACGCTCCACCACCACCCTCGCGGACGGCCCACCCGGCGCCCGGTGCCTCACCGGGTCGTAATCCACCTCTTCCCTGGGTGACCCGATGTCCAACACGCCGACCGCTGCCGCGCGCGCCAGAACCCTTCGGTACAGAGCGCTTGCTGCTCCTGATTCGTCATCCTCGTGCACTGCCTGGTCAGCGACTTCTCCGAGTACCGCGGCCAGCACCCTTAAGGTGTCGATCCTGGCTTGCCGCAACTGTGCCTGCGACGCTCCGCGCACAGCCTTCCGGGCTTGGCGGAGTTCGTTGTCCCGTCGCTGGCCCTGGAGCGTCAGTGCCTCGACGCGCTGAGTTGCCGCTGCGAGATCTCGCTGGGTCGTCTCCCATTTGGCCTCTGTGGCCTGGATGTGCCCCTCGGATGCAGCTAGTTGCTTGTCGCGATCAGCCAACTTGAGCCGCAACCGATTTGTCTCCGCTTCCGCGTCGGCGATTGCAGCCGAGGCGGAACGCTGGTCCCGCTTGTGCTGGGCCCGAGCAGCCTCGGCGCTGGTTCGCTCCGTTTCGAGCAACTTGGTCAGGGTGGCGATCTCGGCGAGCAGGTCCTGCGCGGGCTGCTTCGCCTCTGACAGCCTGTCCGGTACGTCCTCCACAGCGGGTTCGGTCGTGATTGCGGCAACCGGAGAGGCAAAGACGTCGTCGGCCTGCTCCCGGCCCGCGCGGACGGTCTCTCTGACAGCCCCCGAAGGCACATCGGATGCGGCCGTGGCCTCGCCAGGTTCGCCCGCCTTGATGCTTTCGGCTGCTCTGGCTGCTTCGGCTCGGATCTCGATGGGAATGGCCGGATATCCGGCGACGAGCTCGCCCCATTCATGCACTGGTCCGTGCGACAGCTTCCGCAGCTCGGCGTAAGCCAGCAGTTTGCAGGCCCGAGTTGCCATTTCCTCGGCGAATTCCAGCCACAGGCCGTCGTCTTCGCTGGGCCGCCTGAGCAGGGCGCTACGCAGAAGGTTCGGAGCCCTGTCCAGGAGTGGGCGCAACTGCTCCACCGAGATCGGAGCATCCCCCGAGCCGGAGCTCGGAGACACTGCCTGTTCGAAGCACTCCATGAGCGAATGTCCGCAGGCCCAGGCGTTCTTGCCGCTGAGGGCCTTCGCTGCCGTGTCCGCGGCGCGACTCGGAGCAGGCATCGCCACGAGCGGCACGAGCAACGGCAACAAAGGGAGGGAAGAAGGGGGCCCGGCTTCCCGGCTCACGGGCCCGCTGGGCTCAGGCTCAGTCCCTGGGAGGATGATGCGGCGCCGTGCCCGTGACACTTCGGTGATGTGTCTGACTGCAACAGCGCGGACCTCTTCGGGAACGCGCTCGGGGTGGGGCTCCGCCCACTCCTGCGGCCACTCGGCGACGGGTACGTCGAGTGCGTGGGCCGCCAGCAGCTCGTATGGTGAGAGCTCGTCCAGCCTGGCGGACACGATGGGAAGCAGCCTCTTCTTGGCTGCGGCTGTGACGGTTCGCGGAGGGCCTGCCAGCTGCCGAAGCGCCTCCGACGCAGACAGTCGGAGGCCGGACTTGCGACGTGCTATGTCGTCCCCGTGGTCCCACCTGAGAGGGCCTCTCTTCGGCCCCACAACGCGGGGATGGGCCAGGAGTAGTTGGCGCATTTCGCTCCACCGCTCGGTCGGCACGTGTGCCCCGAGGCCCAGAGCCTCCGCCAGTTTCCGAAGTCCGCTTATGGTAGTTGGCTCCCGCAATTCATGGAGCAGCTGCGCGAGCACTTCAACGGGATTGTTGTCGAACTCACTTTGGAGCGCTGTAAGGTTGGCGGCTGCTCGGTACCGGACCGAACCCGGCACGAGAGTGACTACAGACTCCGGCACGGTCAGCCGTTCGGTGTCGCCTCCAGTCCACTCGACGACGACTCCCCTTTCGTCCAGCGCGCGAACAGTTCCGATACGGCCTACGGCGGTGCTGGGGTCGCGTTGCTCTACCAGGGATCCGATCTCCACAGCAGAAAATCCTATCGGTGTCGAGCCAGGACTCAGGGTCCCTGCCTCGATCGTCTATGAGCCTTCGTCAGTTTGATGGTGGGGTCCGTGGAGTGCGGCTGCGGACCAGGGCATGCACATCTGCGATGCAGGAGCCGAGAGTGCAGCCATGTGTGGTCAGTCGGCGGCGTCGCCACAGTCTGCGTCGGTGTTGGCTTGTGTCCATCCAGGTGGATTCTCTCTTGCCTCGTCGAGGAAGCGATCGACGTCGAAGCGGTGCTCGGTTAGCCGCCACATGGCCGTCTCCAGATGATGTTCATCGAACAGACCTCGGTACCAGGGGAGTAGCACGTACGCCTCCACGCTGACGTCCAGTCGGTCGTGCTCCCAAAGCGTCGTGAAACCGTCCGACGCGTCGTGTCCGCGAAGGAGCTGTCGAGCGGCCGCCACGCCACCGAGTCCGCCCAGCATCTGCGCGAACCTCGTCGCGTTGTAGCCGATCTCGCGCTTGAGGCGGTCGACGCCGGCAACCATGTCTGTGTGAAACCTGCGCTCCGCTTCCGTTGACATCTTGGCTCTCTCTCAGTCATGCCGGATCTTTGGAGGGGGGCGACTGGCGTCGTCGCCGATAGGCGTCGTCGTCCACACAGCTGTCAGGCGATCGGATCCAGCGACCTGAGTACCGCGAGCAACCCCCGGACGGGCGTGAGTTCCTCGTCGGGGATTGGGTCGGGGCTGAAGTGCATGAGCTTGTTGCGGAATGCAGAGCACGTTCGCAACGAAGGCAGAACGAGCCCTTGGTAAGCATCCCATTTCAGGGCGCCCCAATGAGCCTCGGGCTCAAGGACGTGTGAGTACTCACCGAGAGTCAGATCGTCGGCCGCATGCACCTTCTTCTGCCGGTGTGGCAGCAGCCTGGATCGGATGGCGTCGAGAGTGAGGGTTCCTCGCTCCAGCGCCTGATTGAGTAGGCGCCGCAGCCGCTGCTCCAGCTCTTCCAGCAGAACGAAGGGCTCGACGCGGGCGCCGAACTGGTTGGTGAGATCCGCCGTTGTGACGATGCCTGTGATCTTGTGCTGGTCATCGCGTATGAAGGCATATCCGTGTTTGTGGATCTGAGGGATCCAGTCGAGCAGCTCAGCCTGGCTGTGAATGTCCAGCGGCTGGACGATGACGTCAGACAGGCTCAGGGAGTTCCCGGACATACGAGCCTTGCCTATCGACTCCCAGGTGATCGCACCGCTCAGCCGACCATCCCCATCCAAAACTGGTAGTTGCGAGAAGTCGTGAAATACCATCTTGGTGATCGCCAGCCGCAGCGTGTCCTCGGGGCGCACGGATACCACTTGGCAGTCCGCCGAAGCGACATGGGCGATGCGGTAGGTAAGCGGGGCCTGCTCGGCTGCCTCATCCGGCACATCGCGGGCGGTGAGCAACGGCTGGCCGGGACCTGGCTCTGCTCCCACGCGAAGGAGCGCTACCTGACTGTCGAAACCGACTTGGGTGATCGGCGGAGCCGCCGTGAGGCCTTTCTCGCCCAGTTTCGCCTCAATCTGGTCGATGACGGTGGATCCGCGGCGCGTCGCGCCCCACGCGCTCAGCAAGTTCCGCACAGTGATCGTCAAAGGCGCATCAGCCGGGGCATCGACGGCTGCCTCCAGCAATTTGACCGAGGAGGCGAATGTGGGGCTGTCTGGAGCGGTGTTGCCGGGGCCGGGGTCCGCCCCGCTGTCGAGCAGGGCGGCGACGCGGTTGGCGGCGTCGTACCGGCGGAGCTCGAAGATCGTGAGAAGCGAACCCATACTGTCGAGCAGGTCCTGTTGCACCGCGTTGCGGTCCAGGTCCGTCCGCACCCAGTTGACAGACCGAGTGTGCTGCAAGCCCGGGTCGGCGTTGGGGACGAACTCGTAAATGCCCGCGATGCGCCCCAGCGCTAGACGCCGTGAGCGGCGCGGAAGGACGACCAGGTCACCCGCCGACATGTCATGACGGAAGCGCCACAGCTGCCCCGCCCAGTTGCCGATTACTCGTGGGCTGTAGCCCGCGTACGTCTTCTCCAACGCAGCGCGAAGGGCTTCGCGGCCGGCCGCTGCTGTGATGTCTCCGAGTTCGGGCCATCCGGCGGCGACGATGCCCTGACTCAGCTCCGGCCCCTCACGCTCGCCGTCGCTGCCAGCCCTGACGACCCATGCGCGCATCTTCAGCCCCCAGCCCCATGCGTCAGCCTTTCCGGATCGTATCCAATGAAAGGGTCTCTCGTGGTGCGGCGAGCGGATCCGAGCAGAGGGCCCTCAGCCACAGCCTTGCTGCCGCCGGCGGACCGGTCCGTGGCCGCCGCGCATCGTGAGCCGAAGCTGCCATCCAGCGTGCAGGGCAGACCACGACTGGCGGCGCAGTGGCTACCCCATTGTCTAGGCAAGGCGGGCCGAAGCGTTGCCGCCGAACCGGGGCGGGTTATTGCCCGCTATCGCGCTTGTGATCGCCCGTGGCTGGCCTCGCCATTACAACGGGACGCGACGACGAGCTGGTGCCGGTACTGCCCGTCATTCGCGCCCACCTGGCCAGCGTCAAACTCGTGGCTGACGGTCGATCACCGGGCGTAACATCTGGGGTCATCCAGGCGGATGATTCCAAGATCGGACCAACCATGCCAGTGCTGACAGCCCTGCTCAGTGACGCCCAACTCAAGCTGTTGGACATCATGTCCGAGCCCTACATGGACAGCGGCGAGTGGCCCGTCTGGCACTACGTCGAGGCGGTGATGTACGACCGTGGCCACGATGCGCGGGCCGTTCTCAAGTCGCTGCCCGTCGCGGGGTCAACCAACATCGGGAGCCGTTCGTACGGTCTGGCGTGGTACGACCACAACCAGCTCGCCGATGACAGCCGCCCTGCGCTTACCGCCGCCGCTGGTTTGCACGTGCCCCGGCTCGAGCCCCTCTTCGAGGACAAGTTCATCAGCGTTCTGAAGTACTTGATTAGCTGCCAGCAGAAGGTCAAGCCGTCGCCGGACCGGGTTGAGCGGGCCTTTGTGACGCCCGACGATTTCAAGCGTAACTTCCCCACCACCACGTCTGAGTTCCGGGCGGCTCTGCCTGACATCCTCCAGCATGAGCCACTGCTGTGGCGCGGCATCAACCCCTCGGGCTCCCACCAAGACGGCTGGCGGTTCGAGCTTGGCCAGGAGCTCATGAAGCTCAAGGACGTGGACAACCTTGCCGCGTACGTCAGCCGGGTAGTCGAGATTGTGGAGGAGGAGCGGTCAGCTACTTTTCAGGAATACGGGCGATTGCGACGGGACCTCCTGCCTCCGCGTGATGACGAGCAACCGACCATCACACCGACCGTCACGCCGGTCATCACGACGCCGCTGTACGTCAACCAGGGCCTCATCACTGAGCTGGATCAGAAGCAGGGTCAGACCAAGTGGAGCCTGGACAAGCTGTTGCAGCTGCTGCGGGAGCTCAACGACTGCTATGCCGAGGACCGGCCGTTTGCCTGCCATGCGCTGGTGCGCGCCATTATCGACCATGTGCCGCCGATTCTCGGGTGCACCTCGTTCGAGGCGGCCGTGAGCAGCTACAAGTGGACTCGGACGGACAAGAAGTACATGACTCGGCTTCTGGACTTCAAGACTCAGGCGGACGACGTGCTGCACCGGCACATCCGCACCAGCAAAGACCCCATCTCGATGCACGACCTGGTGCCCCTCGGCTCGCACATGAACGCCCTACTCCGGGAGTGCGTCGACAAGCTCTAGTCGCCGGGATGGTCGGCAGTCGCCCGTCAGAGCGGCGGCCTGCCCCAGCCGCGGACTGGCCCAGCATGGTGAGCACAACGCTGGGCTAACCGTGCTCATCAGCCTTGATGGTCCGCCAAACACCCGGCTGGTCCAGGCCCCGTTGCCAGGCTCAACAGATGTCAGCCAAACGGCGCCACTCAACGTAATCATCACGCTACGCTCGCCTGGCGATAAAGCTGTAGAGCACGGGGGTGAGAACCATGAGCAGCGCAACTCCAGGTGGCCAGCCAGGTACGGGTAGCGGATCTCAATCAGGTACGCCCCCGCCGCCAGGCCCCGCTCCCGCCGCCGGGCAGACCGGGACTGCGGCGCGGGTCAGCATCACGGTGGCAGCGATCGGAGAAGTGGCCGTCATCGTGGCGGCAATCATCAACGTCTCCGGTAGCAGTGACAGTGGAGGGTCAACGGGCGGCGGATCGCTCCCCGTTACGCCAATCACGAGCGATGATGTCTGGTCGCCGTCATCAACGCCGCCGGACTCGCCCAATCTAACGCCGCCGGACTCGCCCTCTCCGCCACCGCCGAAGCCACCAGCTCCAGCCAAGGTGCGTTGGCGCGGGCCGGTGACGCTGCCCCTTGCTCTGAACGTGGCCTCAGGCGAAGGGGCGGAGCTCGACACCAAGACGCCCGTGCTCTCTGGTGTCGATGACGATCTGAGGGGTGACTACCAGACCACGCCCATGATCCGTGTGCTCAGCGGTCACGCCGCCGAAGCACCCGGAGATGTGGCGGACTTGGGCCTGGCGGACTGTGAAAAGCGACTGCATCCCGGACTGGCACAAGGAGCTGCCTGGATTGATGTGTTCCGCAGCAACAACAGTCCGGGCGGGACCTACTGCTTCACCACGACCAAAGGCCGCGTGGGGGCCTTCTCTATCGAGTCGGCCGGTCCGGATCAGGTGCTCCCCGATTCAGTCATTCTCAGTGTGGTGCTCTGGCAGTAGCGGTTCGGCAGCGACCGGTACTGCTCGTCATGGGCTTAGAAGTTGTTGTCTTTCCGGACTTGAGGGCGGCGTTTTCGCTGGTCAGGAGTAAGGGCGGTGATTCTGTGGGAGTCGTGACCTGTTGTGTCGTCGCTCCCCGGGAGGTCGCGGATGCCGTCAGTTGTCGGACTGCTGGAACAGCACGAGCTCGCAGCTCGCTGTCGGGTCGACGGGCTGCGTGAGGAGGCCGACCGCATCCAGGCCGAGTTGGCCGTGGCCGAGCTGGAATGGCAGGAGTGGGTGATCGCTCGCAGGCGGGTCGATGCGGTGCTGGCTCCAGACGGCGGCAGCACCGCCGGCACGGAGGATGTCCCGGATCCGCGGGATGCGGGCGGGCCGTCGGCGCCCCGGGATTCGGCGAAGCCGAAGTCGCAGGTGCCGGTGTGGCGTGAGGGGCTGGCCCGGTCGGTGCTGTCGGTGGACTACCAGCGCATTCTGCAGGCGCTCGCGGACCGTCTCCGGCTCCATCAAGGGCCGCTGACCTGCCAGGAGATGGCCGCCGTGTTCGACATGGAGGTGGTGCCGGCGCGGGTGGAGGCACTGCGGTCGAAGGCGAAACGCCTGGTCGCGCGAGGCTGGCTGGCCGAGTCGGCGCCTGGCCGGTTCACGCTCGCGCAGGGTGTGGCCGGGCCAGGCGGCGGGTCATGAGCAGGATCATCGACCAGTAGATCATCGCCTCGGCGCTGGTGGTGCGGCGCTCGAAGTCGCGCACCAGGCGGCGGGTGCGCATCAGGTGGGCGAAGAGGCGCTCGACAATCCACCGCTTGGGCAGTACCACGAAGCCACGCATGTCGTCGCTGCGCTTGACGATCGCGAGGACCAGGGCGAGCGTGGCCAGGCAGTACTCAACGAGGCTGCCGGTGTAGCCGCCGTCGGCCCAGACCAGGGCGAGGCGGTGGTGCGTGTCGGCCACCTGCTCAAGCAGGACCTGGGCGGCGGCGCGGTCTCCGGTGTCCGCAGCGGTGACCATCACCCCCAGCAGCAGACCGAGGGTGTCGACCACGACGTGCCGCTTGCGCCCGTTGATCAGCTTGCCGCCGTCGAAGCCACGGCTGTCGGAGCCGACGACGGCGTCCGCCTTGACGGACTGCGAGTCGATCACGCCGGCCGTCGGCTCCGCGTCCCGCCCCTCCCTCTCGCGGATCCTTGCGCGCAGCCGGTCGTGGAACTCCTTGACCAGGGCGTGGTCGCGCCAGCGGCGGAAGAACGCGTATACCCGGTCCCACGGTGGGAAGTCGGCAGGCATGGCCCGCCACTTGATGCCGTTATCGACGAGGTAGCGGACCGCGTCCAGTATCGCCCGGTGGCAGTACGCCTCCGGCTGCCCGCCCCGGCCGCGCAGCCAGCCGGGCACCGGCAGCAGCGGCCGGACCACGGCCCACTCCGCGTCCGTCATGTCCGAGGGATACCGCCGAACACGTTCCGGGTGATCGGCCGCGTTTCCGAACCGGTGAGCGACACAATCACACGTCGGTGCGGCCGAGTTGAACTCCACCGGCGCGAGCACGTAAAACTGCGGCAACAGGGTCTCCTGGATCTCGGTTGGCTTCGCAACCCCGAGCTACCAAGAGGCCCTGCCTTCATGCCTGCAGCCAGCGGCAACCGCCCGATCGAGACTCCCGTTCGACGCGCACCCCTCAAGATCGGTACGACAACACACGAAGGTCGTCAACGGCCTCATCGATGAGGGCTGGGAGGTCGACCCGGTCGACCTGGCCACCATCACCCCGTACATCACCAGCAAAATCCGGCGCTTCGGCACCTGGCACCTGGACATGGAGCCCCCGGACGGACAGGCAGTCGGACACCTGCGGCTGGTCGCGTGACCGCCCTGTGCGCCGGGGACGAGGGTGGATGATGAGAAGAACCTCTGTTGGTGCGCAGATCCCAGGGTCAGTGGGTTTCCGCAGGTGTCGCGGCGTGTTGTGTCCCGGTCATCGCGCTGTTCCTACGGTCCTTCCCCGAGAGCAGGAGCAGGAGGCAGCCGAGCAGCGACGTGGCGGCGAAAGCGAAGCACCCCCACAGGCTGTACGGGCCGGTCCAGAAGGTGCCGGGGGCGGTGCTCTGGATGCCCGTGACTGCTGCGACTCCGATGGCCCCGCCTGCCTGTTGGCAGGTGACCAAGAAACCCGACGCGGTGCCCTGTTCATCGAGGGATGCGGCCGCGCTGGCGAGCATGACCGCTGCCGGGTAGGCGATGGCGATGCCCGTGCCGACCAGTAGGGCCGCGGGCAGCAGGTGTGTGGTGTAGCCGCCTTGCTCCACGGTGGTGTAAAGCAGCTGTCCGGCGGTGATAACGGCGAGTCCGGCAAGCAGTAGCCGAGGCGCGGGCCTGCGGTTGGCCATGCGGGCAGCCGACGTGGAGAGAAGGCCCACGGCGAGTCCCTGCGGCAGGAAGGCCAGTCCGGCTGTCAGTGCAGAGTATCCCTGCTGCTCCTGCAGATCGGTTGCCACCAGGAACATGGCGCCTGTGATTGCCGCGAAGGCACCTCCGAGCGCGAGACATGCCGCTGCCATACGGCGGTTGGTGACGAGAGAGAGCGGCAGCAGCGGTACAGCGGCCTTGGCCTGGAGTACGAGGAACGTGAGGATCCCTGCCGATCCCACGGCTGCGATCAGCGCGATCTCAGTGAGGGAGCCAGTACCGACGCGCCCCACGGCGTACACGACGGCGATGAGCCCGCCGGTGATCAGCAGGGCAGGCAGCCAGGGGATCCGGCTCCGCGGTGTCCCTGTGTCGGCCTCGCGTTCGAGTACGCGCACGCCGATGATCAGGACCACCAGGCTCAAGGGGACGTAGAGGATGAAGGCCCCTCGCCAGCCGACTCCTTGGGTCAGGAGGCCGCCGATGACGACACCGAGCGAGAAGCCCGCCGCGCCCATGGCGCTGAAGACTCCGAGCGCTCGGTTGCGCGCGGCTCCTTCCGGGAACCCTCGGACGATCAGGGCGACAGCCGCGGGCGCGGTGATCGCGGCGCCGACTCCCTGGAAGGCCCGGGCCGTGATGAGCAGGACCGCCTCTTGCGACAGTGCCGCACCGAGCGATCCGGCACCGAAGATTCCCACGCCTATCAGGAACATCCGCCGGTGTCCCCACTGGTCCGCACACTTGCCTCCGACCAGGAGCAGTGCCG
Source organism: Streptomyces sp. NPDC002870 (assembly GCF_042888505.1). Lineage (NCBI taxonomy): Bacteria > Bacillati > Actinomycetota > Actinomycetes > Kitasatosporales > Streptomycetaceae > Streptomyces > Streptomyces sp. NPDC002870. Next base: position 36,761 of record NZ_JBIAPW010000007.1, read on the forward strand.
CGTACGTGGTAAGGAACGAACTCGCAACCAACTGGAGTTGGTCGGGCCGCAGGTCGAGTGCGTGCTGGATACCGGCCAGCTGCACATTGATGCTCGACAGGCTCATCCCCTCGAAGAGAACGGCGGTGCACAGCACCAGCAGTTTGGTCCATGCGTGCCCGTCGAACCGGAAACCGTCCGTGGCTTCCTGAGAACTGGTCGTCACTGACGCTCCTTGGAGTCGAGGGAGGGTGCTCCGCCGCGCTCGGATGACTGAGCCCGGGCGATCCGGTAGGCCACCCGCAGATCGTCACCGTCGTACTGATAGCGGGCGAGTTCGCGAAGGGCGTCATCGGCGTTCACGGCCACGGTGTGGTTCAGCTCTCGGAACAGGGGGATGTCCGAACCGGAGTCTCCATAGGCGGTGCAGGAGTCCGGGCCGAGTCCCAGCGCTGTACGGACTCGGTCCACGGCCGTGACCTTGTCCGCGGGCGTGAGAATCCCCTCGGGATCGGGCGCGGTGCGAAACGGCAGTGGAGGAAAGCCGGAGGCCACCACATCGTCGACGCCGTAAGCCCTTAGCCGGTCCGCGAAGAAGTCCGGGGACATGGTCACCACGATCGACTGCTCACCGCGCCGGCGGATGTCCGCAAGTACGTCCGCCAATCCGCCGATCCAGGGCGCCTGTGCGAAGACGTCCGCCGCGAGCTCGGGGGTCAGCTCCTGCCACAATCGGCAGATCTCCGCCGCGAAACCACGGGTGTCGACTGCGCCGAGTGCGAAGTCTGCCTCCAGCCGGATCAGGTCGGGCAGACAGCCCAGATGGCGCGCGATTTCCAGACTCGCCATGGTACCAGGCAGCAAGGTGCCGTCCATGTCGAAGACGTGGAGGCGGCTCACTGTCCTTCCCCCAGAAGCGCCATGGCGTCTGCCGTTGCATACACCGTCCATCCGTCGGGTATGGGCTTCGCCTGCCAGGCGGCGAGCAGAGCCGCGCTCGCGGGGAACAGCGGAACGGGAAGCTCCTCGGGCGGGGCCCACACCCAGCGGTCGAAGACCTCGGGCTCTGGGGTGGCCGCCACGGCACCCACGTCCGCCAGCCGCGCCACCACGCCTGCGGTCACCTGAGTCCGGTCCGCATCGGTGTGGAGCGCGATGGCGAACACCCGCGCCCCTGTGACCTCCCGGATGCCGCTCTCCTCGGCGATCTCCCGTACGGCGGCGGTCTCGAAAGCCTCGCCCGCCTCGACGTGCCCACCGGGCAGGCACCAGGACGCGGTCTCTCCTCGCTTGATCCGGTGGCCGATCAGCACGGCGCCGTCGGACCGCACCAAGATGGCCCCGACACCAACGACCGGCTCACGGCGCTTCATGGGCGTGCCCGTCATCGCAGCGCTTCCAGTTCCAGCAGCGCGGAGTCTGCCGCATAATGGCCGCTGATCATTGCCGCGACTATGCCGCGGAAGAGCCCGCACGCGTCACCGGCCACCCAGGCGGGGGTGTCGAGGAGCCGGAGGTCACCGTCCACCTTCGGATACCAGCCGACGCCTTCCAGGGTGGGGCCGATCAGCTGTGTGCCGTTGTCCCGGATGGCGGGGTACGCAGCCGCGAGCCGGGACAGACCACGCACCATGATCTCGCGCAGCTCCGCCCCGTAGACACTGTCGAAGGTGGCAACCGTCTCCGGCTCACTGTCCATGAGTGCGTCCAGGGGCAGGTTGAAGTAGGACTCCTCCTTAGCCATCGCGGCGAGCGCGGGTGCCATGGCCCGTGCCGCCACTGCCTCGTCCAGGATGCGGGTGTTGAAGCCCACGTTGGACCGGCCGGTTGGCGGGCAGTCCGAGCGGCCGGATACGGTCCACAGACCTTGCGTCTCGGTCAGTGCCGCCTCGCCATCACGGCAGGCGCAGAACGTACGCCACTCCACGCTGCCGTCCTGCTCGCGCAAGCGCAGCTTCGGATCGAGCTGCTTCATGTCCTTGAAGAACGCCTGTTCGGCCGGCTGCTCGATACGGAACCCGACCTCCAGGCGGCGGAACGACCGCTCGTCCGTGAGAGCGCGCAGACCGAGGGGACCGAACCTGCCACTGGCCAGGACCAGACGCCGGGCCAACACCTGCGACTCCTGCCCCTTGGAGTCACCGAGCGTCAGCCTGAACACGTCGGTGGCGGGCTCGAACTCGGCCTTCACCACCTCGGTCTCGGTGAGGACGGTGGCATCCGTGGCGGCGACCATATCGGCGGTGAGCCGCAGGCGTGCCTCCAACGAGAGGTAGTCCGAGGGGTATTCCTTGAGGACCCATTCGCCACTGCCCACCGTGAAGGCCGTGGGATCGGACGGGAACGGAGGGGTGTCCAGGCCGTACGAGCCGAGCAGTTCACAGGTCCAGTCATACGCGGCCCGCAGATCGGCGAAACGGGGCAGTGTCCACAGCTCGCTGGCCGAGGGGAAGAACGAGAACTTTCCGTCCGAGAACAAGCCGGCCCCGCCGTGTCCGCGCGTCATATCGACCGCGGCATGGCGGTCCCGCTCGCCGACAAGCTTTCCGCCATCGACGAGCGCAACGTTGTAGGGCGATCCGGCGAGATGCTGCGCGGCAGCGAGCCCCGCGGGACCGGTACCGATAATGACAAGATCGAAGGTGTCCACGATTCTCCAAGCAGGCATGACTGGTCACTGCCTGACCCAGTTGGGCGTCGGGCAGTCCTTTGATGTGGAGGTTCTTCAGGAAGACGCCGACAACGCGGCTGAGGGAAGGCGCACCTCGTGGATGTCGCCGAGGTTGCGGTGCCGCTCGGCGTAGTCGATGCCGTAGCCCGCGACCCAGTGCTCGGTGATGTCGAACCCGACATACCGGGGCTCCACCGGCTTCGCGACGGCATGCGGCTTGCGCAGTAGCACGCAACAGTTCACCGAGGCGGGAGCCCGCTCCCGCAACCGTGCCATGAGCCACGACAGCGTGGTGCCGGTGTCCAGGATGTCCTCGACGATTAGGACGTCACGTCCGGTCAGTTCTTCGCCGATGTCCTTGAGCAGCCGGGGCGTTCCCGCTGTGCTGCCCCGCCCGTATGTGGATACTGCGACCCAGTCCATGACGACCGGCAGATCAATGGCCCGAGCCAGGTCGACCGTGAAGGCAGCCGCCCCCTTGAGCACGCCGATCATCACAAGATCCCGGCCTTGGTAGTCCCGGGTGATCTCGGTGCCGAGTTGTCGGACACGATTCGCTATCTGCTGGCTCGTTAACATCACGCGAGCAAGCTCCCCGTGGGCAGTCACGCCCTACCCCCCTCTGTCGTTCTTGCTGAGCTTCCACGTTCTCGGGCAGACTCAACGCGCCCATTGCGTCCAGTCGTACACCAGTGCGCAATGGGCACAACAGATCGTCAACTTACACGAGTTGTGGAAGTGCCGCAGTAAACTCCGGATTTACTGCGGAAGCGCCGATACGCTCCCTCCGGCACTCCGGCGACGGCCTCGCATGTTCGATCACGCGCCAAGATCACGGCCGGGGGCGAGGTGTACGCATTTACTGCGGCAGAGCCAGGAGGGGCAACACCGTGGCACTCGAACAGGCAACCGCAGCCGAACCCGGCGGCGCACTTCGGCTACCGCGCGCCCGGGTGGTGCCCCTGTCGCCCTCCCCGGGCACCTACACCACCAGTGTCGAGCGGTACCTCACCGGCGCAGGCATCGCGAAGTCCTCCGCCCGCATCTACCGCATCTCGCTCACCACCTGGGGATGGATGTTCGCCGGCACCGCGGCGCCGACCGGACCGGCCCGCCGCGGCGCCCGTCCGCCCGCCTTCGACCTGGCGGCGCTCGACGATCCGGGCCTGCCCCCGGTGCTGGCCGAGCTCGCCGCTGCCCGCGCGGACGAGATGGACGCCGACACCGTCAACCGCGAACTGTCCATCGCCCGCAAGGCGATCGGCTGGTGGCGCTCAGTGGGCTGGATCGACACCGACCCCACCCTCGGCATCGAGCGGCGCCCGGCCCTGCCGGACCGCACCAAGGCCCTGTCCGAGAACCAGATCACCGCCCTCTGGCACCTGGACGCCGCGGTGCGGGAGAAGACCTTCTGGAAGATGCTCTACGAGTCCGCCGCGCGGGCCGACGAGGTGCTGTGCCTGAACGTGGAGGACCTGCTGCCCGCCGACAAACGCGGCCTGGTCGGCTCCAAGGGCGGCGCCACCGAGTGGATCCACTGGCAGTCCGGCACCGCCCAGCTGGTGCCCCGCCTCATCGCCGGCCGCCGCTGCGGCCCGCTCTTCCTCACCGACCGCAAGGCCCCCGCCCGCACCCCGGCCGCGGACATCTGCCCGGAGACCGGGCGGGCCCGGCTCTCCTACAGGCGAGCCGAGGAGATCTTCGAGGAGAGCACCCGCCTGCTGGCCAACCCCCTCGCCACCGAGGAGGACTTCGACGACCTGGAGGGCTGGACCCTGCACCGGCTCCGCCACAGTGCGCTCACCCACGACGCCGAAGACGGGACCAGCACGCCGATGCTGCTGGCCCGCTCCCGCCACGCCTCCGTCCGCTCCCTGGAGCGGTACGCGCGGCCCGGAGTCGATGCTGTCGCCCGACACGTCGCCTCCCGTGACCCCGCCGCCCGCCGCAGGCGCCCCTGACCAGACGGCCGGCGCCGAGTGGCATGCGGCGCGCGTTGTTCGTAAACAGTGGTCTTGCCGACGTCACTCACATCAGTGGCATGCCGCCGACCGGCGATTCGACAGCCCCTCGACGCGCGGCTGCCCCCAGTCCTCACGTGAACGATGACGTCTTGCAGCCGCTCGACGAGTCGCTGGCCTGCTGGGTCAACGCCGTGGCCCGACACCGCGAGGTGGAGACTGCGGTACTGCTTCGAGACCTGCGCTGGTTGGCTTGTGGCCGCGCTGCTGCTCGTTGCCGTGGCGCCGCAGGTTCCCGGGTGCTCCCCGCTGCCAGCGGCCGGTAGCTCTGTTGGCCATGAAGCCGGCCGCCACCTCGCCGCTCTCGGGCGGTGTTTCGAGATTGCCGACTTGTCCGACTCGTTCGATGTCTGCATGATCGAAGATCTGACGAGTTCCCACCGACTCGACCCGTCTACGAGACGTGGCCTGACGCGCCACATCCTCCTGCGGCGGCGTTGGAGGAGGCTGCCCACCGGTACGGCTGTTCCCGAGTAACTCACGCCCTCGCCAGGACTCGACGCCTGGTGCGGCGTCTACCCTCGCTAGTGCTTCCTCCCACGACTTGCATTCGGCGTATTCGGCCGCAACTCCGGTGACTGGGCTGGAGTGCTTGGGACAGCGGGTTGTGAAGTCGCCGCAATGTGTCGGCGGACCTGTTGCTCAGCTATTCGTTCAGAGGCGCTGAGTCCTTCACGTCGCTGGACTTCCGCGGCGGCAGTCTGAGATCGCTGCGTCAGCTGACTGATACGGGACTTCGCGGCGTCAATCTGGGCGCGCCCGTATTGCAGATCTTCCTCCAGCGCCGTGCGTTGCCTGCTGGTGAGGATCTCTCCGCTGGCCCGTATTACCCGCTGTTCGAGCTTCTCAATCTGCCGGACCTGGTTGTCCAACGCATCGCTCGCAGACCGCGCGGCTTCCTGGAGCCTGTTGCTGTGGTGGGCCAGTTGCTCGTCGCTGAGCAGCCCGACCGTTCCTTGTGTCTGAAGGCGGTGGCGTATCGCCTCGGCAGCGATCTTGGATCTGGGGGTTTGCCAGGCCATGGGCGTGTCGGGGCTGTGGATGATCCAGTCGGTGTCGCGGAAGTGGGAGGAGAGGGCGCGGCCGAGCAGGGTCGCGTCGAATGGTCCGCTGGACTCGAAGATGCCCAGGGACAGCGGCCTGCCCAGCCCCTCTTCCCACCTGCTTGCCCACTCGGCCAGCGCCGGGAGGGCGCCCATCACTGTCTGTTTGTCGAGGTACCCGTGGCCGCCCATGAAATCGCCCGGGTAGCGGTCGGAGTGATGGGCGTTCCAGTGCGCGCGGGCGGCCCGGACGATGGCGGTGCTATTGATGTCGAGATCGAAGTCGCTGGGCACCGGCTCCAGACCTAGGCGCCACATAAAGTCGTACGGGCGCCGCAGGGGACGGTCCTGGCTGTCGCCGAACCACTCCCGCAGGCGCTGCGCCGCCTCCGGGCTGCTGACCAGGTCCTCCTCGCGCGGCAGCGTCTTGTGGATCCCGGCGAAGAAGTCAGCGCCGGTCCCCTTGAGGCGGATGTCGACCTGGGACGGTTCGATGCCGTCGCGCTCCAATGCGTCCAGCATCTCCGTGCCGAACTGCTGGTAGAGGGCCGGGGTCATGCCCATGGGCGCCTCTCCAGTGAGCATCCACTTGATTTGGACCGGGTTGATGCCGAGGAAGTCCAAGTCGCGCTTGGTGATGGCATAGCCGGAGTCGTCCTGCGGCCACCAGCTTGGGACCTCCTCCTCGCCGTCGAGGATCCGGATGATCCGGCCGTCAAGCGGGTCAGTGGGGTCGAGCTGGCTCGTGATCGTGAGGGGCCGCCATTGCTCGCCAGATTCCTGGAGAACCGGCGTCGGCCCTTGCGCCGTAACGTTCGCCGGGGTTTCCGCGTCGGCGTCCAGGACGGGGGCACCGATGGCGACGCTGCTCGCCGCGGTCTGCTCCGCTGCGGCCGCCGGGGCCTTGCCTGTGAAGACGCCGTCCAGCGTGATCAGGCGGTCGCCGGGCAGCGTGACCCACTCCTTCTGCGCGAAGAAGCCCATGCCGGTTGTGGGGATGGACAGGATGTCCCGCGCAGGCTTGCGGTCGACCAGGATCACGGCGTGACCGCCGCGCTGTTCCAGCCAATCGGCGACGATCTGGCGGTCCGCCGCCCAGCTTGCAAGCGGCCGGTGGCCCGCCTCGAAAGTGTCGCCGACATTCAGGCCGGCCCAGTCCGGCTGTGCCGCTCCCTCCTGCCAGGTCAGCGCCCGAAAGGAGGTCACTTCGGTGATGCCGCGGCTGGCGAGGACTTCCTGGGTCATTTCGTACTGGGTGCGCAGGAAGTCCCGCAGTGCGTCACTGTTGTAGTCGAGTTCCAGGTCCACTGATTGGCGCGTGTCCGGGTCCATCCGCCACTCCAGCACCTTGGTGAGGCCGAACTCTTCCTTGGCGGCCTCCTGCAACGCCAGCACGCGCAGGTTGTTGTTGGAGCCGTACGCCCAGGAGCTCATGAGCTCGCTGACCGCGATCCAGCGGGCCAGGGTTTCGGCGCGCGGGTCGTCCATGCGCACCATCTTGTTCGGGGCGTGCCGGGGGTTGGCCGGGTCGAGCTCGTCGACGTGGAGGACGTCGGCCCCGATCGAGGGGTACTGCTCATGGTGCGGCACAAGGAGGTAGCGGCCGTCGCCCAGGCGGTGCGCCATATCGGTGCCGACGACCAGGCCGAATGCCGATTGGACGAGCTCGGGCGTCGAAGACTGCATCCGCTCGGCGATGGCCTGGATGGCGATGGTCTTGGCCTGGCTGGTGTCGGTGATACGGCCGTTGTCGGTCAGCAGCGCCTCGCCGATCCGCTGATGGTCGATCCGCTCCTGCGAGCCCGGCGGCGGGGGCAGAGGGTAGTGCCGCTCGGGTGTCGAGTCGGGCAGGGCGACCCGGTCACCAGGCGATCTGGGCAGCAGCGGATCGGTTCCGGTCGCGTGCTGCGCCACCTGGCCGAACCGCTCCATAACCTCGTGGTGCAGGTCGGGTCGACCGAGCTGCTCAAAGAGGGCGCGCAGGCCGTCGAGCTGCCGCCTCATGATCGTGATGTCGCCCGAGGAGATCGGGTTGTCCACCCAGGAGAACACCCGCGGCTCGACCTGCCGGTAGAAGGTGCGGACGAACGGATTCGCGGCGTCCGGGAGGGAACCGTGCGACGCGGAGCCGTCGCCGACCACGATCAGGCTCTGACGTCCCCCGAGGACGAGCTGGTCGACGGTGAGACCGCGGGTGGCGGTCAGCGCGTAGTGCAGACCGAGGAACACACCGTCGCGGGTCGCGGGCACGTCCTGCTCCGCCAGCTCGGTCAGGTTCCGATAGCGAGCGGAGGCCGGCTCACCCGGCATGTAGTCGGTGTAGATCTCGCGGAGTCCCACCGGGTGCGACAGCGGGACGCGGGCGCCCACCGCCCGGCCGATGTACCCGTCGAGCACCTTGGACCTTGCGTCCCCGGTCCGCGCGTACTTCTCGTAGACGGCCCGGGTGCCGTCGTCGAACGTGACCAGCTCTCTGTTCGCGATGCCATCACCATGGTCGATCGCCTCCCTGGCGACCACGCCCGCGCCCGTGACCGGGTGCGCGGGCAGCAGAAGCGCGCTGGTGGAGTGCGTGGCGCCGTTGGTGGACGACTCGCCGTTCAGCACCGCGTCGAGCTCGGCCTGGAAGCTCGGCCAGTTCGTGGCGAAGCCGGGGTGGAGGTTCAAGTTCTGGACCTCGGACAGCGAGACCCAGGCCAGCGTGATGGACTCGTCCTCGACCGGCTGGACCGGTACCCGCCGGTCGACCGAGGCGATCACGGTGTCGTACGACCAGCCGCCGTGGTCGTCCCGGAGGACCCGCTCGACGCGGACGTGGGCGGGATCGAGGTCGCTCTTTCCGACTGCCTCGCGGATTGCCGCCTCTGCCGCGGACTCGTGGCTGTCGCGCGCGCCTCCGAGCAGCGACCAGGTTCCCCCCTGGCCGGTATCCGCGGCCCGTTGATGGATGAGCACGTAGACCTCACCGTCCGCGGCGCGGTGGACGGGCAGCAGTCCGGCGGCTCCGAACCGGCCCCAGTGCGCGTGGCCCTGCGCGCAGTTCACCCAGCCGCCCCCCGCCATCGCGGGCAGTGCGGGCGCCTGGGGGCGCGGCGCGCTGGTGTCCGGCATCGCCTGGATCGCGGCGGCCAGGGATTCGGCCGCACCCACCCATGTCGTGTTGGCCTCGCGCAGGAGCCGTTGCAGGGTGAGCGCGTTCTCCCGCGCCGTGGGAATGTCGAGCAGGGTCTCCCGCAGTTTGTCGGTCCAGCGCGGCACGTCCACCTGGTCCTCGAAGCCCTGCTCGACCAGGCTGAGCCGGGTAATCTCCGGCGGGAAGCGGTCCGGGTCGCCGAAGAAGGCCCCAACACCGCTCGTGGTGGGCAGCAGGACGGGCAGCCCCGCGCCCGCGGCCTCCAGCCCGACCAGCCCAAAGCCCTCCGCCTGCGAGGGCATGACCAACACGTCGGCCTGCTGTATGTCGGCCAGGATCTCGTTCCGATCGATCGAGAACGGCTTGACCACGACCTCGCGGCCGGCGATGTTGGACAGCCGTTCCTTCACTTCCTCCACGGTCTCCGGAGCGGCACCGCGCGCGGTGAGCTGGACGTCGATGCCGTCCTCCAGCAGTCGACGTACCATCAGCGCGGCGTGGTGGGCCCCCTTCTGCGGGGCGTCGGCGCGGCCGACGAACAGCAGTTGGCGCGTTCGCTCCCCGTCCCAGGGCAGGAGCTGCTGCTCCTCGAAGGGCACCCCAGGGATGATCTGGTGGACGGCAGGGACGTGATCGCCCGGGTTGGTGGCGGCGAGCCGCTGAGCCTCGTTCTCCAGCACCGGGCCGACCCCCACGACCATGTCGGCGGCGGCGACCATACGGCGTTCGATATCTTCGAACTCGACCTCCAGGTCCGGCCGGTTCGCCACCCGGGCGAGCGCGCCGGTCACCATGTGGATCACCTGGACGAACGGCGTGTCCGGGTACAGCTCGTTGCGTACCTGTAGCGCCTCGGGGCCGGAGTAGCGGCTGTGCCCGATGATGGCATCAACGTCGGAAGGCAGGTTCTCGCCGTCGTAGACAAGCTGTTCCTGCTCGCCGCGGTTGGGGTCATACCGCCGGGGCCCTATGAGGTGGATGCGGTCAGCGGAGGCGTCCGGCGGCACCTCGTGCCCGACGCGGACGAAGACTTCGTGGCCGGCGGCCGCGAGCCCTTCGACGAGGTTCCGGTTGACCGCCACGATGCCGCCCTTGTGGGGGTCCCATTCGGTGCAGTAGGCGAGGATGCGCAGGCTGAACCGGCCGGCGTCATGCCGCCGGGCGAGCTGTGCCCGCTCCTCGGTGAACTCCTGCCAGACCGCCCCGTGGTCGCCGGGGTATGCCTCGGCCTGGCGTCCCTGGTAGTCGTGGAGCAACTGCTCGCGCTCCTGAACGGCCCGCAGCTCCTCGTCCGCAGCACCGACGTACCGCGCGCGCAGCGTCTCGCTACTCGTAGGGTCAGGCTGTGCGGCGGAGTGCGACCGCGAAGGCACGAACGTCCTCCCTGCTGGCTGCGGTTAAGGCATCATACATAGATCATCCGACGGTACATGGCAGCCGATGTTCCCGCCGTTCGGGCGTCGTTGAGGGGTTCGAAGAGTGGCAGGGGCATCGGGTCCGCGGATCGGCACACCGATGGCAAGCTGGAGAGGATGATGGGGAGCAATGTCGCAGGATGACGTGGTCCGGGCCGCGAACACGCGGCTGCGGGACGCGGCGATCGAGGTGCTCGACGCGATGCCAGCCGTGGAGAACTCGTCGGCGCGGCGCGACGTCGCGCTCCGGAATTTGCGTGCCGTGTTGAGTGGCGACACGCTGCGGCAGTCCGCCACGGAGCGCGGAGCGCTTGATCCGTTCGAGCATTCGCTAGCGGCGAGGCTGTATGTGGGCCGGCGGGCGGAGCCGATTCCTCTTCCGCAGCGGGCGGCGGACCTGCGGCGGCGGCTCGACAGAGACCGGGGCTTGGATGAGCGGCTACCCGGCGAGCCGACCCGCAACGTGGTCATCACGGAGCTACGCGCGATGATCGTCGCCAGCCTGCTGGAGGAGCTGGCCGCCCGGCTTTCCCCGGGGACCGCGTTCGGTCCCGGTCGGAACGGCGAGGAACTGGCGCGCCTCGCCACGGATCTGGCGAAGGAGTTGCTGGACCAGACGTTCCTAGGTGAGTAGCGGTAGATCTCCGTCCTCACAATTCTTCGCTGCTCCGTACGCCGTCTCATCCCCTGCGCCAGTCCGGCCCCGCTCCAGACGGGGCGTCACCAGGCCGGTTCTGCTCAGACGGGGGCTCAGATGTCGCGGAGGAAGGCCTCGGCTTGGCGACGGAGGGCGAAGGGGGCAACGGACCAGACGGGGGTGCGCATCACCTCGCGCAGCTTGACCTCCTTCACCTCCCGGGGGGCGTCCTTGCGCAGGCCAACGTGTGGCCACAGCTGGTCCAGCTCGTCGTATGGGAGATCCCAGGAGACGCCGATGCCGGACTCGGACGTGCCGGGCGGCGGCGGGGGCACGACGTGGACCTCGTCGGCGGTTGCGGCGGGGGTGATCTCGATGAGCGTGAGGCCGAGCCGTTCGACGGCGTCACGGAGCAGCACCCGGTGACCTTCTACGATGTCGGTAGAGGGCGGTTCCCCGTCGAAGAACAGGGCGAGCACCCAGCCGGACTCGCCGGTGCGGGCGAGGTCCAAGACAAGGCGGGTTCCCGTGTCGTCGGTGAAGGAGCGGTGCGCGATGCTCCTCGCCGCCCCGGGACCCTCGGTGCGGGGGGGCTCTTCGAGCCGGAGCGTGCCGAGTAGCTGCTGCAGCTGGTCGGATGTCAGCTCTCCCCGGGAGAGCACCCGGAGCGCGGGCCAGAGCATGAGGAAGGCTCCCTTGTTCGGCTTTCTTCGGGCTGGGGGCAGGCAGGCGAGGTTTGGGTGTCGACTGCGCTCTGGTTGCGAAATGGGGGGTTCGGAGTCCGGGCATCTAGTGTACAGCTGACAAAGGTGAGGCTCGGTCTCAGGCCGTCCGCTCCCATAACGTTCCCCACCTGGGATCTCCCTCGACTGCGGGAGTTCTGCGAATTCAGCCGTAGGGCCCCCACCGCACGATCGCTTGCAGGTCGTTGACCACGAGGCGTTGAGCTTCCAGGTATCGCGCGCCGGTATCACTTGATGCGTCGCCGTTGACCAAGGTGCCTTCGGGCGGTGGGCGCTTCCCGAGATCTATAACCCGGCGCTGCGGGAACCATGGACTCCGCAGAAGAGAATGCAGACTCTTGCTACCCAACAGGCTGCTTCCCGCGGGGCCACTGCCTCCCGGTTCCCGGCTCAGTAGCCTTCAGCATCGCGGCCCGAGTCAAGGACTGTGACTTCATCCCACGGGAGACTGCATCTTGGCGCCGACCATCGCCAGGTTGGCGATCGCCTCACAGGCCCGGGTGAATACTGCCAGCAAGAATTCTTGTACCCGCCGGCCGCCGCCCAACTGGTCGAAGTACTCGTCGGCCTTCTCCTTCACGACGTTCCAAGGGTGGCTGACAGCACCGCGACTGTCTGCAGTTGCTACCGCTCAGGAAGATCTTTCAGCGCGGCAGCGTGATCGTCTGCCTGTTGCAGCGCGTGGTTGACCGCGTTGACTGACTCCTTGACCTGAGCCGGGGAGCGGCTCTCGCCGGCGGGTGGCGGTGCACCCTCGGTGGCCGGAGCAGCGCCGGGCACGGTGCTGCCCCACTGTCGTTCCAACTGGCGCAGATCGTCGCGGACCGCCGACCGAACATCGGCCGCCCCTGCTCGGGCGGAACATGGTCGTCCCATGCCTCCTCGACTGCGTCGAACATCTCCACAGATCTACCAGCTCATCCGCCAGCCCGACGGGAGCGGCCTCGCGGAGCTGTCCTCCGGACGGGTCTCCGTCGCCTGCCCACAGAGGGGAGCTCGCGGTCCGCGCTGCGGACTTGCTTCGCCTTTGCCCACCCTGGCTTTTCGCCGGGCTTAGGGAGGCCTGATCGCCCTGCGGGACCAGGCGCTTGTGCGGGCCCGGGGGCTCTAGGCGCTGATCGGTCATCATCTCCTCCAGGGCACGTCGAGGCGGGCCGGGAACACCGGCGGGTCGGTCGTGCTCTCGGTGCGGCGGCTCCTCCGCGCCAGGTCGACCCATATTGCCCCCCAAACAGGCCGGGCACGGCGCGGAAGCGACTACAATGGTGGGTCGAGCTGCGCCATCACCCGGTTGACCTCAACCGTGGCCGGGTGCTGCGCAGGCTCGGTCGTAGCCTGCGAAGTGAGCAGGTAGGCCTCGAAGTCCTCGCTGGCTCCGGCAGTCGGGGGCGGCGGCTGAGGTGGCTCCTCATGACGGCCGCTGGCGCAGGCGGCTAGTTGTAGCCGGGAGGTGAAGGCATGCAACGTGTTGATCCAGTCCGCCTCCGCAAGATCCCGACCGCCCTCGCCGGCGTAAGTCCGCACCCAGCCGATGTACAGCGCGGTCAGGTGCTCGACGACCGGCGGGTGCCGGTACCAGCAGGCCGGGATCTGGTTGTGCAGCTCGAACGTGCGGCGCAGCCAGTCGACCCAGATCGCGAGCTCGCGCAGCCGCTGCCGGCGCTCGGGCGGGTCCATGGCCGACCAGATCCAGCGGCGCGGCTCCGGCTTGGCCGCGCCGGTCGGCGGCGTCGGCCACAGGGATGCGGGGTTGTCCAGGTCAGCCATGACCAGCCGCCTTGTCCCTCCGCACCGGCTCCGGCACGGCCTCGACCGCCGCGGCGGTCGCGGGCGTGGCAGGGGCGCCGGCCAGGAGCCGCTTGAGGTCCCGGTCGCGGAAGGTGAGCCGCATCTTCACCTTGATAGGCGGAAGGTTGGAGTACTGGGCGATCGCGGTGAAGTCGGGCAGCTGCTGCAGCGAGTGGACCGGCGCGAGGTCGGTCTCGGTGGGCGAGCTGTTGGTGGAGGACTCGCCGCGGGAGTGCCCGCGGGAGGTCCGCATGACTTCGGTGCGGCCGTACAGGCCGGAGAAGTAGCGCAGGGTCTCCAGGTCGCCGCAGCCGGGCAGCAGCATCCGCAGACCGCTCGCGGAGAGCACGGTGTTGGCCTTCTGGGTGCCGAGCCGGTCGCGGAGCTGGGACAGGTCGTGCCACACGGTCAGGACGTCGATGCCCATGCCGCGGCCGGTGGTCAGGATGTTCGGCAGGCGCGGGTAGCGCAGCATGTTGCCGGCCTCATCGACCAGCACACCGAGCGACGGGTTGAGCGGCTTGCCGGTGGCGTTGTAGCGCACTTCGGCGCCGTGAATGATCGACGCGATGATGGAGGTCAGCAGCGGGGCGAAGCGTTCGGCGTCGGCCTCGGAGGCGATCAGGCAGACGGTGCCGTTCTTCTCCAGCAGCTGCTCGACGGTGAAGTCGCTGGAGGCGCAGGTCTCGCGGACTTCTTCGTCGGCGTAGACACGGGCCAGCACGTTGAGGCTGAACTGCACCGATCCGATTCCGTCCTCGTGCAGCCGCAGCCAGGGGGAGGCGTAATCGTCGGCGACTTCGGTGTAGCCGTGCTGCAGCAGGACGGCGCGGACGTGGTCGACGGCGTCCTTGCCCAGGCCCAGCCAGCGGCGCATCACGTTGATGCCGCCGCCGGACAGGTTCGCGGCCAGCAGCACGCCCTTGAGGACACTCTTGGCCTGGTCGATCCACGGGGCGGCGCGCTTGTCGTCGCCGGAGGAGGAGGCCTCGGCCATCCAGGCGGCCATCCGGTCGGCGGCCTTGGCGTCCGTGCAGTACTCCACCGGCGACCACTTGTTGGTGGCGCGGCCGGGAATCCCGGCCGGGGCGATCACCCACACCGGCCCGAGGGTCCGGCGGCGAGCGTAGATGATGTCCAGGTCGGCGGCCTTGGTGGTGGTGACAACCAGCGGGCCCTGCCATTCGGCGGCGTTCGGCAGCACCAGGCCGGTCGTCTTCGACGAGCCGGGGACGCCGAACACGGTGGCGGAGATGTTGGGCTGGGCAGCCACGATCTTCTTGGTGCGCATCCCGCGCCCAGCGGTGATCCGGTTCACGCGGGCGGCCGGGTCCTGCGGGGCGGCGAGCTTGCGCTCGACCTTCTTGCCGCCCCACTGCGCCCCGCCGGTGGAGCCGAATCCGTTCAGCGCGGAGACCGCCTTGAGGACCACGGCGAACAGGCCGACGACCAGGAGCACGAGCAGCGTGTAGAACAGCCAGGCGGGCGGGGCCGGTTCGTAGGCGGAGCCGGGGCCGCGGACCAGGGCGAGCAGCACCCGGGAGGGGATGGGCTGGTCGCTGTGAGCCCAGCCACGGCCCGAGAGCAGTCCGGCGAGTGGGGCCGCGATCAGTACGCCGCCGCCGACCGTGACGGCCAGGCCCGCGGCGTACGCGGCGAGCAGGCTGTTGTCGTCCAGCCCTCCGGCGGCGCCCGCACCGGTCTTGGAGGGCATTTCAGATCACCATCTTCTCGTCGGTCTCGAAGAGCTTCTCCTCGGTGTGCGAGAGGACCAGTTGCACGGCGTGCGAGCCGCCGCCGCGACCGACCTTCCACAGCGCGCGGCCGCGCTGGCCGGCGCCCCAGGAGCCGATCAGGTCGCATTCGGCGTCGGTAAGTCCGATGGCCTCGCGGGTGATCTGCAGTGGGCGGGTGTCCTGCGCGAGCTGGATACGGGTCTCGCAGGAGGAGATGAGGTCCTTGGCGATCGCGACGGCTTCGGATCCGGCCGCGCCGACCGACTCGAAGTCCGAGAGCCGGTGGGTGGCCAGGACCTGGATCGTTCCGGTGGCGCGGGACAACCTGAGGTCGGCGTCGATCTTCTTGACCATCGCGGCGCCGCCGGAGCGCATTTGCCGCCACAGCTCGTCCCGCACCACGACCCACGGGCGGGAGCCGGGCCGGTCGATGGCGCTTTGCGCCCAGGAGGAGACGCAGGACAGCACCATGGCGACGGTCTCGTCGCCGTAGTCCTGCAGGGCGCTGATGTCGACCGACTGGATGGGGGCGTCCCAGTCCAGGCCGATGCTCGTCTCCTGGTCGAACAGGCCGCCGAGATGGCCGTTGACCATGCCGCCGAGCGCGGAGCGGATGGAGGCCATCTGCTCGCGGGCGAGCTGCACCTCGCCGTCGCGCACCCGCAGTTCGCGGGCCATCTCCTCGGTCGGGTCGCGCAGCTTGTCGTATACCAGCGGCAGGGTGGGCACCGCGAGGCGGGACTGCCCATGCAGCTCGCCGGTCACCTCCCGCACCGAGACGTCCAGCGCCTCTTCCTCCTGCGGCTGCAGGGTGCGCCGCAGCTGGAGCTCCAGCAGCGCCTTGAGGAGGGTGAGGCGGCGGCGGTGGATCTCCTGCATGCGGCTGCGGAGTTCGGCCGGGTCCGTCACGTCCTCCAGGCCAGCGCCGAGCGGCCCGGCGTCCAGCGGGTTGAGCCGGCCGGGCAGGCCGGGGCCGAGCCGGACCGGCTCCACGCCCAGATGGCGGCAGAGCCCGGCGTACTCGCCCTTCACGTCGCCGGCGATGAGCGTGCGGTGCCCGAACGCCATCAGCCGGAACGCCAGCGCCTTGATGTGGGCCGACTTCCCGCTGCCGGGGATGCCGGTGATCATCACGTTCGGGTTGGTGCACAGCCCTTCGCTGACCCAGACCGCGGGGTGCGCCGAAAAGGCCTGCGTGGTCAGCGTGTTCTGGCCGATGTAGGCGCCGACCGGCGGCAGGCCGCCCGCGTGCAGAAACGGATAGGCGCCGGCGGCGGTCGTGGTGTCGGCGCGGACCACCTCGACGCGCGGCAGGGACGCGGCCCGGCCCGCGTACGGCTGCGGCCAGCCCTTGCGGGGCGCGACCCGCATGACCGTGTCGGGGTTCTCCAGCAGCCGCGCCCGGCGCAGTTCACGCGCCGAGGGTGCGGCCTGCGCCGGCACGGATCTGGCGTCCAGGCCGCTGGCCTCGCCGAGCCCGGCGGCCTCCAAGAGGGTGTCGCCGCCGCGGCGGCGTGAGAGCAGACCCATCAGAAGCCCATCCTTCGTTCCGGCAGGCCCTGTCCGAGCGGCAGCGCACTGGCGGCGAAGCCGACGTCCTGGGCTCCCCACATGCGCCGCAGCTCCAGCCCGGAGGCCGCGGCATCGGCCTGGATCTCGGCGCACGCGGTCTCCAGCTCCGCGACGTCGGTGACAGTGACGGCGAGGAGGGCCGTCATCCGCACCACGCCCTGACCGGCGGCCCGGGCGGCGTCCTGGGTGCGGGCGATCAGGGCCTCGCGGCGCTCGTCCTCCGACTCGTCCCGGCCTGTCTTGGCCCGCAGATGACGGGCGGAACTGCGCTTGGCCTTCTCGCGGGCCAGCTCCTGGCGGGCCCGGCGCGGCCCGATGGGCTCGTACACCAGGCTCATGGACCGCCGCGCGTTGCGCCGCGGCCGCAGCAGCGGCTGCAGGACCGTGGCGTACACCTCGGACTGCGGCCAGATCCGCACCTGGTAGGTGACCGTCCAGGCGCCGTCGTGCCGGTAGGTGCCCCAGCCAGACTCCGCGGCCGCAGGCCCGGCCAGTGCCGGGTCGACGCCCGGCACGAGCCCGCTCCAGCCCTCTTCCTCGGCGGCCGCCGCGCGGGTGGCCAACTCCATCTGCGCGTCCGGGTCGTACGCGCTGCGCACGGTGGCAGCGACGCCGCGGGGCGAAAGCCATTCGACGACCTGCAGGCTGGCGGTGCTCAGCGAGCCGAGCATCGCGGTGGTCTCGCGGACCAGGACGGCGGCCGCGCCAACCTGGCCACCGCCGGCGCCCTTGATGGCGAGCTTGGCCCGGGCCGCGGACAGGGTCACCGCCAGATACGTCTCCCTCGATGTGGCCGCAGGGCCTGCGCCCTCCATCACCTCGGCGAGCGCGGTCACCGCAGCGGCCGGGGCGTCGGGAGTGACGTGCCGCCCCGTCCACGACCTCAGGGCTGCCCCGTCGTCGGGCAGGCACCGCTGGTGCACGGCGATCCGCACGATGGGGGAGTCCTCCGTGCAGAACGAGCGCAGCAGCCCGGCCCACGCATTGACCCGGGCAGTCTGCTGGTCGGTGTCGACCAGCGCCAGGCCGGGGAAGGTGACGCGGGCGACGGCCGTGTAATGGCCCGTCACCGGGTCGTGGACGACGCCGAGCTGGCCGCCCAGGCCGTCCGGCGCCTCCAGGATCCGCAGCCGGGCCAGGGTCCCCGGCAGGTCCATGGGCTGCTCGCCGGTCTTCGTGGAGGCCGGGGCGAACGCCCCGGAGAAAAAGAGGTTCCGCTTCTTGGACACGGCGATCTGATGCCTAACTGCGAGAACGATCCATTCGTCGGCGCTCAGGCCCATGACCCGCCCCAGGGCGAGGACGAGCAGGAGCAGGGACACCGGGATGCACACCAGGGCGGCGCTCCAGCTGCCCAGGTTGATCGGGATCAGGGCGGACACGGAGGCGGCGGCCACCAGCGCGAAGCCGGGGCCGGACAGACGGCCCATGAAGCCCGACTTCTCGGACTGCCACCCGCCGTAGGTACTCGGTTGTGAGGTCGCCACGGATCAGCTCCCGTTCCCGTTTGGCGGGGTGTTCGTGTTGCCGGAGGGTCGTGGGGCGGGCGGCGGGGCCGACTCCCGTACGCCCGGCGGCGGCATGGCCGGCGCGGACGGGGCGGGGTGCGCACTGTCCGGCGGGGCCTCAACGGCAGTCCCGCCACCGGAGCGGCGGGGGGCGATGACCGCGTGACGCCCGCCGGGTGAGCCGTGATCGAGGCCCGCGTGCGCGGCCGTGTTGGCCATGCCGGACTCCAGCACGTCCTTGCCCGCGGCCAGGACCTGCAGGGGCAGTGCGATCGAACCGGCGACCTTGGAGCCGAAGCTGCGGCCCGCAGCGGCGTTCGAGCCGCTGGCCATGGTCTGCGAGGTGTCGCGCTCCAGCGCCTGGGTGTAGCCGCTGCCGCCACCGACCGCGCCTGCGCCGCTCACGTCCGGGCGGTAGCCGCCGGTCGTGGACGAGGCGGACGAGCCGATCGAGCTGATGAGCCCGGAGGCGACCGAGCTGCCCCCGCCGACGGTGGAGAAGGTCATGAACTTGGCGAGCACCGGCCAGGCGAAGCAGGCCAGGACGAAGATGACGAGGCCGACGAACATGTTCTGGGCGCCCTTGCCCTCGGTCATGGCGCCGAAGCCGATTGCGAAGCAGATGACGATCGCCGGCTTCATCAGGATGAGCGCGATCAGCGCGTTGCGAGCCTTGGGCCACCACTCCTGGGTAGCGTCCGACAGTTGCCCGACCAGGACGACGGGCATCGTCGCCACCAGGATCATGATTCCGGCCTGGCGGAGCAGGACCTCGATCCACAGGGCTGCGATGGCAAGGATGCACACGATGCCGATCACGATGATGACGCCGACCGCAGCGACCGTGATGGTTTCGCCAGCGATGAGGGCGCCGCCGACGGCGGCCGTGCCTCCTCCGCCGACGATGAGGCCGCCAAAGAGTGTGCCGAGCTGCTGCTGCATGGCCGCAGTGGCGTCGGCCTCGCCGCTGCCGCCGCCTTCGAAGGTGTAGTTGATGATCCAGGTGCTGATCGCGTCGGACCAGCTCAGGGCGGTCTGCGTCGCCAGGAGGTAGACGGAAGAGATGACCGCCCACTTGGCCAGGCCGACGAAGGCCGTGGCGGCGGGCTCGCCGCGCTGGCTGAGCCCGACCTTGCCGAACTGCAGCAGCAGCAGGAACGTCGCGACCACGACGGACAGGGCCGTCATGATGCCGGTGACCGAGCCGATGCCGGTCTCGTTCAGGTTGATGGTGGAGGCGGAGTTGAAGACCTTCGCGAACTCGCTCAGGAGCCACACGACGGCCTTGCCGATGTAGTTGGCGGCCTCCTTCAGGGCGTCCGACGCCAGCTCGGAGATCTTGCCACCGATCCAGTCCATCGGCCCCTTGGCCGGCGGCGGGTACTCCTCGCTGCCCTTGCGCAGGCAGTCCTCGAACGTGCCGCCCTTCTCGACGCAGGCGGTGACGTACTTGTTGAGCTTCTCGAACTCCGGAGCGTCCTTGTTGTACGCCTTGCGCCACTTCTCCAGGCGCCGCATCTCAAAGGCATGCCGGTCCGCGTCCGAGCACTCCTCCGAGGCAGAACCGGTGCCGTCGGCGCCCTCGCAGATGTCGATGGTGCCGGGAATCTCGCCGGCGTCCAGGTTGCAGCCCTCGGCCTCGTTGAGGACGCAGTAGTTGCCGTCCTGGTCGATGCCGATGGCCAGGCCGCCCTCCACCCACTCCTTCGGCGGGTCCTTGGGCGGGCCGTAGTCGGCGTGCTTGCTCGGGTCGTCGGCCGCGTAGGCCGCCGTGGCTCCGGCACCGCTCAGGCCGAAGGAGAAGAGCAGGACCAGCAGGAGGGACAGGACCCGTGCGAGCCGCTCAGTCCGCATGCCGCACCTGCCACCAGCCGTCCTGCCAGGCATAGGGCGAGTTCGGGTCGTAGGCGACGGGGTTGGTGCGCTTGGACAGGTACTTCGCCTCGTTGGTGAGCTTCCATCCGCCGTTCTGCCACTTCAGGACCAGGTCGGACGTGTCGCCCTTGATCGGGTTGTCGTCCGCCCCGCCCTCCGGGCCAGTCGCGTAACGGTCGAAGGACAGCCAGACGTGGACGACGTCGCCACGGGCGACGTCCGGCGCGAGGATCGACTTGGCGCGTACGGCCTCGACGGTGGTGGTGACGGTCAGGTTCGCCGGGGCGCCGCCGGACGGCGGCAGGCCAGCGCCCTCGCGCAGCTTGCGGACCTCGGAAATCTGCTCGTCGATGTAGCCGGTGGCGTCCGGGGAGGTGATGACCTCCAGCTGCTCCCGTGCCCTTTGGTCATCGAGCCAGGCGTACTCCTCGTGGAAGTACACGGCGGCCGAGATCGCACCGAACGCGGTGCGCGGGAAGCCAGTCGACAGGCCGTTCTTCTGGCCGGTCGGCACCTCCAGCTTCACCTTCTGTCCCTTGGCCGGGGTCATCTTCTTGTTCCACAGACCCTTGTCGGCCGAGGCGGACGGCGACGGCGTCGCGCTCGCCGACGGCTTGTCGGACCCGGACTTCGCCTCGTCGTCGCCGCCGAGGACGAGGAAGGCGGTCACACCTCCGCCGACCAGGGCGGCGCCGACCAGGGTGCCGAGGCCGATCAGGGTGAGCTTGGCGCGGCGCGCCTTGCGGTCGTGAGCATCCATGTCAGCCGCCCTTCGTCATGTTGTAGAAGGACAGGACGAGGGCGCTCGTCACCCCGATGCCGCCCGCACCGATCAAGCTCCACAGGACGCCCTGCTTGCCGCGGGCGGCGAGCTGGGCGCGTTCGGTGTTGTGGCCGACGGCAACAAAGGCCCAGCCGAGCAGGCCACCGAGGACCGCGCCTGCCAACCCGAGGCCGGCTGTCCAGCCGAGAATCTGCTTGACGGGATTGTTGACCTCGGCCGGCAGGGCGGGGACCACTCCGGGCACGGGGCCTCCGCCGCCGTCCTTCTTCGGGTCGTCGGCAGCAAGAAGCTGCCAGTGAGGGTCGGCGGCGACGTTGTTCAGGGTTTCCAGGATCTGGCTCATGGCGGACACCTCGTCAAAGGGCGGGGACTGGAACGGAAAGCGGGCGGGGTCGAGCGGCCGGAGGCAGCGGCTGGCCCCAGGTGGCGTGCGCCGCGGCAAGGACGGCGGACGCGAGCGTCGCGGCGGCCTGCCGGGTCCGGGAGCGCAGCCGGTCGGGCTCGCGCATCCCGTGGGCGCGAATGTGGGAGTCGTGGGGGAGCTGAACGACCGCGTGGGTGCGCGGGGCGAGCATGGTCGCCCCTGCGCGCGCGACGGCCGGCGGGCGGCCGTCGTTGGTGCCGACCAGCACAACGACGGTGCGCTGCAACGGCAGGCCTTCGGCGTGCAGGGCCATCACGGCCTGCTGCAGCGCCTGGATGCCGCTGGCGGTCGCGGCCGCGCAGAGCACCGGTATGGCGAAGGGCACGTCGCACCATCCGCGTGTCAGGCCCTGCCGGTTCTCGCAGCGTGCGGCGAGAACGTCGTGGGCCACGGGGTGCGTGGAGTCGGCGATGACGCTCTGCCAGCCGCCGATTGCGGCCAACTGGTACCAGGCCGCGGGCGCTTGCGGCAGAGCGAGCGGGGCACTGTGCCAGTCCCGGCCGTCCGTCAGGACCTGCCAGCTGCCGTTGGCAAGACCGGGCCGGTGGGCGGCAGCGCCGTGCACCCGGGAACGAGCCAGCGGCCGGTCGGCGGGCAGCGAGGCGAGCCCCGCGGCTGCCTGCTCGGACGTCCAGGCAGGCCACGGCGAGGAGAGCCGCGGAGCGGTGTCCAGCACAACCGTGCTCCCCGACGCCGCCAGCCCACAGGCCAGCAGATTCGCGACAGTTGAGCGCCCGCTTCCGCCTGTTGCTGCCATGACAGGCAGCACCAGACGTGCCCCATCCGGCAATACGGGCGCAAAAACACCCCTTTTCCCCACTATTCCCCCGTTAAATACGCTGCAAAGATTCGCAGGCGCTAATAAATCAGGCCCCCGCGAGCCCATGCAGACTGCACGTAGACCTTACATGGAGCTGGTGTACGTCGACTAAACGAATTCTCAACAGTCCCACTAGTAAGCGCAGATGGCATAGTGTCACGCAAGATAACGTATTCCGAAGGGCTTGAACCCGTGCAGGGTCGGCCGCGAGATTGCCTTTCGGGGAGCAAACTCAAAAGCCAGGCCAGAGGGGGACTGGGTGGGCATCAAGCGCGTGGTGGCCGTCGTGGCCACCGGACTCGTCATGACGCCCGTGGCGCTCGGGGTGGGGGTGGTGATGCTCGTGGCCGCCTTCGACGACGACAAGGGCGGAGGCGGCGGAGCACAGGAGCCGACAGGCAGCGGACTGCGGATCGGCGGCAAGAACGGAGTGCCGGCCAAGTACGCGCCGCTCATCATGAACGCGGCCGCCTCGTGCGATCAGGGACTGCCGCCGGCGATCCTGGCGGCCCAGCTGAAGCAGGAGTCGGGCTTCCGACCGGACGCCGGATCGTCAGTAGGCGCGCAGGGCATCGCTCAGTTCATGCCCGGAACGTGGCAGACCTGGGGCCGGGACGGTAACGGCGACGGCCGCAAGGACGTATGGGACCCGGAGGACGCGATCCCCGCCCAGGCCGACTTCATGTGCTCACTGCTGAAGAAGGGCAAGAAGCACCCCGAATACCGAGGCAGCCCGATCGAACAAGCGCTGGCCGGCTACAACGCGGGCTGGGGCCGGGTCGATCAGTACCGTGGTGTGCCGCCGGAGTCCTTCGCCCAAGGTCAGACCTATCACTACGTCAAAAACATCATGGCGATGTCCGCGGAGATGGCCGCCTCCGGCGGCGGATCCTCTGCGGGCTGGACCGTACCGGTCAACGCGCCCGCCTCCACTCCCTACCGCCAGCGAGGACCCATGTGGTCCAGCGGCTATCACACCGGCATCGACTTCGTCGTCCCGGTCGGCACACCGGTCACGACGGCCGGGCCGGGCACGGTCGTCACCGCCGGGCCGGGCGGCGCGTACGGGAACCAGGTCGTCATCCGCCACGACGACGGCGTCTACACCCAGTACGCCCACCTCTCCAAGGTGAACGTGAAGGCCGGTCAGAAGCTCGCAGGCGGAACGCAGATAGGGCTCTCCGGCGCGACCGGTAACGTGTCCGGGCCGCACCTGCACTTCGAGGCCCGTACAGGTCCGGCCTATGGATCGGACATCAGCCCGATCCCGTACCTTCGCAAACACGGGGTGACTGTCTGACATGGGAGCCGACCTGAGCCCTCGCCCGTCGCCGGTAGGGAGCCTTGCCGTGCGGCACGAGGAGCTCTACCAGCCCTGGGGCACGGTCACCCCAGCCTTCTGGGAGTCCAGCGGCGCCCCGCAACCGGCTGCCGCGTCTCCCTACGCCGCGCCGGTGGAGGAGGTGCCCCGGACGGTCCACGAGCAATTGTCGGCGATCGCGGCCGCCGCAGCCGCCGGACAGCACGCCGAAGCCTCCGCGCAGGCCCACCGGCTGGACGAGGAGATCACCGCCCAGTACGGCGAATCCCACCTGCACACCGTCCACATCCGCGAAGTCCGTGCGCACATCGCGCATCTCGCTGAGGACCACTCCGCTGCCGTGGGCTGGTACCTGCACACGGCCCGGCTCCGCGCCGCCGTCCAGGGCAACGACCACCCGGACACCGAGCACGCCACCCTGCTCGTCTACAGCCTTTGGCGCGCCTTGCCGACTGCCGACTCCGTACGACTCGGAGGCGACCTGCTCGCCACTGTCACCGATCTCTACGGTCCCGATGCTCCCCTCGCCGCCCGAACACGTCGGCGGCTCACCTCGTTGACCGCCAGCTCATCCGCTTGACCGATCGCCGGGTCGTACGGGCTCCATGCGAGGAGTCCGCTGACCGGCTTCCACCCCGAGCTCTCGTTCCTCGACGAGCTGCGCCTCGGCCTGGACGAACGCCTCCAGGCCCCCATCGAACTGGCCCCGCTGATCGACCCCAACGTCCACTCCTGCGGCACCGTGTTACCCGCACGGCGTCAATGAGCTCTCCCGCCCGGAGAAGGACGTCTACCTCGTCGACATGAAGTCCTACGGCCGGGCCCCGACCTTCACACAGCTGCTCACTGAACGTGACGCCGACTCGACAACCGCGGGATGGGCGCTGGGACTTGGTGGGGCGCCGGACAGACGCTGGGCCGCACACTCTACGCCACGTTTGCCCGTTATACCGGAGTCACTGCCCGCACCGCCGTCCTGATCGCAGCAGGCGGAGCCACAACCGCCACACTTGCCCTCGCGCCCGGTCCGATCCCCCTTCTGATCCTGCTCGCGATCCTGGCTGGAGTCGTACGCGGCAACCTCACCCTGCTCCACGCCACCGACCGCTGGGGCACCGCGGCCTACGGCCGCTCTCGGCTCTTCTTACCGCTCCCGCGACGGTGGCGGCAGCTGTTGCTCGTGGGCCTGGCAGCCCCGGCGAGATCATTGGGCGGTTACGACAGCATATTTCTCACACTCACCGCAGGATCTGCCCTGCCGTCGGGACGCCCTACCCGGCACGAGTGACAAGGTAGGGCGAGGGACACGTATCGCTGCCGCTAGCCTGCCCAACCACCCCCCGGCAATCGCGCTTGGCCAAAGACATCAAGTCTGTGGGCACACTCGGGGGGTATCTGCCCCTGTCGCACTACTACCGTGCTCCCTGTTTCTGGCGGCAAGCCTGTGTCGCTCCCTGACTACCACTACCTGTGGGCCCCAGGATTGGACGCCGTCTGCCCAGGGCAGTGCATATCCGCCTACACCCGTCGGCTGTGGCCGAACCAGGCAAAGCGTAGCCGTGCGTGAGGCAGACAGGGCTGCCGCTGCGAGGCACGAAACGGAGGCCCCTGCTTGCAGGGCTTGCACTCCGGAACTGCCCGACTTCCCTCCTGCCGCGCAGCGGGAGACAGCGCATGAGGTTCCACAAGCACCGCGGCACTGCAATGTGACAGGACGGCTACCCCCGGATGCCCGCCGCCGGGGCATCGAGGCCACCACCGCGCGCGCCGCCGCCACCCGGGCAGCCACCCTGGCCGCTTGGGCGCTGCTCTACCTTCCGCTGGCCTCTCGATGGTGGCCAGCGGCCCTGATCGCCGCTGCCCTGGCCGTAACGAGCAGGCACCGCCTGCGAGGCGCCGCCGACGCCTACGCCACGGTGCTGGAAGCCGCGGCCCGCCACCATGCACGCGACCTCGCCTCCCACCTAGGCTTCGACACCCCCGGCCCGGCCACACCCACCATGGGCGATCAGCTGACGCGCCACCTGGAGCCCAGTCCCCCACCCGAGCCACCGCAAATACCACGACCCACAGGACAGGCCCCAACCTGACCGCGACTTGCGTGCATTGTGCATCGACGTGGGAAAATGCGTTCCTGTTGTTGGGAAGCGCTCTGCGAACTGCGGCGTACCCCCAGCTCAGACCCACCCGCGAACGGCCCACACCAACACGAGATCCCGTCCGATCACTTAGATCGGGCGGGATCTCGGCGTTTCCGGGGTCTGTTCGAGGTGGTGTCCGAACGCGGGCGGGGCCGGGGGCGGTTGCCTGGCACATTGGCCTGGGGTTCGGGGTGGTTCGGGTGCGTGGGAGGCGCCGGGGCCATCGCTGGACGCGCGCGTATCCGGTTCAACGTGCTGGGGTGCAGCGGTGGCCCGCCGAACTTCGTGGCTCGACGTATCGGCGGGCCGTCACGCGGTGGATGCGGGACGGCGGGTGGGGGCGGACGCGGTGAGGGCGGATGGTCAGCGAGGTGGTCCGATGATGCGGTTGCCGCGCAGGGCGGCGGCTTCGGCGAGCTTGGCTTTGGTGATCTCGAACCCGTCGGGGCGGGGGGTGGTGACGTCGCGTCCGGCGTGCCGGAACATTTCCTCTATGCCCGCGGGGGTGGTGATGAGGAGGAGGTCTGCTCGGTCGGACGTGATGCGGTAGCTATGGGGGATGTTGCGGGGCAGGTAGACGACGCCGCCTTCGGAAAGTTCGTGGCGTTCGTCTCCGACCCACACGAGTGCCTCGCCCTTGAGGAGGAGGAACACCTCGTCCTCGCGGGTGTGGAGGTGGAAGGGTGGGGCCTCGCCCTTGTGGATGTCGAACCGTCCGACACTGAGCTGTCCTTCGGTGGCCTGGCTGTCGAGCAGGATCGTGAACAGCCCGCCGTCGAGCCATTCAAGGGTCTGCTGCTGGTCGGGTTGGGCGAGGTAGGCCATGGTCATGGCGGACTCCGGGGTGGGTGCGGCTGCTCGCGTTGGGCGAGTCAGGCGGGGAGGAGGCCGACGCCGGCGTCGGCGACGACCTGGACGCGGGGGCCTGTTGAAGGGCGGTAAGCATGGGGTAGACGCTGCAGACGTCGTTGGTGACGCCGGCGATCGCACCACGAGCTCTTCGGATGGCCTGAGCCGGGCGTCAGGATCGGCGCAGTGACGTGATCACGAATGCGGGGATCACCGCCGCGCCGACGATCAGGTGCATCAGGGCCAGCAGGAGCTGGTCGGACGTTGTGACGCCGGCCCCGTTGTAGGGAAGGCTGGCGACGAACACCAGAGCCGTGAGCGCCTCCCAGATGACGGTGGCCCGCCGTGGGACGAATCGTTCCAGCAGCTCCAGGAGTCCCCAGCCGAGCATCGCCGGGACGACGGAGGCGGCAATCACCACGCTGATCTGGATGGACTGGGCCGGCCGGCCGAGCACAGCGGGAGTCCTGAGGTCGTACCCGGCGACGTCGGTGAGGACGAGCACGTACGCGAGGTTCGCGAGGAGAGCGATGCCGATGGCGGCCGGTCGCAGTACCCGGACGTTGGTTTCGGCGAGGCGGCGGGCGGATGGTCTCGGTGCAGACGATGTGGTGGCCATGGTGGTTGCTCCGTTGGAAGAGGTGGGGGTCAGCGGATAACGGGCAGGATGAGGTGGGAGGGGTGGTCGGCGTCGTGGTGGATGAGGTCGCGGCCCACCTGGTGGCCGTAGTAGTGGTGGAACAGGCCGTCGGCGACCGGGGAGTCGCCATTGGCGATCTCCAGGCGGATGCGGCTGCCCTTGGGGAAGAGGTAGGAGGTCGGCCAGACCTCGATCTCGTAGCGGACGACGGTCCCCGGCTCGATCGGCTGGGGCGGATGGGTGCGGTGGGAGGCCTTCAGCCAGCCGCGGGTGACCATCGCGGAGGGCGGCGGTACGTTCTTGGCGACCTTGCGCATGACGGCCGCCTTGAGCCTCGGAACGGCCTTCTGCTCGGAGACCTTGACGTGGAAGTCGGTGTCGGTCCGGTCGGACTCGGCGTACAGCACGAGGGTGAGCTTCCCGGTGACCTCGGTGTCGTGTTCCAGCGGCGGGGTGGTGAAGGTGAGGATGCCGCGGGTGGGCTGCGGGATGCCGTCTGTGATGACGGTGGTGCCCACCGTCCACTCGGGGTTGGGGTAGTCGTAGACGGTCGGCTCGCCGGCCGGCTGGGCGGGCGGGGTGGTGGTGAGGCTGCCGTCGTTGAGTGAGCGGACGGCGTGTGCGGGTTCGGGGTGCAGGTAGAACGTGGTCGGCACGGCGCGCTGGGGTGGCCATTCGGATTCCGCCCGCAGCTGGCTCCCGGTGTTGCCGACCTGGATACGGACCGGCGGGCCGTCCATGACACCGTTGCCTATGCCCTTGAGCCAGTGGTCGTACCAGGGGCGGATGTAGGTGTCGAGGAACTCGGTTTGGTAGTAGCGCTCGTGGCTGTCGATGCCGGCGAGCACGACGAGGCGCTTGTCGGTGCCCTTGAGGCGTTCGTAGCCGTCGAGCTGACCGCGCAGGTGCAGGCCGACGCCGTACCACCAGGCGATGTTGAGCACCGGGACATCGATGTCCTCCACCTTCACCGCTCGTTGGTCCCACCAGTCGTCGACGACGGGCCGGTCCAGAGTCATGCCGATGATGTCGGCGGTGATGCCGCCGGGCCGGGGCGGGGCGCCGCCGCCGATGGTGGCGCTGGCGCGGAGGTGGTCGGTCGACCAGAAGTTGACGAACCCCATGGAGTAGACCCCGCCGTGGTAGACCGCGTCGTGGTAGAGGTTCGTGAACCCGCTGTAGACCAGCGCGCAGGTCAGGTGCGGCGGGCGCTGCGCGGCGGCCAGCCACTGGTTCACGCTGTAGGCGCTCTCCCCGATCATCGACACCTTCCCGGTCGACCAGGGCCGGAAGGCGATCCACTCGATGGTGTCGTAGAAGTCGCGCTGCTCGGCGGGCCCGAACAGCTCGAACTCCCCCTCGGACCTGCCGGTGCCGCGCTGGTCGCCGATCACGACCGCGTAGCCGTGGCCGGTCCAGTAGTCGATCGGGCCGGTCTCGATGTACCGGAATATCGACACCGCCGGCAGGTACAGCAGGTCCTTCTGGTAGGGCGCTACCGCGTACAACGCGGGGAACGGGCCGTCCCCGTCGGGCAGGTACACATCGACGCAGATCCGGACGCCGTCGGACGCCGTGATCCACTCATCCTTGAGCGCGTGCATGACCGACTCCTAATTTCCTCACATGTGGAAACTAATTTCAGCGTATGATGAAACTGTCGCGGACGGAAGTCCCTTCTCTGACCTGTTACGGAAGGTGATGCGGTGTGACTGGGCGAGGTCCCCGGGGAGAGCGCGGAGAGCAGGCGGACAAGATCATCGCCGCCGCCCGCAGATGCTTCGCCACCCGTGGCTACGCCGCGACCTCACTGCGGTCGGTCGCCCAGGACGCCGGCGTCGACCCCGGCCTGGTGCACTACTACTTCCGCACCAAGACCGGGCTGCTGGAAGCGGTCATGCAACCCCCCGAGGCGTTCGGTGCAGCCGTGGCCGCCGCCGCCGAGCAGCCCATACACCAGCGCGGACGCGCGTTCGTGCAGGCCACCTTGCGCCTGTGGGAAGACCCCGCCACCGCCGAGATCCTGCGCTCCATCATTCTCACCGCCGCCCAGGAACCCGCCGCCATGCACCGCCTGCGGCAGTTGTTCTCCGAACTCGTCCTGGCCGTCGTCTCCCATGGCCTGCCCGACACCGAACGCACCCTGCGCGCCAGCCTCATCTCCACCCAGATCGTCGGCATGGTCATGAATCGCTACATCTGGCAGGTGGGCGACATCGCCACCCTCCCCGCCGACACCGTCACCGACCTCCTCACCCCCACCATCCAGCACTACCTCGCCGACCCCCTGCCCACGAAGCTCGGCGACGGCTGGAGGCTGAGCTGACCGGGCCTGTCCAGTAAGCGGCTCTGTCACACGGTTGATCGCCCCCTGCCTGCTCCTCGGATCCGTCAAGGCGCCGTTTGCGCATCGTCGTGGTGCCCGACCGTTGCGCGTGCCGTCCCGGCGAATCGGACTTCTAATGCGGAACGTCCGCTTCGGTCCCTTGTCGGGAGAGACGCATGACGAAGGCTGAGCTGCCGCCGCAGACCTCCCGCCTGTCCGAACCCGCGCCCCGTAAGGGGCTCCTGCGCAGGCTCGGTGAGTGGTGCGCCCGCCGCTGTGTGTTCGTCCTCGTCGGCTGGCTGGTCGCGCTCGTCGGCCTTCAGATCCTGCATCACACGTACGGCGGTGAGTATTCCGACGACTTCTCGCTGCCCGGCGTCCAGTCGACGGAGGGGCTGGACGTGCTCGAGAAGCACCAGCCCTCCGCCGGGGGTTACAGCAGCCAGATCGTTCTGCACGACACCTCGAACCCGCTCACCGCCTACGGCTCGCAGATGTCCACCACGATCGGCGATCTGCAGAAGCTGCCGCATGTGATCTCGGCGCAGAATCCGCTGCCTTCCGCCGGGGCCACTCCACCGCCGCAGCCGTCCGGTCAGAACGTCGGTCCGCTGTCCTCGGACGGTTCGACCGCGTACATCACCGTCCGCTTCGACAAGCAGCCCTCCACCCTCGAGGAGTCGTACCTCGACGGGGTGGACGAGGCGGTCCAGCCGCTGCGGGCCGCCGGAGTGGATGTGGAGTACGGCGGTCCGCTGGGTGAGCTGGCCCGGCCCCCCGCCGACGACCGGACCAGTGAGGTGATCGGCTTCGCCGTGGCGATCGTGGTCCTGCTCGTCGGCTTCGGCAGCGTGCTCGCCGCCGGTGTGCCGCTGCTGACGGCGCTGATCAGCGTGATCTGCGGGCTTGCCCTGCTCGGGCTGATCGCCGCCGCGTTCACCTTCGCCACGGTCTCACCCACGCTGGCCACCATGATCGGCCTCGGCGTGGGCATCGACTACGCGCTGTTCCTGATCACCCGGCACCGGCAGAACCTCATGGACGGCGCGGACCCGGTGAACGCGGCCGGCCAGGCGGTGGCCACCAGCGGCCGGGCGGTGCTCGTCTCCGGATGCACGGTCATCATCGCCCTGGCCGGACTCTCCGTCTCCGGGGTCAGCTTCATCTCCAAACTCGGCGTGGCCGCCGCCGTCACCGTCGTCACGGCCGTCATCGGTGCGCTCACGCTCGTGCCCGCCCTGCTCGGGCTGATCGGCCGGCGGATCGACAAGTACCGGGTGCGCAAGCCGGTCGCGGAGGCGGACGCCCAGCCGGGTGAGGAGGCGCACGGAACCTGGCACCGGTACGCGCGGCGCGTCCAGCGCCGGCCGTGGCAGTTCCTGGCCGGCGGAGTGGCCGTCATCGCGGTGCTCGCCATCCCGTTGTTCTCCATCCAGCTCGGCCATATCGGGGACGGAGCGGATCCGAAGTCCTTCACGGACCGGCGGGCGTTCGACCTGATGTCGGCCGCCTTCGGGCCGGGTTCCAACGGGCCGTTGACCGTCGTCATCGACCAGACCTCGGTGGCGCCGGCCGACCGGGCGGCCCTCTCCGCAAAGGCCCAGCAGGCGCTGACCAATGTGCCGGGGGCCGCCACGATCACGCCGCTGAAGCCGACTCAGGACGGGGACGTACTGGTCGCGACCGCCTACTCGCAGCAGGCGCCGCAGGACGAGGACACCACAAAGCTGGTCAACCGGCTGGTGGACGACATCCTGCCGGACGCCGTCTCCGGCACCTCCGCGCACGGCTATGTGACCGGCACGACCGCCGCCCAGGTCGACTTCCTGGACATCCTCTCCAGCCGGCTGCCCCTGATCATCGCCGTGGTGGTCGCTCTCGCCTTCGTCATCATCCTGATCGTCTTCCGCGGAGTGCTGGTCGCCGTGAAGGCGGCGGTGCTGAACGTCCTTTCCATCGCGGCCTCGTACGGAGTCGTGGTGGCCGTCTTCCAGTGGGGGTGGGGCGGCCCGGCGCTGGGGGTGTCGGGCAAGGTGCCCGTCGAGAGCTATGTGCCGATGATGATGTTCGCGATCGTCTTCGGGCTGAGCATGGACTACGAGATCTTCCTGCTCTCCCGCGTCCATGAGGCGTGGCTGCGCACCGGCGACCCGAAGGCGAGCGTCGCGCACGCGCTGGAGATCACCGCGCTGGTGATCACCTGTGCCGCGCTGATCATGGTCAGCGTTTTCGCCGCCTTCATCATCAGCGACAGCATCGTGGTGAAGATGCTGGGGCTCGGCCTCGCCGTGAGCGTGCTGATCGACGCGACCGTGGTGCGGCTGCTGCTGGTGCCGGCGGTGATGACGCTGCTCGGGCGGGCCGCCTGGTGGACGCCGCGGTGGCTGGACCGGATCCTGCCGCATGTGGACACCGAGGGCGTGCACGAGGCGGCGGCCGCGCCCCGGGCCGGCGGGGGCTGAGCTGCCCCCGCCGGACCGAGTGGCTCAAGTGGCTCAGGAGATCTGGGCCTTGTCGTAGACGGCCTTGGCCTCATTGCCGAAGTACGGCCCGAACATCCGGTTCGGCAGGAAGACGTAGCCGAAGCTGTTCACCGAGGCTTGCAGGCCGGTGCCGGTGGCCTCGCTGAACGAGGTGAACCAGGGGCCGCCGCTGGAGCCGCCCGTCATGTTGCAGCCCAGGCTGTGGTCCTTCGAGAACAGGAAGTCCCTCGAGGAGTTCCCGCTGCAGTAGATGAGCTTCGTGCCGTCGTACGGAGAGGCCGCGGGGAAGCCGAAGGCGTACATCGCCTTGTTGTAGCCGCCGTTGAAGCTCAGGCCCTGCGCGCCGACCGTCTCGGCGAGCTTCTTGCCGCCCAGCGGGGCGACGACGGCCGCGCCGACGTCGTAGTTGATGTCCTCGCTCGCCGCCCACTGGTCGGTGGCGAAGGTCTTGGTGGCGGACCACTGGCCGTACGGCGCCTGGCCGTTGTCGTACGCGGGCACGAAGACCCAGTTGGTGTGCCAGCTGCCCTGGTACTTCACGCAGTGGCCCGCGGTGATCACGGTGCTGCCGTTCTGGCTGGTGACGGAATTGCCGGAGCAGGAGGCCGTACGCCCCTGGAAGCTGAAGAACACCCGACCGGACGTCTTGACCACGGCGCCGCCACCCGTCCACGGGCCGCCGGCCTGCGGGAAGGCCATGGGCGAGACGGCGGTGGGCGGGAGCGCGGTGGGGGATATGACGGTTTCCTTGCCGCCGCGCTCGGCGGTCCCCAGCGCCTTGAGCCCGTCGCGGGTCAGCGGCAGCAGATCGAGCGGGGTGGCGCTGCGCATCCGCTCAGCGGTCCAGAAGCCCTGCGTCTGCTGCTGCTTGAACACGGTGGGGGCGGGGGAGGGAGCGGGGGCCGCGCCGGCGGAGGTGGCCGAGAGTGCGCCGGCGAGCAGGGTGGCGACGGTCAACAGGATCCCGGCGGGGGTGCGATGGCGTCTCACGCATGTCTCCTTCTGCCGTGCCCGCGCGTGCTGCCGCGCGGGCAGGGTGGGGGATGAGGCGGTGCGGATCGGCGTGCGTGAGGCAGAGTGCCACGGGAAGCGCGTTTATGTCAGGGGCGCGACAAGAGCTTGGCGAAGCAGCGGCTGCTCTCGTACTCCCGGTAGTGGCCGAATTTCGTGCACGGCAGATAGCCGGCCGAGGTGTAGAGCCCGATCGCCTCGGGCTGCATGATGCCGGTCTCCAGCACCATCCGGGTACGGCCGGCGGTGCGGGCGTCGTCCTCCAGGGCGGCCAGGATGCGACGGGCGAGACCGAGGCCGCGCGCCTCTGGGACCACGTACATGCGCTTGAGCTCGGCGTCTCCGTCGGAGTAGCCCTCGGGGTTCGCGTCCTGCGAGCGCCAGCCGCCGGTCGCGACGGGCCGGCCCTGAGCGTCGTACGCGAGGAGGTAGAGGCCACCGGGCGGCAGGAACATCGAGGGGTCGAGCGGTGTGACGTCGCCCTCGTCCTGATACCGCTCGGCGTATTCGAGCTGGACCTGGTCGTTGAGTTTGACGGCGTCGGGGTGGTCGAACGGCGTCGCGCGGAAATCCATGGGCAGATCGTACGGGTATGCGAATGCGGACCGCCGGTGCGGTGCTCGGTAGGGTGCCGGGATGCTCACCGTGACAACAGTGAATGTGAATGGACTCCGCGCCGCGGCCAAGAAGGGCTTCGTGGACTGGCTGGCCGGCACCGCCGCCGACGCGATCTGCCTCCAGGAGGTCCGGGCCGAGGCCCGCCAACTCCCGGACGAGGTGTGCGAGCCGGACGGCTGGCACACGGTGCACGCCCCGGCCGTGGCGAAGGGGCGCGCGGGTGTCTCCCTCTACACGCGGCGGGAGCCGGACGCGGTGCGGATCGGCTTCGGGTCGGCCGAGTTCGACGGAAGCGGGCGGTACGTCGAGGCGGACCTGCCGGGTGTCACGGTGGCGAGCCTGTATCTGCCGTCGGGCGAGGTGGGGACGGACCGCCAGGACGAGAAGATCCGGTTCATGGGCGAGTTCCTGCCCTATCTGCGCGAACTGAAGGCCCGCGCGGCGGCGGACGGGCGCGAGGTGGTGGTGTGCGGGGACTGGAACATCGCGCACCGGGAGGCGGACCTCAAGAACTGGAAGGGCAACAAGAAGAACTCCGGCTTCCTGCCCGAGGAGCGGGAGTGGCTGTCCCGGGTCTTCGACGAGGCGGAGTACGTGGACGTGGTGCGGGCGCTGCACCCGGACCAGGAGGGGCCGTACTCGTGGTGGTCGTACCGCGGTCGGGCTTTCGACAACGACACGGGCTGGCGGATCGACTACCAGGTGGCGACGGCGGGCCTGGCGGGGCGCGCGGTGAAGGCGTGGGTGGAGCGGGCGGCGACGCACGGGGAGCGGTGGAGCGACCACGCGCCGGTGACGGCGGTCTACGACCTGT
This sequence comes from Streptomyces sp. NPDC002870, assembly GCF_042888505.1. NCBI lineage: Bacteria > Bacillati > Actinomycetota > Actinomycetes > Kitasatosporales > Streptomycetaceae > Streptomyces > Streptomyces sp. NPDC002870. The sequence goes on from NZ_JBIAPW010000007.1 coordinate 71,113, forward strand.
AGCGGACGGCAGGAAGCCCCGCCCGACTGGCCTTGCAAGCCGTGACGCCGCAGCCTAGGACGGGAGTTCGCCCGGGGTCGGGGTCGGGGTCGGGGCTGCTCCCGAGGCCCCGGACGGCGAGGTGTCGCGCAGGCGCCGGTCCAGCGCCATCGAAAGTTCCGCGTCCACCACGCTCTTCGCCAGCGGCCGCAGCCTGTCCATCTCGTCCCGAGGGGTGTGGGCGCGCAGGATCCCGACGAAGAGTTCCGCCAGCGCGTCCGCGTGGGCGCGGACGCGCCGGCCCGCGTCCAGGACCGTCGCCAGTGGGACGCCCGCGCGGACCAGAGCGGACGAGACGTCCAGCAGGCGGCGGCTGATGTGGACGATCTCGTCGCCGTCCGTGGCCAGGTAGCCGAGTTCCAGCGCGGCCGCCAGGTTCTCCGCGGTGACCTCGCCCTCGAAGTAGTCGGCGAGTTCCTGGGGGGTGAGGCGGACCGGCTCCTCCTCGGTGGGGGCGCCGAGACCGAGGACGTCACCGACGTCGCGGCCGCTCTCGAAAGCGGTGGCGAGATCGGCGATGCCGTTGAGGGTGTGGCCGCGTTCCAGCAGGGCGGCGATCGTACGGAGCCGGGCCAGGTGGTGCTCGTCGTACCAGGCGATACGGCCCTCGCGGCGCGGCGGCGGGATGAGCCCGCGCTCGCGGTAGAAGCGCAGAGTGCGCACCGTGATGCCGGCTTCCTTGGCCAGCTCCTCCATGCGGTACTCGCGTTCGTCTGCCACAGGGGAAGCCTATGTTGTACCGCCGGTAACTTGTCGTGTCCCGCCCCTACCGCTCGGTATGACTCTGCTCTACTCTCCCCATCATGCCAGTGATTGCTGGCGGGGTTTGGCAGGGTTATGGCGTTCCAGTCATGACGTTCCAGCGGGAGGCGGCGGCATGGGCCAGCAGCACGAGCACGTACGGGTGGCGGTGATCGGATCCGGATTCGGCGGCCTGGGGGCCGCGGTCCGGCTGCGCCGCGAGGGCATCACCGACTTCGTCGTCCTGGAACGGGCGGACTCGGTCGGCGGGACCTGGCGGGACAACAGCTATCCGGGGTGCGCATGCGACGTGCCCTCGCACCTCTACTCGTTCTCCTTCGCGCCCAACCCCGACTGGCCGCGCACCTTCTCCGGGCAGGAACACATCCGCGCCTATCTGGAGCACGTCGCGGACACCTTCCGGCTCCGCTCCCACATCCGCCTCGACCATGAAGTGCTGATGATGCGCTGGGACAACGACGAGCTGCGCTGGGAGATCGAGACCTCGCAGGGCACGCTCACCGCCGATGTCGTCGTATCGGCGACCGGCCCGCTGTCCGACCCGAAGATGCCGGAGATCGACGGGCTTGCCGGCTTCCCGGGGAAGGTCTTCCACTCTTCCCGCTGGGACCACGACTACGACCTGCGCGGCAAGCGCGTCGCGATGATCGGGACCGGTGCTTCGGCGATCCAGATCGTGCCGTCGATCCAGCCGGAGGTGGAAAAGCTGACGCTCTTCCAGCGGACCCCACCGTGGGTGATGCCGCGGATGGACCGCGCGATCAGCGGGTCAGAGCGCTGGCTGCACCGGCAGCTGCCGTTCACCGGGGCTGCTCGTCGCGGACTGCTGTGGGGGATAAGGGAGTTGCAGGTCAGCGCGTTCACCAAGCGGCCGAAGCAGCTGGGGTTCATCGAGTCGCTCGCCAGGGCCAATATGGCCAAGGCCATCAAGGACCCGGCCCTGCGGGCCAAGCTGACGCCCTCGTACCGCATCGGCTGCAAGCGGATCCTGCTGTCGAGCGAGTACTACCCGGCGCTCGCCGAGCCCAATGTGGATGTGGTGGCTTCGGGGCTGGTGGAGGTGCGCGGGTCGACGGTCGTCGCCGCCGACGGTACGGAAGCCGAGGCCGACGCGATCATCTTCGGCACCGGCTTCCACGTGACCGACCTGCCGATCGCCGACCGGGTGGTCGGAGCCGACGGGATCACGCTCGCGGAGGCATGGAAGGACGGGATGGAGTCGCTGCGGGGCGCCACCGCGGCAGGCTTCCCCAACTGGATGACGATCATCGGCCCCAATACGGGCCTCGGGAACTCCTCGATGATCCTCATGATCGAGTCGCAGCTGAACTACATGGCCGACTACATGCGGCAGTTGAATGTGCTGGGCGGCCGCGCCGCGCTCGACGCCAGGCCGTCAGCCGTGGGGGCCTGGAACCGGCGGGTCCAGGAGCGGATGAAGCGGACGGTGTGGAACACCGGCGGCTGTACCAGCTGGTACCTGGACGCCAATGGGCGCAACACGACCATCTGGCCGGGGACGACAAGGGAGTTCCGCAGCGCGACGCGAGGGGTGAACCTCGCGGAGTACGAGGTCGTACGGGCGCCGGCGAAGGACGCGTCGGCCAAGACCACTGCCAGGTCCGTTGCCGAGACCGCGGGTGCCGCTACCGAGACCGCGGAGGCCGTGCGATGAGCCGGCCGAGCCGGACTGTGACAGCTGTCTCCGCCGACGGGTCGCCGATCCATGTCGAGGTGTACGGCCCGGACGGCGCGCCCGCCGTCGTGCTCGCCCACGGCTGGACCTGTTCCACGCTCTTCTGGGCCGCGCAGATACGGGAGTTGGCCGGCGACCACCGGGTCGTCGTCTACGACCAGCGCGGCCACGGCCGTACCCCGTTCGCCGCGGTCAGTACGGACGTCCTCGCCGACGACCTGGAAGCGGTGCTCGGCGCCGTACTGGCTCCGGGCGAGAAGACCCTGCTCGTGGGCCACTCCATGGGCGGGATGACGCTGATGGCGGCGTCCGGGCGGGCGGCCTTCGCGGAGCACGCGGCCGCGGTGCTGCTGTGCAGTACGGGCAGTTCGCGGCTGGTCGAGGAGTCGCTGCTGCTGCCGATGCGCGCCGGGCGGCTGCGGACCCGGATCACTCGGATGATTCTCGGGGCGCGGGCCCCGCTCGGACCCGTGACGCCGTTCTCCAAGCGGATCCTCAAGTACGGGACGATGGGCCCTGGTTCGGCGCCGGACCGGGTCGCGGAGTGCGCCCGTATCGTGCACGCCTGCCCTCGGTCGTCCCGGGTGGCCTGGGCGCATGTGCTCGCGGAGCTCGATCTCGACGTGGGTGTACGGGAGTTGCGGGTGCCCACGGTCGTGCTGGCGGGCACGGCTGACCGGCTCACCCCGATGGCGCACGCGCGGCGGCTGGCCGCGGAGCTGCCCGACTGCCGTGAGCTGGTGGAGCTCGCCGGGATGGGGCACATGACGCCGGTGGAGGCCCCGGAGGCCGTCACCGCGAAGATCCGCGAGCTGGTGGCTACGTACGTGAACGTGAACGCGGACGCGGAAGCGAAGGCGGACGCAACGGCGGACGCAAAGGCGAAAGAAGGAAGGGCCGCATGAGCAGGACCAGCCTGGAAGGACAGGTCGCGGTCGTCACCGGCGCGGCGCGGGGCGTGGGCGAGCTGCTCGCCCGCAAGCTCTCGGCGCGCGGCGCGAAGGTGGCGCTGGTGGGCCTCGAGCCGGACGAGCTCAAGCAGGTCTCGGGCAGGCTGCACACCGAGAGCGACTGGTGGCATGCGGATGTGACCGACCACGAGGCGATGGAGCAGGTCGCGCAGGAGGTCAAGGAGCGCTTCGGCAAGGTCGACATCGTCGTCGCGAACGCGGGCGTGGCGTCGGGCGGTCCCTTTGCGGACTCGGATCCGGCCGCCTGGCGGCGGGTGATCGAGGTGAATCTGATCGGGAGCGCGGTCACCGGCCGGGCGTTCCTGCCGGTGCTGATGGAGAGCCGGGGGTACTTCCTGCAGATCGCGTCACTGGCCGCGATCACGCCGGCGCCGATGATGACGGCGTACTGCGCGTCCAAGTCGGGCGTCGAGGCCTTCGCCCACAGCCTGCGGGCTGAGGTCGGGCACAAGGGCGTGCGAGTGGGTGTCGGCTATCTGTCCTGGACGGATACCGACATGGTGCGCGGGGCCGACCAGGACGAGGTGATGCGGGAGCTGCGGCAGCGGCTGCCCTGGCCGGCGAACCGTACGTATCCGCTGGGCCCGGCGGTGGACCGGATCGTGGCCGGGATCGAGCGACGGTCCGCGCATGTGTACGCGCAGTGGTGGCTGCGCGGTATGCAGTCGGTGCGTGGCCATCTGCCGGGGCTCATCGGGACGGTCGGCCAGCGCGACATGCGGCGCTTCGAACCGCGGCTGCGGGGGGTCGGAAAGGGGCTCGTGGGGGCGGGCGGAGCGGCCGACGAGGCGGCGCGGGCGGCGAGTACGCAGCGCCAGTGATCGAAATGCGAGGCATGTCCCGGCGTGCCAGGCTGGTGTCGAGGCGCAGGGGGCGTACTGGCCCTCGCCCTCCTCACACCCTTCTAGGAGTGAACGTTCATGGGCACCGCAGACCAGTTCAAGGACAAGGCCGACGCGCTCGAGGAGCGTGCGCAGAAGGCCGAGGGGGGCGCGAGGAAGAAGGCGTCGGAGCGGTCTGGTAAGCCGAGGGAACCGAAGGAAGAGCCTCGGGAGCGGTCCACCGAGGAGGCCATGCAGGACGCCGAGGACAAGTTCAGGCAGAACTACGACATCTGAGACATCTGAAGCGACGCAGCGCAGTCAGCGCAGGCAACGAGTCCAGCGCAGGCAACCAAGTCAGCGAAGGCAACGAAGGGGCGCGCCCGTGAATACGGGCTGCGCCCCTCGTGTGTGCCGGGTGCGGCGTCCCGCCCTCCCTCACGCCCGCCGCGGCGGCAGCTTCGGGCGGCGGAGGTCCGGGGCCTGGGAGTAGTCCGGCGGCTCCGCAGCCGGGTGGGTCTTCAGGAGGTCCAGGGCCAGCTGGATCGCGTCGTCCAGCTGGACGTGGCGGCCCTCCGCCCAGTCCAGCGGCGTACGCAGCGCGTCCACGTCCGGGTCCACGCCGTGGTTCTCGACGGACCAGCCGTACTCGTCGAACCATGCCGCGTTCATCGGGACCGTGATCACCGTGCCGTCGCCCAGGCGGTGTCGGCCCGTCATGCCCACCACGCCGCCCCAGGTGCGGCTGCCCACCACCGGGCCCAGGCCCAGCAGTTTGAAGGCCGCGGTGATCATGTCGCCGTCCGACGACGTCGCCTCGTCGGCGAGGGCGACAATCGGGCCACGTGGCGCGTTCGACGCGTACGAGACGGGCTGGGCGTTCCGCGTCAGGTCCCAGCCGAGGATCTTCCGTGTCAGCTTCTCCACCACCAGTTCGCTGATGTGGCCGCCCGCATTGCCGCGTACGTCCACGATCAGCGCAGGCCGGGACACTTCGAGCCGCAGATCGCGGTTGAACTGCGCCCAGCCCGACCCGCCCATGTCCGGGATGTGCAGATACCCGCACTTGTCGCCGCTCAACTCCCGTACCACCTCGCGGCGTTTGGCCACCCAGTCCTGGTAACGCAGTGGTCGCTCGTCCACCAGCGGGACGATCGCCACCCGCCGGGCGTGCCCCTCGCCCTCCGCCGGCTGGAAGGTCAGCTCGACCGTCGAGCCCCCCGCCGCCGAGAGCATCGGGTAGGGGCCCGTCACCGGGTCCACCGGACGGCCGTCGACATGCGTCAGGATCGCGCCCTCGCGGATGCCCGTGCCGGCCAGCGGCGAACGCGCCTTGGAGTCGGACGACTCGCCCGGCAGGATCCGGCTGACCACCCAATTCCCGTCCCGGCAGACCAGGTTCGCGCCCAGCAGGCCCATCGGCCGCTGGTAGTGCGGCGGTCCTTCGTTGCGCCGCGCGGGCGTGACGAACGCATGGGACGTGCCCAGCTCGCCCAGCACTTCGCGCAGCAGATCCGCGAACTCGTCCGGCGAAGCGACCCGTTCGACCAGCGGACGGTACTGGTCGAGCACCGCGTCCCAGTCGATGCCGCACATTCCCGGCTCCCAGAAGTACTCCCGGATGATGCGGCCCGCCTCGCCGTACGCCTGGCGCCATTCGGACGGCGGGTCCACCTCGTGCAGGATCCGGCGCAGGTCCAGATAGACCGTCGAGTCGCTGTCCCCGGACTCGGTGGCCGGGACCGCGCGCAGTTCCCCGTCGTCCACGACCACCAGCCGACTGCCGTCGCCGCTGACCGCGAACCAGTCGAGATGGCCGACCAGTTCGGTCTTGCGGGCCTTGGTGATGTCGAAGTGCTCCAGCGTGGGGCGGCCCGAGGTGTCCGCCGGGTTGGCGAACGTCTCACCGAGCGCCCCGGAGATCGGCCAGCGCAGCCAGACGAGCCCGCCGCCGCTGACCGGATGGAGCGCCGAGTACTTGGAGGCGGTGACGGGGAAGGGGGTGACCCGGTCCGCCAGCCCCTCCACCTCGACCATGACGGTGCCGTCGCCCTCCTCGGACTCGTCCAGCGGGTCGAGCCCGCCCGCCGCGGGCCGTCCGTCCGGCAGTACCGCGAAGGGCGAAGGTGTCGCGGACGACAGCGGTACGAGATAGGGGCGGCAGCCCAGCGGGAAGGACAGGTCCCCGGTGTGCACGTCGTACACCGGGTCGAAGCCCCGCCAGGACAGGAAGGCGAGGTAGCGGCCGTCGCGCGTGAAGACCGGATTCTCGTCCTCGAAGCGGCCGTTGGTGACATCGACGATCGTACGGTCCTGGATGCGGGCCATCTTGATCTGCCGCAGTGAGCGGCCGATGCCCGGCTGCGACCAGGTCACCCAGGCGCCGTCCGGTGAGAAGGCCAGGTCGCGGACAGGCCCGTTGATGGAGTGGATCAGCTCCGTCACCTCCCCGCTCCCCGAACCTTCGGCCCCGGAGGTGACCTCGGATTCCGCCGGCACGTCGATCAGCAGCAGCCTGCCGTCGTTCGAGGCGATCGCGAGCCGCTCCCCGTCCGGGTCCGACACCATTTCGTGGACGCGTCCCAGCTCCCCAGAGGCCAGCCGGCGCGGCTCCCGTTCGCCGCTCGCCCGCGGCAGATACGCGATCTCGACGGCGTCCTCGCCGTCCGCGCTCGTGACATAGGCGACCTGGCCGCCGCTGCCGAGCATCTCCGGCAGCCGGACCCGCACGCCCGGGGTGTCCACGATGGTGCGCGCCGGGCCGTCGCGGTGTGTGAGCCAGTACAGGCTGCCGCGTACGTTGACGGCGCTGGCCCGCCCGGTCGTGTCGACGGAGATCGCGTCCACGTTGCTGGAGGCGGGCACGTGGTAGGCGCGGCGTCCGGCGCGCGGGCCCCCGAGCCGTACCTCCAGCTTGCGCGGCGCCGCGTCCGGCGCCGTCAGATCGTCGACGGTCCACACCTCGCCCGCGCACTGGTACACAACCCTGCGACCGTCGCTCGAGGCGTGCCGGGCATAGAAGGCGTCATGGTCGGTGTGGCGCCGCAGGTCGGTTCCGTCGGGCCGGCAGGAGTAGAGATTGCCGACTCCCTCGTGGTCGGAGAGGAACGCGATCCGGCCAGAGACGAACATCGGGCAGTCCAGATGGCCGTTCAGATCTGCGAGCAGCCGCTCCCCGTGCAGCCAGAGCCGGCCCGTCGCTCCGCCCCGGTACCGCTTCCACGCGGCCGGTTCGTGCGGCGGCTTGCCCGTGAGGAGCAGCGAGCGGTGCTCTCCGTCGACGTCCGCGACCTGGATGTCGGACGTCGGGCCCCAGGGGAGCCGTCTGCCGGGGGAGCCGTCGGTGGCCACCTTGTAGGCCCACGAGAAGTACGAGAAGGGCTGGCCGTGCGAGGAGACGGCCAGGATGTTGCCGTCCGGGTCCCAGCCGCAGACCCGGGTGTCGGTGGAGCCCCAGTAGGTCAGCCGCCTGGCCGGCCCGCCCTCGACCGGCGCCAGATGTATCTCCGGGTCGAGGCTGCGCCAGTTCGTGTACGCGATGTGCGCGCCGTCGGGGGAGAAGCGCGGATGGCTGATTCTGGTCCGGTCGACGGTGACCCGCCAGGCGCGGCCAGGCCTGTGCCCCGCGGGCACCAGGGGCGCGATCCAGAGATCGTCCTCGGCGGCGAAGCACAGCAAGTCGTCGTGCACGTGCGGGAAACGTAGATACGCGACGTCGTCACTCACCCCCCAATGCTTTCCGTGTCAGAGGGGCGCGGCAACTTGTGACGCAGAACACGACCGAAACGATTTCGTTTCGCCGAGGTCCGGGGTTATCTTCGTGCTGTACGAAACCGTTTCGTTCAGGTTGGAGGTCGACCATGGCAAGCAGCAGGATCACGCCCGAGCGCGAGGCGGAACTGTACGAAGCCGTGCTCGACCTGCTCCGCGAGGCCGGCTACGAGGGCCTCACCATGGACGCCATCGCGGCCCGCACCCGGTCGAGCAAGGCCACCCTCTACCGCCAGTGGCGGAGCAAGCCGGAGCTGGTCGCCCGCGCGCTGCGTCACAACAAGCCGGTGAGCATCGCGGAGATCGACACCGGCACCCTGCGCGGCGACTTCCTCGCGATGGTCGACCGCATGGACGACTGCCAGATGGAGAAGGATTCCGCGCTGATGCGGGGTCTGGCCCATGCCATCCACGCCAACCCCGACCTCCACAAGGCGCTGCGGGACCTGCTGATAGACCCGGAGATGACCGGGCTCGACGCACTGCTGCAGCGAGCCGTGGACCGGGGGGAAATCCCCGCGGACACACCCGCGCTGAGCTACGTCCCGCACATGCTGGTGGGCGCTTTCATCGCCCGTCCTCTGATCGAGGACCGGTCCGTCGACCGGGCCTTCATCGCCGCCTACATGAATGCCGTGGTCCTCCCCGCCCTCGGCATCTGATCCCCCCCCGCAGGTCCCCGCACCACCCCTCCCCTGCACGACCAGCTCCACCTGACGCGCGCCGCTCTCGTCGTCGGGCCGGCTCCCCATGCCCTGTTCACCTCAAAAACGGGAGTACGCCCTCGTGGCCACGTTCCTCTACAAACTCGGGCGGTCCGCCTTCCGGCGCCGCCGCCTCGTCGCCCTGCTGTGGGTTGCGCTGCTGGCGCTCGCCGGCGTCGGCGCGGCCAACGCGTCCACCGCCACCTCGTCGTCCTTCTCGGTCCCGGGCACGGAGGCGCAGAAGGCCTTCGACCTGCTGGAAGAGCGCTTCCCAGGGGGCAGCGCCGACGGCGCGACCGCCCGGGTCGTCTTCAAGGCGCAGGGCGGCGGCAAGATGACCGACGCGGCCAACAAGGCCGAAGTGAACAAGGTCGTCGGCGCGCTGAAGGCCGGCTCCGACCAGATCGCCTCCGTCACCGACCCCTACGCCGGCAAGGCCGTCTCCAAGGACGGCGACACCGCGTACGTATCGGTCTCGTACAAGGTCAGCTCGATGGAGCTGACCGACGAGACCCGTGAGGCACTGGAGGAGACCGGCACCGAGGCCCGCGAATCCGGGCTGACCGTGGAGATCGGCGGCGACGCGCTGCAGGCCGTCCCGGAGACCGGGGTCGGCGAGATCATCGGCGTCGGCATAGCCGCGGTCGTCCTGGTCATCACCTTCGGCTCGCTGGTCGCCGCCGGGCTTCCGCTGCTCACCGCGATCATCGGCGTGGGCATCGGAATCTCCACGATCACCGCGCTCGCGAACGTGCTCGACCTCGGCTCCACCACCTCCACACTGGCGACGATGATCGGCCTCGCGGTCGGCATCGACTATGCGCTCTTCATCGTCTCCCGCTACCGCGCCGAGCTGGCCGACGGCCATGAAGGCGAGGAGGCGGCCGGCCGGGCCGTCGGCACCGCGGGCTCCGCGGTCGTCTTCGCCGGCCTCACCGTGGTCATCGCGCTCGTCGGTCTCGCCGTCGTCAACATTCCGATGCTCACCAAGATGGGCTTCGCGGCGGCAGGCACGGTCGTGATCGCCGTCCTCATCGCCCTCACCCTGATTCCCGCGCTGCTCGGTTTCGCGGGCAAGCGGGTGCTCGGCCGCAAGGTCCGCAAGGGCAAGCCGGCCGGCGAGAAGCCGAACGTGGGCACCCGCTGGGCACGCTTCGTGCTGCGCCGCCCGGTCGCCGTACTGCTCGCCGGTGTGGTGGGCCTCGGCGCTGTCGCCGTACCGGTCGCCTCGCTGGAGATGGGTCTGCCCGACGACGGCGCGCAGCCGGTCAGCACCACTCAGCGCAAGGCGTACGACCTGCTGTCCGACGGCTTCGGCCCCGGCTTCAACGGCCCGCTGATGGTGGTCGTGGACGGCGACAAGGGCGCGGCCGACCGTACCGTCAAGGAGATCGAGGGCCTCGACGGAGTCGCGGCCGTCACCCCGCCGACCCTGAACAAGGCCGGCGACACCGCGATGGTGACGGTCGTACCCAAGGACCGGCCGTCCTCGGTCGGGACCGAGGACCTCGTCCACTCCATCCGGGACGGCAGCAGCGAGGATGTGCTGGTCACCGGCGCGACGGCGTTGAACATCGACTTCTCGCAGAAGATGAACGACGCGCTGCTGCCCTATCTCGCGCTCGTCGTCGGACTCGCCTTCCTGCTGCTGATGCTGGTCTTCCGCTCGGTGCTGGTGCCGCTCAAGGCGGCCCTCGGCTTCCTGCTCTCCGTCGTCGCGGCGCTCGGCGCGGTCGTCGCCGTCTTCCAATGGGGCTGGCTCGGCTCGCTGTTCGGTGTGGAGCAGACCGGCCCGATCATGTCGATGATGCCGATCTTCATGGTGGGCGTCGTCTTCGGGCTCGCGATGGACTACGAGGTCTTCCTGGTCACGCGGATGCGTGAGGCGTACGTCCATGGAGAGCGGCCCGGCGAGGCGATCGTCACCGGCTTCAAGCACGGGGCACGGGTGGTCACCGCCGCGGCAGTGATCATGATGGCGGTCTTCTCCGGCTTCATCGGCTCCAGCGAGCAGATGGTCAAGATGATCGGCTTCGGCCTCGCGATCGCGGTCTTCTTCGACGCGTTCGTGGTCCGGATGGCGATCGTGCCCGCGGTGCTGGCGCTGCTGGGCCACAAGGCGTGGTGGCTGCCGCGCTGGCTGGACCGCGCGCTGCCCAATGTGGACGTGGAGGGCGAGAAGCTGCGCAAGGAACTCGCCGGCGGTCCCGAGGGCGTCAGTCCCGAAGACCCGGACGAGGAGCGGCAGTTGGTACGCGCCTGACGCACAGGACCTCCGGGGGCGCGACAAGGGGCGCGGCGTAGCCGCTCCAGTGGAGCCGGTGCTTGCACCGGCGGAGCACACCCGGGAGCGCGGCGGCACCGTGGGGACGGGGACCGTCGCGGAACACAGTGGCCGTGCTCGTCACCTTTGGGTGGCGGGTGCGGCCACTGCGTATGTGTGCCGCAGAAAGCGGATCAGCGACTTGGAGTCGAACTGAACCACCGCTACGCCATCCGGGGTATGGAACTCCACAATCGCCTGGACCCGGCCGCACGGCCAGACCTCGACATCGCCCCGGCGGGCCGGCGCTCGCAACCCCGTCTCCAGCAGTTCCCGGGGGAAACTCCACTCGCGGCCGCTGGGGAAGGCGAAGCACACCGAATCCGGGCTGTCGCCAGGGTCGTAGCGCAGGGCGACGCTGACGGACCGGTGCTGCGGAGCGTCGGTGACGATCCGGGCCAATGCATGATCTTCGACGACTGTGGACATTGCCCGCTCCTCACACTCGCCTGCTTTGTCCTCTAATGTCCCATATTTCGACACGGAGGCTCGAACTCTCTTCGGTACGGATACGCTCTTGCGAACCGTTTGCAATAAGGCACTATCATTGAACAGTTATCCATCTGTCCGAAGCGGAGCCCGCCATGCATGTCCCTGACGGATTCATCAACGCCCCGGTGTCTGTGGCCGCCGGAGTCACAGCCGCCGCCGCCGTCGCCGTCAGCCTGCGCGGCGCCCGCCGTGAGCTGGGCGCATCCCCGGTCGCGCTCGCCGGCGCCGAGCGGACGGCGCCGCTGGCCGGGCTGGTCGCCGCGTTCATCTTCGCCGTGCAGATGCTGAACTTCCCGGTGGCGGCCGGTACCAGCGGACATCTGCTGGGCGGCGCGCTCGCCGCGATCCTCGTCGGTCCTTACACCGGCGTGCTCTGCATAGCCGTCGTCCTCCTGATGCAGGGCATCCTGTTCGCGGACGGCGGCCTCACCGCGCTCGGCGTGAACATCACCGTCATGGGCGTGGTCACGGTCGTTGTCGCGTACGCGCTCTTCCGCGGCCTGGTCAAGGTGCTGCCGCGGAGCCGCCGCTCGATCACCGTCGCGTCCTTCGTCGCCGCGCTCGCATCCGTACCGGCCGCGGCCGGCGCCTTCACCCTGATCTACGCCATCGGCGGGACGACGAACGTGCCCGTCGGCAAGGTCCTCACCGCGATGGTCGGCGTCCATGTCCTGATCGGCATCGGCGAGGCCGTGATCACCATGCTGACCGTCGGCGCCGTCATCGCAGTCCGGCCCGACCTGGTCTACGGCGCGCGCGGTCTCTCCACCCCGCTCAAGCTGCGCGTCGGCGGCGAACTGGTCGACGCCGAGCCCGCCGACGCACCGGCACTAGCACCGGCATCAGCATCAGCACCCGGGCCCGCGCCCGCACTCGGGCCGGTCGCCGCCCGCTCGCCGAAGAAGGTGTGGGCCACCGGCCTGGTCACCGCCCTCGTCCTCGCGGGCTTCGTCTCCTTCTACGCCTCCGCCAGCCCCGACGGCCTGGAGAGGGTCGCCACCGACCAGGGGATCGACGAAAAGGTGGAGGAGCATGCGGCCGCCGGCTCGCCGCTCGCCGACTACGGCGTCAAGGACGTTTCCAACGCCCGGATCTCCGGCGGTCTCGCGGGCGTCATCGGCGTCGGCGCGACCGTCGTCGTGGGCAGCGGGGTCTTCTACGTGGTGCGCCGCCGCCGTACGGACGAGCCCGCATCCGCACCCGTACGCGAGACCGTCTGACATGGCGGCGGGCCACACCCACAAGCTCTACCGGCACGGGCACTCGCCCGTCCACGTCCTGCCTGCGCACTGCAAGCTCGTGGCCGTCTTCTGCTTCGTGCTCGTCGTCGTCTCCACACCGCGCGAAGCCGTGTGGGCGTTCGGCCTGTACGCGGCGCTGCTCGCCACGGTCGCGGCCGTCGCCCGCGTCCCCGCCGGATTCCTGCTGCGCCGTCTGCTGATCGAGATCCCGTTCGTGGCCTTCGCGCTGCTGATGCCGTTCGTGGTGCCGGGCGAGCAGGTCTCCGTACTGGGCATCTCGCTGAGCGTCCCCGGCCTGTGGGGCGCGTGGAACATCCTCGCCAAGGGAACGCTCGGCGTCGCCGCTTCCGTGATCCTCGCCTCGACGACCGAACTGCGTTCGCTGCTGCTCGGACTGCAGTGGCTCAAACTGCCGCCGATGCTGGTCCAGATCGCGTCCTTCATGATCCGTTACGGCGATGTCATCACCGACGAGATGCGCCGGATGTCGATCGCGCGCAGGTCGCGCGGCTTCGAGGCGCGTGGCGTGCGCCACTGGGGCGTCCTCGCCAAGTCCGCCGGCGCACTCTTCATCCGCTCCTACGAGCGCGGCGAGCGCGTCCATCTGGCGATGGTGAGCAGGGGGTACGCGGGGACCATGCCGGTCATCGACCAGGTGACCGCCTCCCGGGCCCAGTGGTCGTACGCCGTTGCCCTCCCGCTGTCCGCGCTCGCCGTCTGTCTGCTGGGATGGACCCTATGACTGCGTCTCTTGAAGTGCGGGGCCTCGCCTACGCCTACCCCGACGGCCATCAGGCCCTCTTCGGCGTCGATCTGACGGTCGGGCGCGGGGAGCGGGTCGCCCTGCTCGGGCCCAACGGAGCGGGCAAGACCACGCTCGTCCTGCACCTCAACGGCATCCTGGCGGGCGGTGTCGGCTCGGTGTCGGTCGCGGGCCTGCCGGTCGCCAAGGCGAATCTCGCCGAGATCCGCCGCCGGGTCGGCATCGTCTTCCAGGACCCGGACGACCAGCTGTTCATGCCGACGGTCCGGGAGGACGTGGCCTTCGGCCCGGCGTCGGCGGGCCTGCGCGGCGCGGAGCTGGAGGCACGGGTCGTATCGGCCCTGACCCAGGTGGGCATGGCGCAGTACGCGGACCGGCCGCCGCACCACCTCTCCTTCGGCCAGCGCCGCCGAGTCGCGGTCGCCACGGTTCTCGCGATGGAGCCGGAGATCCTCGTACTCGACGAGCCCTCGTCCAACCTTGACCCGGCGTCGCGGCGCGAACTGGCGGACATCCTGCGGTCGTTGGACGTCACGGTGCTGATGGTCACGCACGATTTGCCGTATGCGCTGGAGCTGTGCCCGCGGGCGGTGGTCCTCAGCGAGGGCGTGATCGTGGCGGACGGGGTTACGGGGGAGCTGCTGGCCGACGATGCCTTGATGCGGGCGCACCGCCTGGAGCTGCCGTTCGGCTTCAACCCCCGAGCGACGGTCTGACCGGGGCCCGGCCCCGGGCCCGGCGCCTCAATCTCCCCCAGACTTCGTCCGGGGGGACCCCCACGGGGCTTGAAAGTCCGGCCGGACCTTGAGTTTCCGCCGGACGGGCGGAACTTCTAGCCCGTCCGGCGTTTGAGGACACGGCCGAAGGCCGTACGGGGGTCTGGGGGCTTGCCCCCAGGTGCCCCCCCCCCCCCCCCCCCCCCCCCCCCCCCCCCCGGCCGCCGCCCGCCCCCCCCCCCCCCCCCCCCCCCCCCCCCCCCCCACCACCCCCCCGTACACCCTG
>NZ_JBIAPW010000007.1:85707-144813 GCF_042888505.1 Streptomyces sp. NPDC002870
CGGGGGGTTTTCTGCGGGGGCCGCCGTTTGGTGGCCCCCGGCGGGGGCTCATCTTGCCCCGGGGGGGGTTGGCCCCCCCCCCCCGGGGCCCCGGGGGGGGGGGGGGGCCCCCCCCCCCCGGTCCACCCACCCCACCCCCACCCCCCCCGCGGCGCCGCCGCGCACCCCACCCGCACCATGGAGGGATGAGAACCGCGGTCCAGGGCACAGTGGCAGCCGGCTTCGAGCCCGTCCGCCAAGCCTTCGTACGCAACTTCGAGCAGCGCGGCGAACGCGGCGCCGCCGTCGCCGTCTACCAGGACGGGCGAAAGGTCGTCGACCTGTGGGCCGGCAGCCGGGACGTGGACGGGCACGAGCCGTGGGCCATGGACACCGCGCAGGTCGTCCGTTCCGCGACCAAGGGCGTCGCCGCCGCCGTCGTGCTGCTGCTCCACCAGCGCGGCCAGATCGACCTGGACGCCCCGGTCGGCACGTACTGGCCGGAGTTCAAGGCGGCCGGCAAGGAGCGGGTCGTCGTACGCCAACTGCTCTCGCACCGCTCCGGGCTGCCCGTCCTCGACCGCCCGCTCACCCCGGCCGAGGCGGCCGACGGCATGTCCGGCCCGGCGAGGATCGCCGCGCAGCGCCCCGTCTGGGAGCCCGGCACCGACCACGGTTACCACGCGCAGACGTACAGCTGGCTGCTCGGCGAACTCGTCCGCCGCGTCACCGGCCGCACCATCGGCCGCTGGGTCGCCGAGGAGATCGCCCGCCCGCTCGGCCTCGACTTCTGGATCGGGCTGCCCGGCCACGAGGCGAGCCGGGTCGGCCGCATCGGTCCGGTCGAGGAGCCCGCCGCGCCGGACGGCGGCGGCCTCAAGCTGCGCCCCAAGCGCGCCGTCTCCGAGGCCTACCGCGACCCCGAGTCCCTCACCCGCCGCGCCTTCGGGGCGATCGACCCGGCCCCGGACGAGAACGACCCGGCGTTCCGCGCCGCCGAACTCCCCGCGTCCAACGGCATCTCCACCGCCCGCGCGCTGGCCCGCTTCTACGCGTCGACGATCGGCGAGGTCGACGGCGGACCCCGGCTCTTCGCTCCGGCCACCCTCACCCTCGCCCGCACCGAGGAATCGTCGGGCCCCGACCGCGTCCTGGTCGTCCCCACCCGTTTCGGCCTCGGCTACATGCTGCACGGCCCCGCATCCCCGCTGCTCGGCCCCGGCTCCTTCGGCCACCCCGGCCGCGGCGGCTCCCTCGGCTTCGCCGACCCCGAGTCGGGCATCGCGCTCGGCTACGCAACCAACGGCATGCGCAAGGGAGTTACGGCGGACCCGCGGGCCCAGGCGCTGATCAGGGCGGTACGTTCAGCGATATGAGCAGCCGGATGAGCAGCGAGATGAGACGTTTCGAGGGGCACGGCGTACTGATCACGGGCGCGGCGCGCGGCATCGGCGAGGCGACCGCACGCAGGCTCGCCTCCGAAGGAGCCCGGGTTCTCGTCACCGACGTGGACGCCGAGCGTGCCGCGAAGACGGCCGGGGACATACCGGGCGCCGCGTCCTTCGGCTGCGACGTGGCCGACCGTACGGCTGTCGAAGCGGCCGTCGCGTACGCCGTCGAGCGCTTCGGCACCCTGGACGTGCTGGTCAACAACGCCTTCTCGTGCAGCCTCGACACCCGGGCGTTCGAGGACCAGCCGGACGACACCTGGCACCTGGATCTGGACATCAGCCTGACCGGCGCCTTCCGGTGCGCCCGCGCCGCGCTCCCCCACCTCGCCGCGTCGGGACGCGGCGCGATCGTCAACATCGGCTCCGTCAACGGCGAGCAGGACTTCGGCAACCACGCCTACAGCGCGGCCAAGGCAGGCCTCGCCTCGCTGACCCGTACCCTGGCGGGCGACGCGGCAGCCCGCGGCGTCCGCGTCAACCAGGTCAACCCGGGCACGGTCCGCACGCCCTCCTGGGCCGGGCGCGAGGCACAGCTCGACGCGGTGAGCCGCCTCTATCCGCTCGGCCGGGTCGGCGAGCCGGAGGACATCGCGGCCGCGGTGGCGTTCCTGGCATCGCGCGACGCGGCCTGGATCACGGGCACGACGCTGCGCGTCGACGGCGGACTGCTCGCGGTGAACACGGTGTTCAGCCAGGTCCTGGCAGGGGAGTGACCCGCATTCACTGCGCCGGTCCCGCGGCCACGCAGAATTCATTGCCCTCCGGGTCGGCCATCACGACGTGATGGCCGTCGAACTCCGCGAGGACGCTCCCACCGGCCTTCACCAGCCGCTCGGACTCGGCCCGGATCCTCGCCCACCGCTCCTCGGGGCTGCCGTGACCGGGCACCCGGACGTCCATGTGGAGCCGGTTCTTCGCGGACTTCGGCTCGGGCACCTTGAGTATGCACAGCCGGGGCCCGACACCGTCGGGATCGCAGAGCCACGCCCCGTCGTCCTCGTCCTCGTCGTCGTCCAGGTCGAACTGCGCGAGCCACTCCTCGCGGGTCTTGAACGGAGCGGGCGGCGGCTCGTCCACATACCCCAGCGCCTGCTTCCAGAAGTCGGCGAGCAGCTGCGCGTCCGTACAGTCGAGCGTCAAATCGATTCTGGCTGCCATGACCGGACCGTACTGCCCGCCTATGACAATCGAGGCTCCGCGCGGCGCCGCCCCGCCACCAGCACGAACGTGACGGAGATCAACAGCGCCCACGCCCCGACCTTCGCAACGGACACCGGCTGCCAGCCGGTGAGCTGGTGCGGATAGCTCCAGGCGCCCGCGTACGTGGCGATGTTCTCCGCGATCCAGAGGAAGAAGCCGATGAGCACGAACGACAGGGCGAGCGGCATCCGGTACTCCTGCGCCCCGACGCGGAAGCGCACCCAGGTCCCGGCGGTCGCGCACAGCAGCGCGGCGGCCAGCGCCCAGCGGAGGTCGGGCAGCCAGTGGTGGCTGAAGAAGTTCAGATAGACCGCGCCGGCGAGCGCCGCCATGATCCGCGGCCGGTAGCCGTCCAGGCGCAGCTCGAACAGATGCCAGGCGCGACAGACGTAGCTGCCCACCGCCGCGTACAGAAAACCGCCGTACAGCGGCACACCGGCGATCTTCGTCAGCGCTTCCTCCGGGTAACTCCAGGACCCCATCTGCACCTTGACCAGCTCGAAGAGCAGCCCGATGAGATGGCATCCGGCGATCACGGCGGTGTCGCGCGCGCTGTCCCAGCCGAGCTTCCTGGCCAGCGCCGCGAGCAGGATTCCGTACAGCAGCACCAGGTCGTAGCGCGCGATGGGCAGGTCGGGCAGCAGGCCGGAGACCGCGATGCCGCCGACGAGCGCGAAGGCGAAGGCGCAGCAGCGGGCCTGCAGCCTGCCGAAGCGGAGCAGCTGACGTGTCCAGTGCGTGATCGTCCCCATGCCGGGGAGGACGCCCGGAGCACACCCCGCGGTTCGATCGACGGTTCGATCAGCGGTTCGGTCGGCGGTTCGGGCTGGTCAGCTGGCCGGACATGCCGACAACCGTGATCGCGGAACGGATCGGCTGGACCAGTGGCCTGACCGTGCTTCTTAGTTTTCCAACGGATCGCTTGACCTGCCGTTGCAGTAGTCCCACGTGCATACGCCGGGCCAGTACTCGGTGCGCGAGGTGTTGTAGAGCTCGGCGGCCAGGTCGGCGACCTGGGACTGAGTCATGCCCGGGGCCCTGCGGAGGATCTGAGGGGAGTCGACGACTGCGGTGGCGGCCACGGTGCTGTAGTCGGCCCAGACACAGATCGGGACCTGCATCGTCGCGACGGGGCGCGTCCGTGCCTTCACCTCCCATATACGCGTGAGTTCAGTGTTCTGGCACTCCATCAGGGCACCCTTGAAGCCCTTGGGGTCGAACTTCTCGCGGGGGCCGATCAGCTTGCCCCTGAACGACTGGTCGCCGTCCTTGATCGACTGGAAGAAGTTGTCGAGCGCCTCGTCCGGGTCGTCGATCGTGCCCCAGTAACCTTCGACAAACAGTGTCTTCCGCTGGCTGCGGCCCTGGTTGTCCTTGTACTGGTACCGGTATTGGGCTTGCGCCATGGCCGGCTCTTTGACGCCGATGCCCTCCGCCTCGATCGGAGGGCCTTCGGTGACCCCCTGCATGCAGTCCGCGTCGGACGGCGCCCCGTCGCACTGCCTGGTGGACATATCCCTCAGGTGCTCCTTGTGCTTCTTGTAAGGGCCGACCGACTCGGCCGGGGTCAGCATGTACCCATTCGTATCCCGGCCCACGCCGTGGGACTTCGTATCCCGGCCTACGCCGTGGGGCGCCAGGGCGTACACGGCGCCTCCGGCCAGGGCGAGCGAAACCACGACGCCCGCCACGGCCAGACCCCTCTTTTTCGGGTTGCCACGCATGACACTTCCCTCTCTGCTGGTTCATGCGTTCCGACCACCGGAGGAGACGGAAGGTTGCTCGCCAGCACCCCCGGCACCACCTGGCCCTTCTTGGCCTCGCGGCAGCCCTGTGCTGCTACAAGTGACTCCGCCGGCCGACGTACGGGCGCGTGGTGCGGTGCTCCTCCACTTGACTGCCGTCCTCTGTCCGTTGAGTGGCCCGTGGGCCATCCGTGGGCCAGTAGGACGGTTGCGGGCAGCCGGGTGACGTCTGAGCAGGTCACACGGGCTATGGATGCGGACTGCGCGACGCTCTTGGTTGCCCGCTCGATCGGGCACGGCAGGGGCACGGCTCAGTGGTCCGCTTCGGAAATCCTTCGGGGGTTGATCATGTAGCTGGCGCGGCGGAGGATACATCGGCTGCCGACACCAGGCAGCGTCGCCGGCCGGTATTCCGAACCTGGCCGGCCAGCGTCCCCAGTCGAGGGGCGCAAGGCGCGCGATTACGATGGGCGTGTTGCCCCATCGAGGGCTTGACCAGGGCTCGGCCCAGAGCCCGGGCTTGCGGGTGGCGCCGACGCCCCAGGGCGGGCATCACGCGCCCACCTCTCTTCACCATGCATCTCAGCACTGCCAGGGAGCATTGTCATGGCTGCTCAATCTGCCTCGATCATCCTGGAGCGCCCGGCGCAGGAGCTGGCCGACGCGACCTCGAACCATCCGTTCCTGTACGAGCTGAAGCCGACCGAAGCGCGCAAGGTCCTCGACGACCTGCAAGTCGCGCCGATCGACAAGCTGCCGGTCGACGAGGAGTGGATCACCGTGCCGGCCTCCGTGGGCGACGTGCGGGTGCGCATCGTCAAACCGAAGGGCGTCACCGGAACGCTGCCCGTCGTGCTGTACATGCACGGCGGCGGCTGGGTGCTGGGCAACGCCGCCACCCATGATCGCCTGGTGCGGGAGTTGGCGGTCGGTGCCCGCGCGGCGGTGGCCTTCGTGGAGTACACCCGCTCACCGGAGGCCCAATACCCCGTGGCCATCGAGCAGGGCTACGCCACCGCACAGTGGATCACACGCGAGGGAGCGTCCAAGAGTCTGGACGCCCGGCGTATGGCGGTGGCTGGCGACTCGGTCGGCGGGAACATGACCGCCGCGCTCGCCCTGATGGCCAAGGAACGCGGTGACGTCACGTTCGTGCAGCAGTCGATGTACTACCCGGTCACGGACGCGGCCATGGACACCAAGTCCTACGACCAGTTCGACACCGGCTACTACCTCAGCCGCAAGGCGATGGAGTGGTTCTGGGACGCCTACATCACCGACCCGAAGCAGCGCGCGGAGATCACCGCCTCTCCCAACCACGCCACCACCGAGCAGCTCACCGACCTTCCGCCCACCCTGCTGATCGTCGACGAGGCCGACGTGCTGCGCGACGAGGGCGAGGCGTACGCCGCCAAGCTGCGCGCCGCTGGCGTCCCGGTCACCACGGTGCGCTACGACGGCACGGTGCACGACTTCATGATGATCAACTCGCTCAGCCAGACCAAAGCCACGCGAGCAGCCGTCGACCAGGCCGTCTCTCTCCTGCGCGACGCCCTCGGAACCGGCTAGCGTCAGGTCCAACCGAGAACGAGCAGAGCAACTGGGCTTGTCAGTTGGGGACGGCGCGCAGGGTGCGGGGGCTGTCGGCGGTGATGCGGTAGTTGAGTTGGGCCTGATCGCCGCTGGTGCGCAGTTCTTCGAGGATGAGGGGGTGGTGGTCGGTGCCGTGGGTGACGCGCAGGGTGTGGATGACCGGTGTGGCGTCGGGGAGTTCCAGGGCGCTGCGTTCGTCGGCTTGGGGCATGCGGGCGCGTACGGTCTCGGACCAGGTGAGCTTGTGGCCGGCGGCTGTGAGGGCGGCGTGGCCGGTTGTTGTCCACGAACGTGTGCGCCACTTCGGTGCGCAACGGCAGGGCTCGGCAATCTCTCGCCATATGCGGTGCGGCTGGTCAGCTCGCGCGCAGCATCAGGCCGATGCCCACCACCATCAGACCCGCCGCCGCGATCCTCGGACCGCCGAACCGCTCCTTGAAGAACAGCGCTCCGATCGCCGCGCCCACGATGATCGAAGTCAACTCTTGCTGAAGCAGTAATTAGTTTCCTGGTCAGCGCAGGGTGGAACGGTGATCAGTCGGCGGCGGGGCCAACGGATGCATCAGGACCGGTGGCCACGTCACGACGGGGGCCAGGGGGACCGCTGGTCGGTGGCCTGTGTCCCACCCCCATCGCGCCGGCTGACGACTGACTCTGCGGCGGCGAGGGCGAGGTGCCACGGGTACGCGTCGGGTCGGCCTTCACCTGGCTTGTTCGGAACGAACCCGCCTTCCCCGTAGAGCACGTGAACACCCATGGCACGGAGGGTTGCAACGCTGCGGTCGAACTGCGTGTGCTGTACGTACGCGGCGTTGACGCAGGGCATCGTGATCACAGGGATGCCCTTGCCGGTTCCCTCAGCCACGAATCCGACCACGAACTTCTCTGTGATCCCCAATGCCCATTGATTGATCGTGTTGAACGTCGCAGGAGCCAGTACGGCAACATCAGCTGGAGGCCACACATCGGGGTCCTTGGGCAGCTTGTAGCGGCTTCGCACCGGGTGCCCGGTCAGTTCCTCCAAGGCGGGCACTTGATCGTCCAGCCAGCGAGCGGCGGTAGGCGTCAGCCCCAGACAGACATCCCACCCCGCCGCCTGTGCCCTCTCGATGGCGCCGGCGACATTGAGCACCGGAGGGGCCGCGCTGCCCAGCAAGTACAGGACTCGGTTCGCAGTCATGGCCGCAGTTCACCTTGGATATTCGGGCTTGCGCAACCGCAGATGACTGAGCCCCTGGAGACAGTTCGCCGTTCCCCGTACTGGTGGGACGGGTAGCGTTTCCCGTGAGCGCGCCATGGAATGGAGCCCCTTCAATGCCTCTCACCGAAGGCGAGCACACAGGCACCCGGATCGCGTACCACCGCAAGCGGGCCGGGCTGACCCAACGTGGCCTGGCTCAGAAGATCCCGTACTCCTACAGCCTGCTCACTCAGGTCGAGAGCGGCCACAAGCCCGCGAGTCCTGACCTGGTCGCCACGGTCGCCAAGGTGCTACGTGTCGACGTCACCTCGCTGACCGGTCAGCCGTACGTGACCGAACTTCAGCAAGACCGTCTCGCAGAACTCGTGCGACCCATCAGGGAAGCACTGGATCTCTACGACCTGGGGCCAGACCCCGCGATCACCCCCCGCACCACGCCTCAGCTCGTGGCCGCGGCCGAGAACCTGTGCCGCCTGGTGCGGGCGACGAAACTCCATGACGCTGCGCTCGAACTTCCCGAGATCATCGCCGAGATCACCACCGCTGCCTACCGCGCGCCGTCTTCAGAAATCTGGGCGGCGCTGTCCAGTACGTATCGCACCGCTCACGACGTGACGGTCAAACTCGGCTACTACGACTTGTCCACCGTGGCGCTCGATCGCATGGACTGGGCCGCTTCGCGTGCGTCTGATCCCTTGCTGGCGGCGGTCCGGCAGTACATGCGGGCGCTGGTGTACTTCCGAGAAGGCGAGTACTCCATCGGCCAGCGCCTCATCGTGGCTGGTCAAAACACCCTGGGGCAGGCTCAGCCATCACGAGAACGCTTCGCCGTGGCGGGTCAGCTCCACCTCGGGGCCTCGATCATCGCCGCGCGTGCTCGTGATCACAGTGAAGTCACGGCACATCTGGCAGAGGCACGCGCCTATGCCTCCCGTGTAGGCGAGGCATCGGATGTGCTGTGGCTGTCGTTCGGTCCGACCAACGTGAGGGTTCACGCGTTGTCGGCCCATATCGAGATGGGCGAATTCGGCGAAGCGCTGCGTCAGGCCGAAGAGGTCCGCATCCCGAATGACTGGGCGGTGTCCCGGGCTTCTCACTTCTACGTGGACCGGGCTCGCGTCCAGATGGAGGCCGGCCGCACCGAAGCTGCGCTGAAGTCCCTCACCACGGCACGGCGGTTGGCTCCGCAGCAGACCCGGTATCACGCGGGAGCTCGGGAGACCATCCGTGGTCTGGTGCATCTGGCTCGACGTACTCCCGACACCCTTGATCACTTGGCCGCCTGGGTGGGCCTGTAGGACTCTCACACCTGGCCCCCGACTTTCACTGGACTGTGAAAGTCGGGGGCTTTGTGTGTCGCCAGCATGGTTGAACAGCCGGTTCACCGATCACCGGGACCAGAGGTGGGCGACATGCAGGCGAATGAGAGGCCAGTGGTACAGCGTTGGACTCGCCATCCTGCAAGCGTTGGCAGAGCGCGTTCCGAGAAGGCGCCGGTCAATTGGTGCCTCGACGCGGTCGAGGCCGCGGCACTGGTCGTGCTGTCTGAGCTGGTCACCAATGCCGTTCGGCATGCGCGGGTGTCGCCGGGACGCGAGATCGAGACGCGGTATCTGCGTGAGGCGGATGGGGTCCGCATCGAGGTTCACGACGCGGCTGAGGAACGTCCCGCAGCTCGCGTGCCTGGAGAGTCCGGCGGCTGGGGCCTTGGCCTCGTCGACGATCTTTCCGACCGGTGGGGCGTCGACGATCGCGATGGGGTCGGCAAGTCGGTCTGGGCCGTGGTGACTGCCCCCGCCGGGAATGAGGCGCGATGGCTCGGGTGATGGCGCTGCGGGTGCGGCGTGGGGACTGGGTCAGTGCGCACGGACAGTGGCGGGAAGTCCAGGCGGCCCGCTCCGACCGGTACGCCTCGGGCGGCCTGCAGGTGGTCCTGGTCTTCAAGGCGGGTCCTGCGCTGCGGGTGAATGCGGCCGATGTGCTGACGGTGGATCGCGGTGGCCGGGCTGTGCGAGTCAAGCCGAGAGGAGGGCATGCGTGATGGCGGACAGGGCTGTGTTGCGCTTCGTGGATTGGGTGTTGCAGCTTGACACTTCTGGGAGCGGCCCGATCTTCGAGGCCGAGTGCACGACGTGCCAGGAGTCGTCGGGAGCTGCTGACGGCAAGGAGCAGCCGGAGGTGTGGTGCCTGCGGCACGCGGGCCGTTCCGGACACACGGGCTTCCGGGCGGTAACGACCACGTTCTTCCGAGCAACGCGGGCTGAGAGCGGCGGTGCCGACTCATGAAGCAGCGATTATTCGCGTTCGGGATCGTCGTGTTCTGGAGCGTGATGTATGTGCCGTTGGCGGTGATCAGCGATCCCTACTCGCCAGCCCTTTAACTTCCGGTCTTTGTAAGCCGGTTGCGAGCCGGACCGCCCCTCTCGCCTGGACAGCATTCGGGGCAGTCCGGTTCGGGATGCAGATGCAACCCGGTGCCGATGGTACCGGGGACTTCGCCGTGCTCACGCCCGATGATCCCCCTGATGGTCAGAGTCAAGCCAGAGCTCGGGGAAGGGACTTGAGACAGATGCACGACCCAGAGGACGCGGGTTTTGAGAACGAGGCGTTCGACCCTGACGACGTGGTTTGGGTGCATGGGGTGGACTACGTGGCGGGCTGGCGGGGCGCGGCTGATGCCGGTCCGGAGTTGGCGGACGCGTTGGCGGCGGCTGGGTTCGACACGACGGGACTCGAATGGCGGGCCAAGGCGAGTGCGGACGGGTCCGGGGCGGTGCGCTTGGTGATCTCGGCGGCAGCGGCTCATGATCTGGCAGCGGTGGTGCGGGCGGTTGCTCGGCTGGGCAAGGTCAGCTGAGCCAGTGCGCTGCATGTGCTCTGTCGACGCGTGATGGGACCAAGTAGGCGCGCACGCTTTCCAAGTCTGTTGGTGGGTCCCAAGAGGTCGTAAGAAGCCGTTCACCTGCGTCCATGGTCGGCCACCCACCTTCCTCTGAGCCGGCCGTGGCCTCGGTTGAACAGCGGTGACCGCGGCTGAATGAGACGGAAACTGAGACGGTCCGCGCCTGGCCGCTGGCTGCCCTGGCCTGCGGAACACGGGGTGATGGGGCGCCCGCCTGGAGACGGCTGGGTCAGAGGGCGGCGAGGCAGATGGCGGTGTAGTGCGCCGCGAAGGCCGTCACGGTGAACGCGTGGAAGACCTCGTGGTACCCGAACCAGCGGGGTGAGGGGTCTGGGCGCTGCAGGGCGTAGACGACTGCGCCGGCGCTGTAGAGGAGGCCGCCGGCCACGATCAGTGTCAGTACGGCTGCCCCGCCGGTGTGCAGGAAGTCGGGCAGGTAGCGCACCGGTGCCCAGCCCAGGGCGAGGTAGCAGGGCGTGTATAGCCAGCGGGGAGCCCTGACCCACAGCGCGCGGAAGGCGACGCCAGCCAGCGCGCCCGTCCATACGATCCACAGCAGGACCGTCCGCTGACCCGGGGGGAGCAGGAGTACCGCCAGGGGAGTGCAGGTGCCGGCGATGATCAGGAAGATGTTGGCGTGGTCCAGGCGCCGCAGAACAGCCTCACCCAGCGGCCCCCAGGTGCCGCGGTGGTACACCGCGCTCGTTCCGAACAGCAGCCAGGCGGTGACCGAGTACACGGTGCAGGCAAGGACCGCCTGCGGCGTGCGGGCCAGAAGGATGAGGAAGACGCCCGCGATCAGCGAGGCAGGAACCATGCCCGCGTGGAGCCAGCCGCGCAGCTTCGGTTTGAGCGGCTCCACGATGTCGGCTGCCCGCTCCACGAGAGCAGCGACAGGACCGGATTCCTCTCCCGCCTGGTCACCGGTCGACCCGGCTGGGCGGGCTGTGTCGCTGTCGGGGTGCGGCGGGCCGGGGGAGACATCATCGTGTGCTGGGACGTGGGGGTCATGGGCAGCCATGCGGTCATGCTAGGCAGCGTTCGACGGCAGCCTTTGTCGACGAGGTGAGATGACAACAGACGACTCGCTTGGCCGTCTTGAAGACGATGACTACCCCGCCTACACGACGGGGCGAGCAGCCGAGACGCGGCACCACCCCCGCCTTCCTGCGGGCCTTCGGCGAAGCAAGGCTGATCACTCCACTGCGCTCGGAGGGTGGCCCACCATCTACCGTCAGCAGTCAGCAGTCAGCAGTCAGCAGTCAGTGGGCCGGGCGTCGGTGCGAGCGCGATATCGAGCGCACGAGCAGGTACAGCACGGCGACGAAAGCAGCACCCCGATGGAGAGCAGGTACAGCATTCCGTCCACGACAGCGCCAATGATCACCAGCGCAATGGCGCTGCTGAGCAGAACCAGGAAGAGGACCATCGCGCTACGCCTCCCTGTGTCATGGCGGCGGTAGGGACTGGACTACGGGGGCTGCATCATGGCGCGAGCCGAGCCGTCTACCAATAGTGACGGCGTCCGCCGACCGCGTGACCGACCGCCCCGAGGATCCAGAGAATGACTCCGATGACGAGCAGGATGATCCCGATGGTCCACAGGACGGCAATGCTGGCCACAAACCCGATGACGAGCAGGATGACCCCGAGAATGATCATGATGACCTCCGGCCTCGCGGGTACCTCAATCTCAGAGTAGGCGCGTCTCATGGCGGTGGACTGCCAGGCAGTCCCCGAGCTCGGACCCGGATTCTCGACCGTGGCCTCTTCCCTTGCCGGTTACAGCTGCTACGCCCAGACTCAGCCCCGGGCAGGTGACGAAAAGGGGCCAGCACGCGGCAACCGGCACATCAGGAGTCCTCTTCCATGCCGAGGGCGGACCGTAGCTTCTGATGTGCTTCTCCAGTGCCGCCGCCCTGCTGCCCTTCCAGCAGGGCGGCTGCTGCCACGCCCGGCCAGCATGCGGACGCTCCAAGCGGGTTCGGCGAGATTCCGTCTTGGTGTGCGGCGAAGGGTCCTTAGGTGACGCGGTGGGCGCGGTGGCGGACTTCCCGGAGGCGAACGTTCGACGGGAGGCGGTCCAGGCCTGCCGAGTCTCGTGCGCGTGCGAGCGTTTCCCGGCTGAGTCGGCCCAGGGTCTGCTCTGGTTCCGCGGGAGGCTCCAGCCACAGCCGCACTCGTGCGACCGGAGCAGTACGCCGGCCTGTCAGCCGCACGTGAGCTCGCGAGACTCCGTCCATGGCCTGTGACTCTTCTTCGATCACATCCTCCAGCGCGCGGCCGTTGAGTTGGGCCGCCGCGCCGTCTTCGCTGTCGACGAGGACCTGGCCCAGCCGGTGCCGGAGTTGCGCAGTAAGCCACCACAGCAGCAACGCCAGCAACACGGCGAGCACCGCGATGACGGCCGGCCACCACCAGACCTCTTCCCGCCACCGGGTGCGTCCCACGGTGCCCAGCACCACATCGTCCGGCCCCCGGAAGGGCCACCAACCCGGCACGTCGAAACCCCAGCGGCGCTGAAGATCCAGCCCGCCCAGCAGCACGCCGCCACCCAGGGCGAACAGTCCAAGGCCGAGCAGCCCCAGCAGCACCCGGTTCACTGTCTTGATCACCGGGATCACCTCAGCCTTTCTTCGGGCGCCGGACGCGCACGGCCAGCGTGGGTTGCCGGGCGAGCCCCAAAGTCCTCACGGCTTCGCCCAGCGCAGTGCCCAGGTCCGCGCGGACCTCGTCGAGATCGCGGAAATGGACCTGTGCCCGGGCCTTGACCTTCCGGCGGCCGACATCGACCCGTGCCGATTGGACACCGGACACCCGCATGGCCCGGTCGCGCAGAAGCAGGGCGGCTGCGCGGCGGTCGAGCCCGGCGCGGACCTCATCTGCTCTGGGGGTACCGGTGGGCTGCCGCATGGGTAGCAGCCTGCGCAGTCCCGGCGTCACCGCCAGCAGGAAAAGCCACAGGCCGAGGGCCATCGCCACTGCGGCCCCGACGATCATCCAGATGTCATCCAGCGGTCGTGTCGCCAGCTCCTCGGCGAGCCACCGTCGCCAGCGCATCGCAGGCCCGCCTGCCCGCACCGAGACCACGTCGTACAGGAGCAGTCCAGTGGCTGCGACGGACAGCAGGGCCACAATGGCCGCGGGGATCCGCCGCGCAGACCAGGAACGGCGGGCCGACCGGCTGGGTTCATGGGCCCCTGCCGTCGCGCCCTTGTCCGGGGGGTCACCGGAGGACGAAGCTGCCTGTCCAGGATGGGAGGGAAGGTCGCTGTCGCCGGTCGGTTGCCGCCTGGTGTTCGCGCTCATCTCATCTCACCCTCCCCAGGTCTGTGTGCCGCGAGTGCACCGAGTGCAGCCTCTCGACAGACACCGCGAGGTCGGAGACGTCCATGCCGGCCCATGTCCTGAGTCGTTCGGTGACCTCTCGGCGCACCGCGGCGCACTGCGACCCGATGTCGGACGGATAGCCCAGCTCCACGGTGATGCGCATCCGTGCTTCACCGAGCACGGCCGGCCGGCCGGCGGCAGACTCGCCGTCCCGCCGTGCGTCATTCCGCTCGGGTGCCCTCCGCACGGACGTCGTCACGCGTGGCGTCCGACGGCCGGGCGGTACGTGGCTGACCGACTCGGTGAACCGGCTCAGCGCCTCGCGGGCCACCTGGGAAGCGATCTTCGCAACGACCCGGTCGGCGACTGTGGTCGCACCCCGCTCCTGCTCCCCACGGGGACTGCCCGGGCGGCGATCGGCGTCACTGGTCACTGCCGCCAGTCTCCTCGAGCCCGTCGCTGGTCATCGCGGATCCGCTGGTGATCGTCACGGCGGCGGAAGAAGTCACCCGGTTCGAGATCACCCTCCATCAAGCGTCCCACCACAAGTCCGACGGCGCCCAGGACCAGCACCAGCAGGAAGGCCCAGAAGCCACCGAAATACCCGGCGAAACCCAGTGCCATTCCGGCAATCAAGCCGACCACGGCCTTGCTCATCACGCGCTCCTTCACTCAAGCAGCCGGCTTCGCCCCGGCTACCGGACCCGCTGCCGCTGTTGCTCTTCGTCCTCCTCGTCCTCCTCGTCGGGCAGCTTCACATCGCTGACCGCGATGTTGACTTCCACGACTTCCAGGCCCGCCATCCGCTCCACCGCGGCGATCACGTTCTCGCGTACGTCACTGGCCACGTCCGTGATCGAGACGCCGTAGTCGACGACGATCTCCAGATCGATGGCCGCCTGTACCTCTCCGACCTCGACGCTGACCCCACGCGTGACGGATTTGCCACTACCGGCGCCGGGCATCCGCTCCCGCATGGCTCCCATCGAGCGCGCGAATCCACTGCCCAGGGCATGGACGCCGAGCACGTCGCGTGCCGCCATTCCGGCGATCTTCTCCACCACCACATCGGCGATGGCCGTCCGGCCGCGAGAGCCGGGCGCACCGCCGTGCTTTACGCCGGTGTTCTCAGTCATCGGGTCATTCCTCCCTGATCGAGCTCACCTGGCACCATTTATTCGAATTATATTCGATTTGGTGCGTTATTTTCCGAGGTGCGGACCATTGAGACCGGGCGGCCAAAGGAGTGGCACGAGCGGCTCTTGCGGCAGTTCGGGCACAGGGCGGATGAAGAGAACCGCGGCCATGGAAGAGGGCGAGAGGCCGGTGAAAACTGAGGCGTGGATGCAGGCAGTACGGCGCCAGTTCGACCTGGGCCGGCTGCTCCCGCTCGGCGGGCCCGACGACGGGACGTGGATCACCGAGCAAGCGGCCGTCCGGGCCCTCAGGCGCAAGGCCGCTGAGATTCCCGGTGTTTGGCTGGAGACGCTGCGCATCGGGCCGGCACCGCTCGCGCCCGTGTCCGAGCCGGCCGTCCGACCGCCGGTCAGCGCTCTACCGCCTGGCCCGCTCAGGATCGAGGCATCCTTCACCGCATCGATGGGGCAGCCATTGCCTCAGACCGCCGAACAGTTGAGGGGCACACTGCTCAACGTGGCCGGTGAACGGCTTGGCCTGGCCACCGTGGCAGTTGATCTGCGCGTCACCGATCTCCTCGAGGGCGCGGAGGCAGGCGTCAGGTCGCGAACCGCAGAGAGGGCCATGAGGCCCTCGCCGGAAGCTGCAGCCGCCGGAAGCTCGCCCCCAACGACCGGAACAGGACCCATGCGGGGGCCCATCGGGGAGCTGTCCGACGTCGCGGCGGCTGTTCCGGGCGTCGCCCGCCTCACCCCCGTGCTGGGAAGCCGTCCGGTCAAGGTGGAGCAACATGACCATCCACCCGGCCGGCGCATCGAGGTCCAGCTCGCGGTCGCCCCCGGACACCATCCACTGGAAGTCGCCCGCGCGGTCCGGGCAGCGGTAGCCGACGCAGCCACCAGTGACACCTCAGGCCTGGTAACCGCCGCCGTCCTCATCACAGAAACCGCGACCTAGCTGTATGGCAGCTCAACGCTGAAAAAAACCAAACCGCCGACCTTGGGACTCCGAGTCTTACTCAACGAGGAACCCGGAATCTAGTGGACCGCTGTTTCGCCCACTGTGGCGTCCTCCTACCTCGCAGGGTGGATGCTGCTCGCCCTGGTCGGACTCTTGCTCTCGGCGCGCCGTCCTGGCCGCTCAGCGTCACGCACAGGTCGGTGGAGTCTCAATGGGCGAGTCAACCTTGAGCGATCTCAAAAACCGTCGTGGCAGCGATGTCACCGTGGGTTCAAATCCCACACCCACCGCAGGTGAACGGCCCCTGACCAGGTAACTCGGTCAGGGGCCGTTCTCGTGAGCGTTGTCCGCCAGCGACCGCTATTCCCCACAGTTTCCCGACCGAACGGGCACGGGAGGGGCACGTCGACTGGCCATCTCTAGACGGCGAGCAGCCCGGCGAGCATCAAAGCCGCCACCGCAGAGAAGACCCGCAGCTTCCTCCAGCCCGGTCCCGAAGCCTGGCGGGTCAGCTCCCAGATGCCCACCAGGCCGCCACCTAGGCCCAGCGCGCTCCGCAGGAGGAAAACGGTGGTGTGCACAGGGAGCCTCCAGTGACCTTCGAACGGACGGGAAGGCTACCCCTGGGGGCGGTCGCGTGGATGGCCAGCCCCAGTTTGGAAGATCGCGTAACCGGGTAGGGTCTGACCTGGCAAGACGCCGACCTGCGCGTTCCTGGGAGGCTCGCTGACGTTCCCCGTTGTTCCCCGCCACTCGCTGCCGGGCACGCAGGGGGCACACGTGCCCTTCTCCCGCGGGTTGCTGCGCCCCCGCCGCTTGGGACAGGCTAGGCGTTAGGCATCGGCTGCATCTGAATTCCGTGCCGCTTGGCGATCTCGATGATGCGATCAACGTCAGGCGGCGTGTCCGACTGGGGCGGCAGCTCCCGTCGCTGGGCGGGTTCACCCACCTCGGCGAAGAATTTATCGATACCGCCCGGCGTGTAGGTGATCAGCATCCGCACCGTGCTGGTGGGCTCGAACCGCTCCAATGTGCCCTCAGGGATATGGAAGAAGGACCCGGGTCCGCCTGTGATAGCGCAGCGTCCCCTCGATGACGTAGACGCTCTCGGTCCCAGGGTGAGTGTGGGGCGGTGGGCCACCACCCACCGGAACGGTCATCTCCATGACGGTCATCGCGCCATTGGTCTCGTCGCTCGACGCCTTGACCTCGTAGAGACCGTTCAGCATCCAGAATGCCTCCCCGTCACCGCTGTGGCGCACGTGGGCGTTATTCGCCATGGGGTCGCTCCTTCCCTCGGTGGACCTCCCGAGGTCTTCCCAGCGGCTCGCCGACCGAAGGCCGCCATCCGGGTGCTTGCGCGCGTGTGTCGCACGTCCGGCATGACCAGCCCGGACCCTGGATTCCATCGACCGCGTCGCCGACAGCCGGGCGTCCCTGAACCCGCAGCTGCCCCCACGCGGTCGGCTGTGCGGCTTTGGCCGGTGTCCTGCCCGGTTGGGGATCGTGCATGATCAGGGGGCCGTACGCTGCTACCGCAGTTCGGAGGTCGGGAATGCAGACGTTGGATGCGTCAAATGTGGTGTTCTCCCGAGTGTCCGCCTCATTCCCAGGGTCTGGTGCTGCTGGTGACTTTGAAGCCTTCTGGAGGCCAGTCGGACACATCTCAGGCTTGGGACAGGGCCGGTCCCGCGTGGCTGGGCTGCGGATGGCGGCTGGGTTGGCAATGATCCACGCGCACCCCAAGCGCCGGTCGGGCAGCGAGCGCCAGCGAGCCTTGAGTAAGTGAAGAAGGTTTGGACCGATCCGAGGTTGTCAGCTGCGGACGGCGCGGAGTGCCCGGGGGCTGTCGGCCGTGACGCGGTAGGAGAGTTGGGCCTGACTGCCGCTGGCGCGCAGCTCTTCGAGGATGAGGGGCTGGCAGCCGGTGCCGTGGGTGACGCGCATCGTGTGGATGACCGGTGTGGCGTCGGGGAGCTCTAGGGCGCTGCGTTCGTCGGCCTGCGGCATGCGGGCACGTACCGTCTCGGACCAGGTGAGTTTGTGTCCGGCCGCCGTGAGAGCTGCGTAGATCTCCTCCAGCGCGATGTCCGGGGCGTCGGCGAGGGACGGCACATTCTCGGCGGTGGTGAAGGGGATCAGCACGCGGTGCAGAACGCGTGCTCCGGTTGCTGCATGGATCAGTACGCGGTCGACACCGAACAGCGCCTCGCCC
This sequence comes from Streptomyces sp. NPDC002870, assembly GCF_042888505.1. Classification (NCBI taxonomy): domain Bacteria; kingdom Bacillati; phylum Actinomycetota; class Actinomycetes; order Kitasatosporales; family Streptomycetaceae; genus Streptomyces; species Streptomyces sp. NPDC002870. The sequence continues at coordinate 103,421 of NZ_JBIAPW010000007.1, forward strand.
TCGGCGAGTTCGAGCAGCGGGCCTGTCGAGGCGGTTGTTCCGGTCCGGTAGGCGGTTGGCTCATGCGCCTGTTCCCACGCAGTGTGGTCTGGGGCGAAGGTCTTGCCGGTGCGGGTGATTGACCGGTCGATCGTCAGCGGCGGTGACGGCGTGCCCTTCACGAAGCTGTCCAGGTAGCGGCGGTAGACCTCCCGCACGATCTCGGCTTCCTCCTCGATGATCGCGTTTCCACTCTTGGTGTATCCGTACGGGCGATTTCCGATGTGCGGAGTGCCCGCCTTGGCCATGTCCTGCGTCCTTGAGCCGACGCGATGTGTCATCGGATGAGCGGCACGCGTGTGCGACCTCGATGCGCAGGATGAAACGGTCGTCCGGGTCGGACAAGTCGCGACGGTTGGCCTCACCGTGCAACAGGACGCGTTTGTCGTCGGCTATGGACAAGAGCTCTTCAAGGTCCTTCGGCTGTCGCATCAGCCGGTCCGGGTGATAAACGATCACGTGCCGGATGGCACCCTCACTCATCATTTTGAGCATCTCGTCCCAGCCCGGGCGCTTGCGGTTCCGCTGCCAGGCTGAACGGTTGTTGTCCACGTAGACGTGTTCTGGCGCGATGCGTAATTGCAGTCGCTCGGCGATCTCCCGACAGATGCGCTCCTGTCGGTCTACGCCGGTTTGATCGTCGTCCTTCACGTGCGAGATTCGGCAGTAGATCGCCGCAGCACCGCGCCGAGCAGCCCGCGCGCCGCGTACGGCCGCAACTGGGCGATGAGGCCGCCCCGGTGGACGTAGAACGTGTAAGCCGGGACCATGATCCCCTCCAGGATCATCAGCCAGGCGATATAGCCGACCGACGACCCCGACGCGCGTACGCCCACACCGTCCACGACCGTGTAGGCGGCGATCGAAAGACCGGTCGCCAGGGCGGCCAGCAGCGCGGGCCAGTGCGGCCGCTTGCCGGATCCCTTCATGCCCCACAGCGCCACGCCGACCAGCCCCGCCGACGCGAGCACCACGCCCGCCAGCTGCCAGCGGTTCAGCGTCTCGCCGACGAACACCGCCGCGAGCACGGTCACCACGAGCGGTGCCGTACCCCGCGCGATCGGATACATCTGGCCGAAGTCGCCCAGGCTGAACGACCGCATCAGCAGCGCCTGGTAGCCGACGTGGAGCAGTGCCGAGGCGACCAGATACGGCCAGGCGCCGGCCCTGGGCAGCGGTGAGAAGCAGGCCAGCACGGCCCCGATGACCGCCGCGCCGCCCACGATCAGCGTGAAAGCGACGAGCTAGTCCTTGATGGTGGCTGCGATCGCGTTCCAACTGGCGTGCGTGACCGCTGCAATCAGGACCGCCGCGGCGACGAGAATTGTCACGCCGTGCGCTCGCGTACGTCCACCAGCACGCCGCCCGCGTGCGCGATCAGCGTCTTGGGGTCGAGCGGGAAGACGGTGTGCGGGGTCCCTGCCGCCGCCCACACCACGTCGTGGTCGAGCAGCCGGCGGTCGGCCAGTACCCGGGTCCTGGTGGCGTGGCCGAAGGGCGGCACGCCGCCGATCGCGTACCCGGTGGTCTTCCTGACCAGATCGGCGCCCGCGCGCTTGACGGACTCGGCGCCCAGCTCCTGGCGTACGCGCTCGACGTCCACCCGCGACGACCCGTCCATCAGCACCAGCACCGGAGCGCCGTCCGCCTCGAAGATCAGCGACTTGACGATCTCGCTGACGTCGCAGCCGATCGCGACGGCGGCCTCGGCGGCGGTACGCGTGGCGTCGGGGAAGCGGCGGACCGGGACCTCGAGTCCGAACTCGCGCAGCGCCTGGGCGAAACGGGGGTGGGCGTCGGTGTCTTGAGTGCTCATGGCCCGCACGCTAGCTGTAGCTGTACGGGCCATGCGAGCACGTATTCACGGCGGGCGACCGTCGGGCGATCGGCGGGCGACCGGCGGGTGGTCAGCGGGACGGCGTCAGCGGACGCGCAGCACCTGAGCGACCACCGGTCCCGCCGCGTCGCCGCCGTGCCCGCCGGACTGCACGACCGCGGCCGCGGCCAGGTCGTCGGCGTACCCGGTGAACCAGCTGTTGGACTTGCCCTGTCCGTCGACCTCCGCGGAGCCGGTCTTCGCGCCCTTGTCGCCGCCGACGCCGGCCATCGCGGACTGGCCCGTGCCGTACTGCGCGGTGGCGCGCATCATTTCGCGCAGCGCCTGGGCGATGGAGCCGGGCAGTCGCTCTGCCTCGGCCAGCTCACGGTTGTCGAGGGACTGCGGAACGATCACCGGCTGGCGGAAGCCGCCGCTCTTCGCGGTGGCGGTGACGGAGGCCATGTTGAGGGCATTCATCGTGATCTTGCCCTGCCCGATGTACGAGGCGGCGGTCTCGGCGCCGGCGGACTCGGGCACAGTGCCGTCGACGGAGACGATGCCCGTCTGCCAGTCGAGTCCGATGCCGAAGTACTTACGGGCGGTGTCGCCCAGCGCCGTACCGGCGATGTTCTTCTTGGTGAGGGGCTTGACGGCCTTGATGAAGGCGGTGTTGCAGGAACGGCGGAAGCTGTCCTTGAAGGTGCCGCCCTTGATCTCGAACTTCTTGAGATTCTCGAACGTCACCCCCTCCCACGAGACGGTGGGCGGACACTCCACCTTCGTCCCCGGGCCGCCCACGATCCCGTTGTCCATCATCATCGTCGCGGTCACGATCTTCATCGTGGAGCCGGGCGCCTGCGCGCCCATCATGGCCGTGTTGTAGCCCTCGGCGGGGCTGTTGGCGACGGCCCTGATCTCGCCCGTGCTGGGTTTGATCGCGACAACCGAGGCCTGGCTGTACTTCTTCACCGCCTTCTCGGCGGCCGCCTGCACATCCGCGTCCAGGGTGGTCTTCAGCGTGCCCTCCTTGCCCTCGGTCAGGGTCAGCAGGGTCTGGTCGGGCGTGGACTCGTTGGTGGACGCGATGGCCAGCTCGACGCCGGCGGTACCGCCCGCGTCCTCGCCGTACTTCTTGCGCAGCGAGTCCAGAACGGGCCCGAGCGACGGGTACTTCTCCTTCGTCAGCTCCCGCTCCTTGCGGTCCACGGCCTTGATCGGCGGGGCCGACGCCTTGTCCGTCCTGAGGGTGGCGCCCTCGGTCAGCTTCGGGTGGACGACGGCCGGCGCCCAGTTGACCAGTGGCCTGCCGGTGGTCAGCCCGCGCACGACGGTCAGTTCGGAGGCGTACGACCAGGGCTTGCTCTGCCCCTCGTACGTCACCGTCGCACTGACCGTGAACGGCACCTTGGAGCCGACCGCCTTCCCCGGCGTGATCACGGCCTCGGACACGTGAGCCTGCTCGCGATACCCGGCGATCAGCGGCTCCGCCTTCGCGGCGTTGTTGGTCAGCTGCGCGGCCTCCGGCGCGTTGCCGCCCGCCCAGGCCTCCAGAAAGCCCTTCGCGGTCTTGTCGATCTCATCGGCGTCCGGCGGCCCGCTCTTCTTGGTCGCGGATGCGGACTTGGTGTCCGCGCCGTCCCCGCCGGTCAGCCCGCTGTACAGGTTGTAGCCGCCGTAGCCCACGCCACTGGCGACCACCAGAAATACGCCGCCGACGACGGCGACCTTCGCTCCACTGCGCATCTGTGCAGTCCCCCTCCCCAGGAGCTCCCTGACTGCGCCTATCGAAAAGCGCGTTCAAGGACATGCAACGCGTGCACTCTACGGGACAGGGGTGACAGGAGAGTTGGTCGTTGTCGGACCGCGACGGTCAGGTCCGGGTCCGGTGAAGGGCTAGCAGCATGACGCAAGCCATGACGCAGGGGAGGTCCGCGCGCTCTCCGGCCGCGTCTCGACGAGCGCAGCTGACCGAGGCGCAGGCCGTCGCCCCAGTCGTCCTTGTGCAGTCGTACAACCAATGGCCCCCCGATGTCAGACACAGGGACGAGCACACAGGCGGTCCGCGCCCCTAGCGTTCCCACCTACCCGAGAGGTGAGGGAGTACGTAGCGATGCCCGAGAGCGCAGCGCCACAGCAGTACTTCGTGGTGATCGGCAGCGACATGGCGCGCAGGGTCTGCGGTCAGCTGCAGTCGGCCGGACACCTCGTGCGCCACCTCGACCGTCCCACCGACGAGGATCTGCGCCGGGCGCTGCGGCGGGAGGTGGCCGGCGTCGCGGTGCTCCTCGAGGACGACGTCGAGTCCCTGCGCTACGCGCTCGCCGTCGAGCACATCCGCCCCAACGTCAAGCTGGTCGTGACGGTCTTCGACCGGACAGTCAGCGAGCAGCTCTTGCGCGTACTCCCGAACTGCCAGGTCACCTCGCCGGCCGATGTCGCCGCACCCGTTCTCCTGGCCGCCTGCCTCCAGCCCGGTCTGCTGAGCCTCACCCGGACATCCACGGGCCACACCGGTGCCCGCTGGCAGGACGACACTGTGCACCTGGAGCCGTGGCGGCCGCCACGGTCGCTGCGATGGCGGGCCCGGCTGGGCAGGATCCGAGGGCAGCTGCGACCGCACGACGGCAGCTCGCGGATCATGCTGACGGGTCTGGCCGGGCTGCTCACGGTGCTGGTGGCCGACTGGGCCTGGGCCGTGGCCTTCCACCACCGCTCACCCGTCGAGGCGCTGTTCGAAGCGGCGCGAACAGTATCCGCCGTCGGCCCGGCAGCCGCCCACGGCTCGGACGCCTATCTGGCGTTCTCCGCCGTCGCGATGCTCGTCACCATTGTTTTCACTGCGGTCTTCACCGCGGGCATGGTTGATCGCCTGCTGGGACCGCGCGCGGTCGGCATCGTGGGCTCCCGTGCCCTGCCGCGGGCCGGGCATGTGGTCGTCGTCGGGCTCGGACAGGTCGGCCTGCGCCTGTGCACCCAGCTGCAGGCTCTGGGCATCGGCGTGATCGCGGTCGAGCGGAATCCGGCAGCGCCGAACCTGCGCCTGGCCAGGGCGCTGGGCGTGCCCGTGGTCATCGCCGACGCGACCGATCGGTTCGTGCTGAGCACGCTCGGTCTGCCGCAGGCCCAGGCGCTGGCTGCCGTGGCCTCCGACGACCTGGACAACATCGCCGTATCGGTGGCCGCACTGGCCGTCGCGCCCGAATTGCGCGTGGTCATGCGCGCGGGCGAGCACGAGGCCATCGCGGAGACCCGTTCCCTGTTCCGGATCGGCGACGTCCACGACCTCAACAGCCTGACCGCCGCGTATACGACGGCAAGCCTGAGCGGGCTGCGGCCGCGGGGCGTCGTGACACACGGCAAGCGGCTGCTTGTGCAGCGCGGGGACGGGGCTTTCCTGCCGTGGCCACTGGCAGACCGCTGCGATCACCCGCAGGGAGGCGACGCCCACGCGCAGATCGCCGCCGCGCTTCTCGCGGGCTGACACCCGACCACCTGGCCGTGAAAGGTCCCAACAGCCACCGGCTGTCGGGACCTTGCCGCATCGCCGTGCCGGTCGCCGTGCTGTCGCCGTGCTCGTAGGGCGAATTCCGCCGCACTCCCGCGACCGCGTTTGAGCATATGTCTGAACAGGGCTCCGGCGCGCGTGACATCTGTCCATGGTGGCCCGGCCGCGTTCGCTCCTACCGTCTGCGTACCCCGATTCAGCGCGCCGGGTCACCCCCCTTGGCGCTCCCTACCGTCACGTGTCCTCGCCCCCGGCGGCTCCTCGTACGCGAGCCCGATCGGCCGGGCGGCCGTCCTCACCCGGCACGTGGGCACCGGCAACGGCGAGCAGGCTGCGAACAGGCAGATGCGCTCCGGGGGATCGGCCTTCCGGCCTTCCCCGTGGTCGTACACACCGTCGTCCCACCCGCTCGGCACGTACACGACCCCCAGGCCGGTTTTGCCACGATTCCTTCCCTCTGTAAGGACTGAGCATGAGCGCGAAACCCACGAACACCGACGTGGCTCCGTCACCCCCTGAGAGCGGGCAGACGCCTTCGGCGGACGGCCTCCGTGCCGGGCTCAAGAACCGTCATCTGTCGATGATCGCGATCGGCGGTGTGATCGGCGCCGGCCTGTTCGTCGGTTCCGCCTCCGGGATCGCGGCCGCCGGACCCGTACGCCCTGGTCGGCGCGATGGTCGTCTTCGTCATGCGGATGCTCGGCGAGATGGCCGCGGCCCACCCCACCTCCGGCTCGTTCTCCGCATACGCCGACCGGGCACTCGGCCGCTGGGCCGGCTTCTCCATCGGCTGGCTGTACTGGTTCTTCTGGGTCGTCGTCCTGGCCGTCGAGGCCACCGCCGGCGCGAAGATCCTCGAGGGCTGGGTCCCGGCGGTCCCGCAGTGGGGCTGGGCCCTCATCGTCATGGTGGTCCTCACGGCGACCAACCTGGTCTCGGTCGGCTCCTACGGTGAGTTCGAGTTCTGGTTTGCCGGGATCAAGGTCGTCGCCATCGCCGGCTTCATCCTGATCGGCGCTCTGGCGATGTTCGGCGCACTTCCCGGCTCCGGCCACGAAGCCACGGGCCTGGCCAATCTGACCGGCCACGGCGGGTTCCTGCCCAACGGGCCCGGGGCGATCCTCACCGGCATCCTGATGGTCGTCTTCTCCTTCATGGGAAGCGAGATCGTCACCCTCGCCGCCGGTGAGTCCGAAAACCCGCGACGCGCCGTCACCAAGGCCACCAACAGCGTGATCTGGCGGATCGGCATCTTCTACCTCGGCTCGATCCTGGTCGTGGTCTCTCTGCTCGCATGGGACGACCCGGCGATCAAGGAGAAGGGCTCGTACGTAGCGGCGCTCGACGTGATCGGCATCCCGCACGCCGGCCAGATCATGAACGTCATCGTCCTCACCGCCGTGCTGTCCTGCCTCAACTCCGGCCTGTACACCGCCTCTCGTATGGCCTTCTCGCTCGGCGAGCGCGGCGACGCGCCCGCAGCGTTCGCCCGCACGAACAGCCGCGGCGTGCCGCTGGCCGCCATTGTGGGATCGGTCGTGTTCGGCTTCGTCGCAGTCTTCTTCAACTACCAGTGGCCCGACACGGTGTTCCTGTTCCTGCTGAACTCCTCCGGTGCGGTCGCTCTGTTCGTCTGGCTGGTCATCTGCTTCACCCAGCTGAAGATGCGCGCAATCCTGCTGCGCGAGTCGCCGGACAAGCTGGTCGTACGGATGTGGCTCTTCCCGTACCTGACGTGGGCGACCATCGCGATGATCTCGTTCGTCCTGGTCTACATGCTGACCGATGACGCCGCTCGCGAGCAGGTGATCCTTTCCGTACTGGTGGCAGCGCTGGTCGTGGCGATCTCGGTGGTCCGGGACCGGCTGCGCACGGACACCAGGCACGCGGTCACGAAACCGTAGTACGCCGTACGCCCGCGGAAATGCTTGAGGACTACTGGGGCAAGACCACGACCTGACGTGGGTATCGGGTCCTTCGGTATCCGTAGCCGCGCCACATCGAGCTCCATCGACCTGCACCCAGCACAAGGTTCGTGTCGAGCGGAGCATGCTGGTTCAACTGCAGCTTTGCGTCTGGGGGCACACTTGCTCCGCCTTCCGTTCGCTCGTCAACATCGGCCCGTCGGCTCGGATGTACGGATTCCGCATGCGACCTGGTTCATCCGTTGCCATGTGATTTACGCGACTTACCCGTAGGGAACTGGCACGCAGTCCCCTCCTTCACGCCGACAAGGTTGCAGGTCGGGGATTGATCGCAGTAGGGCGGCTTGATCTAACGTCAGATTTGACATCGGGTGCCACCGGACAGCCGTACGAGGAATTCCGGGGGTGGCCGTCACGGGGCGTGGTTATCGTCGTACGCCGGTACTCTGGTGCGCTATCAACTGCTCCTTGAGCGCCTGCACTTCGTGGATACCCCCGGGGGTCTGCGACCGTGGGCTCCAGGAAGGAGCAGGCCCGATGGCGATCAAGCCAGAGGGGCAGCAGAGCGGCAAGGCGGACCGGGTATACAACCGGGTGCGCTGGCTGGGGCCGATCTACACGATTTACAAGATCGTGAGGGAGTTCCTGGCTACGTAGAAAGGCCCCGACCTAAGATCGGGGCCCCTACCTGCAACCTGCTGTTGATTGAGGGCCTCATCTCTCAGTGCTTCCCGGCGACAGGAGATGGGGCTCTCTCCATTTCTGGCCGGGCTCACAAAGCGACCGGTCAGAATGTGGTCCACGTCACATCGAGCGTACGCGGCCGTCCCATCTTGCCTTGAGCGCAAGGCCTATCGCGACACGCAAGAACTCTCGATCACGCAGCGCAATCCCACGTCCCAACGTGCTGGGTTCCATCACGGCTGCTCAGAGCGGCACTCCCAACTAGTGAACACGTGAATGTGTCGCGGATCACATGCCTTAGGTGACGCGTCGCACACACGCTTGAGTGGTGGAATGTCCACAAAGCCCAAGTTTCACAACTGCCGCGAGTGAGCTGATCATGGGCTGGCGAATCGTACCTGACAGCACTGACAGTCCCAGGGCACCGGTCGTTGCTTTCCCTCGTCGCTCCCTTGGAGGCTGCTGGCGAAGGGTCAGGGGAACAAGCCCTCCTGTACCGGTTCGTGAGGCTGTCGGTGGCCGTGCCGGTGCCGATCTCCAGCCCCCGGCAGCCGGCCGTCACCTCCAGATCCCGCAGCGTCGAGAAGACCACCGAGGGCATGGACGCCGAACTCGTCGACAACGCACCGGGAGTAAGGCCTTCGTGGGCGCCGTCGTCCCACTGCGTTGACTCCGCGTACCCCTGCCGTGACCGGGTCATCGAGCCGCGCTACCCCGACACTGCCGCCTTCTCTGAACTCCCTCCGAGGTCGCAATCGTGACGTCGAATCCGGCGATGGTGAAGGCACGGTGAGGTAGGACCAGCTCGTTGGCCCAGAAGGCGGTGGGGTGCTTGGTGCCCCGTCGTCCAGCGTCCAGTGGTCGGGCGCTGCTGGCGGTGGAAGGCGCCTGGTTCCCGAGATTCCCCTGTGTGCATGAGTAATGACAGGGAGTCATACGGTTGGGCGCCGGAATCCGGTACCCAGTAGTCGGTACTCCGACCGGCACTCGGCTATGAGCATCGATTACTCATCACCACTCGCCAGAACCCTTGGTTTCGTGAGCCCGGGCGCTGCGGGCGGATTCTGCGCCCTGATGCGACTTCACGAGGCGATGAGGATGTATGAAGGGCGACACGGCGTTCTTTTTCGGGCAGTGGATGGGTGCACCCGGCACCACCGGCGCGGTTGCGCCGAGTTCGGCCAGGCTGGCCGCGGCTGTGACGGCTCCGCTCCCGGCCAGAGGCGAGCCCCTCGTTGTGGAACTCGGTCCCGGCACCGGGGCGTTCAGCGCGGAGATTCAGCATCGTCTGGCCGGCCGGGGGCGTCATCTGGCGATAGAAGTGAATCCCCTCATGGCGGATTTCCTCACACACCGATATCCACGCACTGAAGTCATCGTTGATGATGCGACGCGCCTGGCGAAACTGATGGAGGAGCGCGGACTGTCCGAAGCGGATCTGATCGTGAGTGGCCTTCCGTTCGCTGCCTTCGATGCCGAGCGGCAGCGCCGCCTCGTCGACGCCGTGGCCTCATGCATGGGGCCGATGTCGGCGTTCACGACATTCGGCTATTCCTTCGCCAGGCTTTCACCGCCGGCGGCCCGCTTCCGCAGGCTCCTGGGTGAGATCTTCGAAGAGGTCGTCACCTCTCGTACGGTCTGGCGCAACGTCCCTCCGGCCTTCGTGTACAGCGCCCGGAGACCCCGGGAGGCGGAAGTCCGGGGGTGAGGTGCGGCGCGGTGCGGCAGTCTGGCGCCTGTTGCGGTCCTGGAACTTTAGGACGCCCGCCAGCTCGCTGCGCGTGGTGACTCCGAGTTTGGTGTAGTCGCGCTGGAGATGGTTGTCGACGGTGCGGACCGACAGGTGAAGGGCTCCGGCGATGTCCTGCTGCGTGTGCCGGTGGCCGCGAGCAGAGCGATTTCGCGTTCGGGGTCGGTGAGAGGGGCGGTGGGGGCGGCGGTCAGCAGCGGCGTACGTGCGCCCTCGCAGCGTTCGGCGATGTCGGCCGCTCTGACCGCGGCGGCGGTGGCACGGCGGGCCCACCCGTTATGCCCCTGCGGCCGGTGCCCTGGCCCGGCCTTCCGCCTCGTCCACATCCTGCACCGCGCGGTCGTGAACTCGCTGGGGCAGGGAAGGAGCCGTCAGGCGCAAGGTATCCAGCTCCGTGGCGAACGCGCTCAGCAGTTCGCTCGTGATCAGCTCCGGATCTCCGGCGAGGGCGACTTCCATCCGGCGCCGGATACGGCCGTACGCGAGGACTGCCTGCCGGTGCTGTTCGGTGAGCTGGGGATAACCGAGAAAGGACTGCAAAGCGGCCAGTACCGCGGCCAGCACGCTGAGCAGCCCGGCGAGAATCTGCAGCGCCATGTCTGGCGACTCGTTGATCGTGGCGAAGATTGCCGTCCCGACCACCGCCGAAAGTGTCAAGGAGGCGACCCCGTACTGGCGGCTGCGATTGTGGAACGACGAAGCGGACCGCTCATGGGCGATATGGAAGATGCGGACATTCCTGTGCCAGTCCGCAAGCGTCTTACGGGCCGCCGCCCCTAGTTTCGGCCTTCTACCCAGCGCGCGCATGGGAACAACGTAGATCCGCGCCACGGTCCACGCATGCGGGCCCAAAGCGCGCCGGCGTCCGCCTGGAGCCGGGCCGAGTCCTCGGCAGGGCAGGGGAATACGGGCCCCCGGCAGTTTCGTCGAAGCCCCGCAGGTCCGGGTCCGCCGGGGTTACCTCGCTTCCTCTGCCTGTTGTTGACCCTTCTCCCTGAGGAGGCAACTGTGCGGGTAAGGGCCCCGTCTTCCGCTCTGCCAACAACGTCCACTAACAACAACGATGGCGCGGCAATCTGCCGCGCCATCGTTGTGTGTCTGCCCAGCTAGACCCAGGTGTCCAGCCACATCCTGTTCCGCCAGTCCTCCAGCGGGATCGTCGTGCCCGTGTACAGCGGATAGAAGTAGATGAAGTTCCAGATGATCAGCAGCACCAGCACGCCCGCGCCGATCGCACCCAGCGCCCGCCGTCGTTCGTCCGAGCCCGGTGGGCCCAGCATCGCGCCGATCATCATCGCCACCGCAAGGCACAGGAACGGTACGAACACCACCGCGTAGAACAGGAAGATCGTGCGCTCCTGGTAGAAGAACCAGGGCACCCAGCCCGCCGCGATGGCGCAGGCGATCGCGCCCGCGCGCCAGTCGCGGCGGAACAGCCAGCGCCACAGGATGAAGCAGATCGCGAAACACGCCGCCCACCACAGCAGCGGCGTGCCGAGCGCCAGGACCTCGCGGGCGCACTTGTCCGCCGCGTCCGTCGGGCAGCCGTCCACGCCCGCCTTCGGGTCCTCGTAGAAGTACGAGACCGGGCGGCCCAGGACGATCCAGCTCCACGGGTTCGACTGGTAGGTATGGCCCGAGGTGAGGTTGACGTGGAAGTCGTAGACCTCGTTCTCGTAGTGCCACAGGCTGCGCAACCAGTCCGGCAGCCAGGTCCAGCTGCCGCCCTTGCCGTCCGTCTGCGCCCAGTTCCGGTAGTAGCCCTTGTCGGTGACGATCCAGCCGGTCCAGGAGGCGATGTACGTGACGATCGCGACCGGCACCGTCGACACGAAGGCCGGTACGACGTCCTTCTTCAGCACCGCCTTGTACGGCTGCACCGCGCCCGCCGTCCGGCGCGCGCCCACGTCCCACGCCACCGTCAGCAGGCCGAACGCGACCATCACATAGAGGCCGTTCCACTTGGTGCCCGCGGCCAGGCCCAGCATCACGCCCGCCGCCAGGCGCCATGGACGCCAGCCGAGCCGCAGGGTCTCGGCGACTGTGGCGTCCGGGCGCAGCACGCCCTCCTCGTCCGTCGGCAGCGCCGCGGCGAGGCGTCTGCGCGCCCAGTCCCGGTCGATGAGCAGACAGCCGAAAGCGGCCAGCACGAAGAACATCAGCACCTGGTCGAGCAGCGCGGTGCGGCTCATCACGAAGTGCAGCCCGTCCACCGCGAGCAGCGCGCCCGCCAGGCAGCCCAGGAACGTCGAGCGGAACAGCCTGCGGCCGATCCGGCACAGCATCAGCACCGAAAGCGTGCCGAGCACGAAGACCATGAAACGCCAGCCGAACGGCGTGAAGCCGAAGAAGTGCTCGCCGAGGCCGATGACCCACTTGCCGACCGGCGGATGCACCACATAGCCGGGGTCGGTCGGGACGGTGACCTTGTCCGGGTCCGCCAGGACCGCCTTGTCGATGTCCTTCGGCCAGCTGCCCTCGTAGCCCTGATTGATCAGGGCCCACGCGTCCTTCGCGTAGTACGTCTCGTCGAATATCACCGCATCGGGCTCGCCCAGATTCCAGAACCGCAGCACGCCCGCGACCAGCGCGACCAGCAGCGGCCCGCCCCAAGCCGCCATGCGCAGCAGCGGGTTCACGACCGTCGGCGGGATGCCGAAGACCGGCCACACCCGCTCGGAGGGGCGCGTGTATGGCGGCACCAGGCGTTCGCGCAGCCCGATCACGGGCCGGGGCGCGTAGCCGAATCTGCGCAGCCGCTGCTGCCAGCCGGGCGGCTGCGGATCGGCGTCCTTGCCCTGAAGGGTCTGTGGCGCGGTACTGGTCACCGCGCCATCGTAGGGAACGCGACTGTGCGAGTCGTACGTCCGGTCCTGCGAGGATGGCCTACGTGAACGGAACGCTGGTACTCGCAGGGACCCCCATCGGTGATGTCGCGGACGCGCCGCCCCGGCTCGCCGCCGAGCTGGAGAGCGCCGACATCGTGGCCGCGGAGGACACCCGGCGGCTGCGACGGCTCACCCAGGCCCTCGGAGTGCACACCAGGGGGCGTGTCGTGTCGTACTTCGAGGGCAACGAGTCCGCCCGTACTCCGGAACTGGTCGAGGCGCTGGCCGGCGGCGCCCGGGTGCTGCTTGTCACCGACGCCGGCATGCCGTCCGTCTCCGACCCCGGCTACCGGCTGGTCGCCGCCGCGGTCGAGAAGGACATCAAGGTCACCGCGGTACCGGGACCGTCTGCCGTGCTGACCGCGCTCGCACTGTCCGGGCTGCCCGTGGACCGCTTCTGCTTCGAGGGCTTCCTGCCGCGCAAGGCGGGCGAGCGCCTCGGCAGGCTGCGCGAGGTCGCGCAGGAGCGGCGGACCCTGGTGTATTTCGAGGCGCCGCACCGGCTCGACGACACGCTCGCCGCGATGGCCGAGGTGTTCGGCGCCGAGCGCCGGGCCGCCGTCTGCCGCGAGCTGACCAAGACGTACGAGGAGGTCAAGCGCGGCGGCCTCGGCGAGCTGGCCGCCTGGGCCGCCGACGGCGTACGCGGCGAGATCACCGTCGTCGTCGAGGGCGCGCCTGAGGCCGGGCCCGGCGATCTCGACGCGGCCGAGCTGGTGCGCAGGGTGCGGGTGCGCGAGGAGGCGGGGGAGCGGCGCAAGGAGGCCATCGCGGCGGTCGCCGCGGAAGCGGGGCTTCCCAAGCGCGAGGTGTTCGATGCCGTCGTCGCGGCAAAGAATGCGGATCGATCGGCCCCCGCAGACGGTAAAGGACTATCGTGAAAAGCAAAGCGTTGACCGCGTCCTTGCCCTTTCTGGCATGGGAACTTCAAAGACCACACCATTAATCGACAGGCGCTGATGCGCTCCCGCCGGAATGGGCGTCCACTGGGTCAGTGGAGAGGAGCTGGCATGAGTGAGATCACAGGCCCCGCCAAGGTCCACGAGGCGTACGCCTTCGCCTGCATGCGCTGCGGGCACGGCTGGGAGCAGTCCTACGAGATTGAGCACCACATCGACGGCTCGGGCCAGGAATACGTTGTCTACAAGGCTGACGGTCTGCGGGTGCCGTCCCCGCTTTCGAGCCCGAGCTGCCCGACCTGTGGCGGACATGTCGTACGGATCATGAGGGCGGGGCAGGTCTCCTCGGTCCGCGGGTTCCTCGACCTGATGTTCAACCCTGAGAAGAGGCCGGTGTCGCCGACCGGGGCGCCGGGGGCAGAGCACACGGAGCAGCCGGAACGGTCGGCGGAGCCGGAACGGTCGGCACAGGCGGAACGGACGCCACAGACGGAACAGCAGGGGCAGACGGAACAGCAGGGGCAGACCGAGTCGCCTGAGGCCCATCACTGGCACCTCTCCGACCTCCTGAACCCCTTCCACCGCAAGTGAGGCCTTGGGCGCGAGCCTCGTAGGATCGCGCCCATGAGTTCGAAGTCCGCCCCGCCGCCGCTGCCGGAACCGCTCGGCGTACCGGTCGCCGATTCGCACACCCACCTGGACATGCAGGAGGGCACGGTCGAGGAGTCGCTCGCCCGCGCCGCCGCCGTCGGGGTGACGACCGTCGTCCAGGTCGGCTGTGACATCAAGGGCTCCCGCTGGGCCGCCGAGACCGCTGCCGCCCATGACAGCGTGCACGCCGCGGTAGCCCTGCATCCCAATGAGGCTCCGCGCATCGTGCTGGGGGACCCCGAAGGATGGTCGCGGCAGGGTGCCCGCGAGGCAGGTGGCGACAGCGCCCTCGACGACGCGCTCGGCGAGATCGACCGGCTGGCCGCCCTCCCACAGGTCCGCGCCGTCGGGGAGACGGGCCTGGACTACTTCCGTACGGGCCCCGAGGGAATGGCCGCGCAGGAGCGTTCCTTCCGTGCGCACATCGAGATCGCCAAACGGCACGACAAGGCCCTGGTCATCCACGACCGCGATGCGCACGCGGACGTGCTGCGGATTCTCGCCGAAGAGGGCGCGCCCGAGCGGACCGTTTTCCACTGCTATTCCGGTGACGCGGAAATGGCCGAAGTGTGCGCGGCCGCGGGCTACTTCATGTCCTTCGCCGGCAATGTGACCTTCAAGAACGCCCAGCCGCTGCGCGACGCCCTCGCCGCCGCCCCGCGCGAACTCGTACTCGTCGAAACGGACGCGCCCTTCCTCACGCCGGCGCCGTACCGCGGACGGCCCAATGCGCCGTATCTCATTCCGGTCACGCTGCGCGCTATGGCGGCGGTGAAGGGGCTCGACGAGGACACGCTGGCCGCGGCGGTCTCGGCCAATACGGCGGAGGCGTTTGGTTACTGAGAGGCGGCGGCGGACAGGGTAGCGTCGCAACGCTGCGTAGTCGAATTGCTTTGGAGGGTGACCGGAGTCCGCTAGTGTCCCGGCCGCAACTGGGGGTCTCCCACGCCGAAGGCTGTGGGAAGGGCGGACCGGACCTTACGGAGCGTCATGAACAATTCGCAGGGCAGTCACCATGCCGTACGCGGCGGTCTCCGCACCGCCACCGCCGGGACAGCAGAGCCGTACGAGGCGCCCGATCCGTCGTACGCGTACGAAGCGCCCGAGATGTACGAGCCCGGGACGTACGAGCCCGAGACGTACGCGGGAGAGGCCCGCACCCCGGCGTACGAAGCGCCTGAGGGGTCATACGAGGACGGGGAGGACGAGGCCGCCTACCCGCCGCCGCACGTCCCCACCGCGCCGACGCTGCCGCGCCAGGGCCAGGGCCAGGGCCAGGGCCAGGCCCCAGTCCCGGCCCCGGCAGCCTCCGGGACCGGCGGCCGCGCAGAAGCCCGCCGGGCCGCCCGCCGCCGCAAAGCCGGCGAGACGCCCGACACCCTGCGCCGCCTCGTCCCGCACGCCCTCGTCGTCGCCTTCCTGGCCGGCGGCACCTCGGCCTTCGTGGCCAGCGACAAGGCGGTGCGGCTCACCGTCGACGGCGTACCGCGCACCATGCACACCTTCGCCGACGATGTTCAGGAACTCCTCGAAGACGAGGGGCTCGCCGTCAGCGCGCACGACATCGTGGCCCCCGCCCGCGCCGCGGCCCTCGCCAGCGGCGACGAGATCGTCGTCCGCTACGGCCGGCCCGTCACCCTCACCCTGGACGGGCAGCGCCAACGGGTGTGGACCACCGCTCGCACGGTCGACGGCGCACTGCGCCAGCTCGGGGTGCGCGCTCAGGGCGCGTATCTGTCCGTCTCGCGCTCCATGCCCATCGCCCGCGACGGCCTTGCCCTCGATGTGCGGACCGAGCGGACCGTGACCTTCATGGCCGACGGGCGCGAGCGCACCATCCGCACGAACGCGGCGAGCGTGCGTGAGGCCCTGGACGAGGCCGGGATCGTCCTGCGCGGCCAGGACACGACCTCCGTTCCGCCCGACAGCTTTCCGCGCGACGGGCAGACCGTCACCGTCATGCGGATCACCGGCACCAGGGAGGTGCGCGAGGAGCGCATCGACTTCGAGGTCGAGAAGGCCGAGGACCCCTCGCTGTTCTCCGGCACGGAGGTCGTCGTACAGCAGGGCAGACCGGGCGCGCGGCGGGTCACGTACACCCTGCGCACCGTCAATGGCGTCAAACAGAAGCCGCAGAAGGTCGCAGAGGAGGTGGTGCGGGAGCCCGTCGCCCAGCGCGTGAAGGTGGGCACCGAGCCGCTGCCGAACTCCGTGGCGGGCGCGGAAAGGCTGAACTGGGACGCTCTCGCGCACTGCGAGTCCGGCGGGCGGGCGGGCGCGGTCGACCCGTCGGGGACGTACGGCGGGCTGTACCAGTTCGACACCGGGACCTGGCGGTCGCTGGGCGGGAGCGGGCGCCCGCAGGACGCGTCCCCGGAGGAACAGACGTACCGGGCGAAGAAGCTCTACGTGCAAAGGGGGGCGAGTCCGTGGCCGCACTGCGGCCGTAGGCTGTATCAGTGAGCACCACTGAGCCCGACGCACTCCTCGGCCCCGCCGACATCCGTGAACTGGCCGCAGCGCTGGGCGTACGCCCCACCAAGCAGCGCGGCCAGAACTTCGTCATCGACGCCAATACGGTCCGCAGGATCGTCCGTACTGCCGGGGTGCGCGAGGACGACGTGGTCGTCGAGATCGGCCCCGGGCTGGGGTCGCTGACCCTCGCCCTGCTGGAGGCGGCCGACCGGGTCGTCGCCGTCGAGATCGACGATGTGCTGGCGGGCGCGCTGCCGTCGACGATCCTGGCCCGGATGCCGGAGCGGGCCGCGCGCTTCTCGCTGGTCCACTCCGACGCGATGCAGGTGCGGGAGCTGCCGGGCCCGGAGCCGACGGCGCTGGTCGCGAACCTTCCGTACAACGTGGCCGTTCCGGTGCTGCTGCACATGCTGGACCGCTTCCCGACGATCGAGCGCACACTGGTGATGGTGCAGGCGGAGGTCGCGGACCGGCTCGCGGCGGCTCCCGGGAACAAGGTCTACGGGGTCCCGTCCGTCAAGGCCAACTGGTACGCGGGCGTGAAGCGGGCGGGCTCCATCGGGCGCAGTGTCTTCTGGCCCGCGCCCAATGTCGACTCGGGTCTTGTGTCACTGGTGCGCCGCGATCCGCCGAAGACCACGGCCACGAAGGCGGAGGTCTTCGCGGTGGTCGACGCCGCGTTCGCGCAGCGGCGGAAGACGCTGCGGGCGGCGCTCGCGGGCTGGGCGGGGTCGCCCGCCGCGGCGGAGACCGCGCTGGTCGCGGCGGGGATCTCACCGCAGGCGCGCGGCGAGGCTCTGACGGTGGAGGAGTTCGCACGGATCGCGGAGGCCAAGGCGTGAGCGTCACGGTACGAGTGCCGGCGAAGGTCAACGTCCAGCTGGCGGTCGGCGCGGCGCGCCCCGACGGCTTCCACGACCTCGCCAACGTCTTTCTGGCGGTCGGCCTGTATGACGAGGTCACGGTGGCACCGGCCGAGTCGCTGACGATCACGTGCTCCGGCCCGGACGCGTCGCAGGTCCCGCTGGACCGCACGAACCTGGCGGCCCGCGCGGCGGAACTCCTCGCCGCGCGCCACGGCATCGACCCCTCCGTACACATCCACATCGCGAAGGACATCCCGGTCGCGGGCGGCATGGCGGGCGGCAGCGCGGACGGCGCGGGCGCGCTGCTGGCCTGCGACGCGCTGTGGGGTCTTGACTCGCCGCGCGCCGAACTCCTCGCCATCTGCGCCGAGTTGGGCAGCGACGTTCCGTTCAGCCTGGTGGGTGGTGCGGCGCTGGGCACGGGCCGCGGCGAGCAGCTGGCCGAGCTCGAGGTCGGCGGAGAGTTCCACTGGGTGTTCGCGGTGGCGGACGGCGGCCTGTCGACGCCCGCGGTGTACGCCGAGTTCGACCGCCTCAACGAGGGCGTCGCGGTCCCCGCGCCGGCCGCGTCCGGGCCCCTGCTCGAAGCCCTCCGCACCGGCGACGCGACGGCCCTGGCCGCGGCCCTGGCGAACGACCTCCAGCCGGCGGCGCTCTCCCTGCGCCCGTCCCTGTCGGCGACGCTCGCGTCGGGAATGGCGGCGGGTGCGCTGGCGTCGCTGGTGTCGGGCTCGGGTCCGACGACGGCGTTCCTGACGAAGGACGAGGAGTCGGCGGGGGCGGTGGCGGAGGCGTTGCTGCGCTCGGGGACGTGCCGGTCGGCGAGGGTGGCGGTGTCGCCGGCGCGGGGTGCGGTGCGGGTGTAGGGGGCGTTGCTTGCCGGGGCTCCGCCCCGGACCCTCCCTGACCGGGGCTCCGCCCCGCGCCCCGCGCCTCAATCGCCGGCGGGGCTGGTTTGCGGGGCAAGCCGTCCCGTCCCCGCGCCCGCATACTCACGCTCAAGTTGAGTACAAGCGCCCTCACCCACCCCCGCACCCCCGCGGCACCGTACCCCCATGGGATCAAGCGTTCGTGAGCTCGCCGCCGCCACTCCCGGTACGCGGGACCGGTACATCGACCTGCTGCGGGTCGCCTCGCTGGCGACCGTCGTGCTCGGGCACTGGCTCATGGCGGTCGTCACCGGCGACGGCGTCGGGAATCTCCTCGCCGTCGTGCCCGAGCTGCAGCTGCTCACCTGGGCCCTGCAGATCATGCCCGTCTTCTTCTTCGTCGGCGGCTTCTCGCACGCCCTCTCCTACCGCTCCCTGCGCCGCGGGCAGCCGGACGGGTCGGTCTACTCCGCCTTTCTGCGGGCCCGCCTCCAGCGGCTGCTGCGGCCCACCATGGTGTTCATCCTCGTCTGGGGCGCCGCCGCGCTGATCGTTCAACTCCTCGGCGGCGACGGCGGATTGACCGCAGTGGCCCTGCGCCTCGTCGCCCAGCCGCTCTGGTTCATCGGGATCTACCTGGCGATGGTCGCCTTCACCCCACCGCTGCTGAAGCTGCACGAGCGATACGGCTGGGGAGCCTTCGGCGCGCTCGTCGCGGGCGCCGTCCTCGTCGACGGGCTGCGTTTCGTCGCCCACGTGCCCTTCGTGGGGTTCCTGAACTTCGCCTTCGTCTGGCTCGCCGTCCACCAGCTCGGCTTCCTGCGCGCCGACGGCCGGATCCGCATGCCGTCGCTGCTCGCCGCGAGCGGACTGGTGGCCGCCGCCGGGCTCGTCGCGCTGGGCCCGTACCCCCTGAGCATGGTCGGGATGCCCGGCGAGAAGGTCTCGAACATGGCCCCGCCCAGCCTCGCCCTCCTCTGCCACGGCCTGTGGCTGGTCGGCGCGGTGGAGCTGCTCCGTACGCCCGGCACCCGCCTGGTCCGGCGCGCCGGGGTCTGGCGGGCCGTCGTCGCCGCCAACGGCATCGCGATGACCGCGTTCCTGTGGCACCTGACCGCGATGCTCGGCGTGTACGGCGCGCTGCTCGCCCTCGACATCCCGCTGCCGGAGCCCGCGAGCGCCGCCTGGTGGGCGCAGGTGCCGGTCCGTATCGCCGTGGCCGCCGCATTGACGGCGCTGCTGGTCGCCGCCTTCCGCACTTTCGAGCGTCCGGTGCGGACCACCCCGGCCACCGGCTCGGGCCCGATCGCCGCCCTCGGGATCACGCTCTGCCTCTTCGGCGTGCTCGGTCTGTCGATGGTCGGCTTCGGCGGAATGCTGGAGGGAAAGACCGCGATGCTCGTCGCCGTACGCGTCAGCGCGCCCGCCGCGGTCGCCATGGCGCTGATCGGCTGGCTGCTCGTCGAACGGGCCGGCCGGGGCCGCCGCTCCTGAGCCCCGCCCGCGGCGACTACGCTGGGACGTCGATCGATCCCCTCATCTGGAGTGTTAATGGCCGTCAACCTGGTCAATGTCGAGGCAGTCAGCAAGGTGTACGGAACACGTGCCCTGCTCGACGGGGTCTCCCTCGGCGTGTCCGAGGGTGACCGCATCGGCGTCGTCGGCCGCAACGGCGACGGCAAGACCACCCTCATCCGGATGCTTGCCAAGCTGGAGGGGCCCGACACGGGGCGCGTCACCCAGAGCGGTGGGTTGCGACTCGGGGTGCTCACGCAGCACGACTCCCTCGACCCCGCGGCCACCGTCCGGCACGAGGTCATCGGTGACATGGCCGACCACGAGTGGGCGGGCAACGCCAAGATCCGCGACATCCTGACCGGGCTCTTCGGCGATCTGCACCTGCCGGGCTTCGAGCAGGGGCTCGACACCGTCATCGGCCCGCTCTCCGGCGGTGAGCGCCGCCGTATCGCGCTCGCCAAGCTCCTCATCGCCGAGCAGGACCTGATCATCCTCGACGAGCCCACCAACCACCTCGACGTGGAGGGCATCGCCTGGCTGGCGAAGCATCTGCGGACGCGCCGCTCGGCGCTCGTCTGCGTCACCCACGACCGCTGGTTCCTCGACCAGGTCTGCACGCGGATGTGGGACGTCCAGCGCGGCTCGGTCTTCGAGTACGAGGGCGGCTACAGCGACTACGTCTTCGCGCGCGCCGAGCGCGAGCGCATCGCCGCCACCGAAGAGTCCAAGCGGCAGAACCTGATGCGCAAGGAGCTGGCCTGGCTGCGGCGCGGCGCTCCCGCCCGTACGTCCAAGCCGCGCTACCGCATCGAGGCCGCCAACGAGCTGATCGCCGATGTGCCGCCGCCCCGGGACACCAGCGAACTGATGAAGTTCGCCAACGCCCGCCTCGGCAAGACCGTCTTCGACCTGGAGGACGTGACCGTCCAGGCCGGGCCGAAGTTGCTGCTGAAGCATCTGACCTGGCAGCTCGGCCCCGGCGACCGCGTCGGTCTGGTCGGCGTCAACGGCGCGGGCAAGACCTCGCTGCTGCGCGCGCTCACCGAGGCCGCCCGCAGCGGCGGCGACGTGCAGCCCGCGGCCGGGCGGATCGTCGTCGGCAAGACGGTGAAGCTGGCCTACCTCTCGCAGGAGGTCGGCGAACTCAACCCGGCCCTGCGGGTGTTGGAGGCCGTACAGCAGGTGCGGGACCGCGTCGACCTCGGCAAGGGCCGGGAGATGACCGCGGGCCAGCTGTGCGAGCAGTTCGGCTTCATCAAGGAGAAGCAGTGGACGCCCGTCGGCGACCTGTCCGGCGGTGAGCGCCGCCGGCTCCAGATCCTGCGGCTGCTGATGGACGAGCCGAACGTCCTCTTCCTCGACGAGCCCACCAACGACCTCGACATCGAGACCCTGACCCAGCTGGAGGACCTGCTCGACGGCTGGCCGGGTTCGATGGTGGTCATCTCCCACGACCGGTTCTTCATCGAGCGGACGACGGACAAGACGTACGCGCTGCTGGGCGACGCCACTTTGCGGATGCTGCCGCGCGGCATCGAGGAGTACCTGGAGCGCAGGCAGAGGATGATCGAGGCCGCCGTCCCGGCGCCGGCCGCCGCGGTCGTCGCCCCGACGACCGAGAAGTCCGCTGCGGACGTGCGCGTAGCGAAGAAGGAACTGCAGAGGATCGAGCGGCAGTTGAACAAGATCTCCGACCGGGAGACCAGCCTGCACGCCCAGATCGCGGACAACGCCACCGACTTCGGGAAGGTGGCGAAACTCGACACGGAGCTGCGTGAACTCATCCGCGAGCGCGATGAGTTGGAGATGCGCTGGCTGGAGCTGGCCGAAGATGCGTAGCGGCGGTGTGCAGATCCAGTAACGAGGGCATCACGGGCCGGTCCTCCCTTGGGAACAGGGGCGGACCGGCCCCTCGTTGACGGTGCCCTGAGTGATAGAAAGAAGCCCCGCTCGACTGACTTGATACAGCGGATCCCATTGTCCGAAACGCTCCTTTCCGGGTCGAGTGCCTGCCGGAATTGCGGGGGAGACCGGTCGGGCAGGGGACCGTACGAAGGGGGAAGCGCTGATGACTCAGCCGCCCAGCCAGCAACCGCCGCAGGGAGGCTACGGGGAGGCTCCTCAGGGCCCTCCGCACGGCGTGCCCCAACCGCCCGCGCAGCCGCCGCAGATGCCGCCGGCCCCGCAGGGCCAGCCGCAGATGCCGCCGGCCCCGCAGGGCCAGCCGCAGATGCCGCCCACGCCGCCGGCCGGCGCTCCGGCTCCGGGACCGGCTCCGACTCCGGCTCCCGGTTACGGGTATCCGCAGACGCCGCCCGGTCAGCCCGGCTACGGCTACCCGCAGCAGGCCCCCGGCCAGCCCGGTCCGTACAACCAGCCGACCGGCCCGTACGACCAGCAGCCCGGCCCGTACAACCAGCAGCCGGGTCCCTACTCCGGCTACCCGACGCAGCCGCAGTACCCGGGCGCGCCCGTTCCGCCCGGCGGCAGCGGGGGCGGCAACTTCTTCACGAGCAAGCCGGGCATCATCATCGCCGCGGCGGTGGCCGGACTGCTGGTGATCGGCGGCGGTACCTGGTTCGCGCTCAGCGGTGACGACAAGAAGCCGGACGGCAAGAACGTCAGCAAGAGCGACGACCCCACGCCCACCGGCTCGGAGTCCGTCGACCAGGGTGACGGCAGCGGCGACGGCCGCGAGGCCAACGACGACCTCAACGCCGGGCGCAAGCCTGGCGAGGCGAAGGTCATGTTCCTCACGAAGAACGACGTCGACCTGCCGCGCAACGGCGCCGAAGTGTTCGGCCCGTGGGTGGTCGGCGACACCGTCGTCAAGGGCATGTACAAGGAGGTCGTCGGCTACTCGGCGACCGACGGCAAGAAGAAGTGGACCGTGCCGCTCAGCGCCGAGATCTGCTCCGCGCCGAGCCAGACCACGACCGACGGCAAGATTGTCGTGGGGGTCAAGGACGGCCTCACCGAGAAGGCCAAGTGCCTCGATCTGCAGATGATCGACCTCAAGACCGGCAAGGCGGGCTGGAAGAAGCCGATACCGAAGGCCAGCGGCGCCTTCAGCTCGCTCTCCGACTTCACCCTGTCGATCAGTGGCAACACCCTTGCCGCGGGTGGCACCGGGAACTCGTACGGCTTCTCGGTCACCGACGGCCGCCAGCTCTTCAAGGGACCGACCGAGGGCTGCAAGCCGTTCGCCTTCGCCGGCGGCCCCAAGCTGCTCGCCGCCGCAAGCTGCCCGACGTCGGACTACGACAAGCCCAAGCACCAGCTGTCGGAGGTCGATCCCACCACCGGCAAGGCCAAGTGGACGTTCAACGCTCCCGTCGGCTGGGAGATCGACAAGGTCTACTCCGCCAGCCCGCTCGTCGTCTCCCTGACGCAGCGTGAGCCGAAGAAGTGGTCGATCGTCGCCCTCAAGGACAACGGCACGGTGCGCTCGCAGATCGCCGGCGGCAAGGACAAGTTCCAGCCGCGCTGCGGCGGCGCGTTCGTGATCTTCGGTCAGAACCTCGAGGGCTGCACCGGCGTCGCCGCCGACGCCACGAACTTCTACATGGCGACCGAGGCCGCCTACGGCACCGCCAACGAGGTCGTCGCCTTCAACCTCAACACCGGCAAGGCCGCGTGGCGTTCGTCCGCCGACGGCAAACGCCAGATGACGCCGCTGCGCACGGAGGGCGGCAACGTCCTCGTCTACATGAGTGCTTCCTACGACGCGGGCGGCGCGGTCGCCACGATCGCGCCGACGGGTGGCGCGCCGAAGGTGCTGCTGCAGCACCCGGCCTCGACCGCCCAGATCGAGAGCTCTTTCTACTCTCCGAAGCTGGTGTACGCGGACGGCCGGTTCTTCATCGCCAGCGGCCGGGTCAGCGCCGGCAACGACGCGGAGGAGAAGGAGACGAAGACCATGATGGCCTTCGGCAAGTGACGCGACCTGAGCCTTTCGACCCACTTCCTTTCTCCCCGCATCCTTTCGAGGTAAGCACGCCATGACGCAGCCGCCACCGCCGCCGAACCAGCCCCCGCAGGGAGGGTTCGGGGCACCTCAGGACCCTCCGCCAGGAGGCTTCGGAGCCCCCATACCGCCGCCCCCGCAGGACTCGTCGTGCGGCTATCCGCAGACGCCGCCGCCCGCTCAGCCGCCGCAGGGCCCGCCGCCGGGACAGCCCGGTTACGGCTACCCGCAGACACCGGGCCAGGCACCGGGCCAGGCACCGGGCCAGGCACCGGGCCAGGCACCGGGCCAGGCACCTGGCCAGGTGCCCGGTCAGCCGCCCAACTACGGCTACCCGCAGGGCCCGCCGCCTGCCCAGCCGGGCTACGGCTACCCGACCCAGCCCATGCAGCCGCAGTACATGCCGCCCCAGCCCGGCGGCAGCGGCGGCAAGAAGCTGAGCACGCAGATGCAGATCATCATCGCGGCGACCGTCGCCGTGGTGCTGATCGTCGCAGGCGGCATCTGGTACGCCTCCTCCGACGGGGGCGGCGGCAAGAAGGACGACAGCAAGAACCGCACTGAAGCCGGGCCCGCGGGCTCCACCGGCGGCGACAGCGGAGGCAAGGCCGCCGACGGTCCCGGCAAGGAGAAGGCGCCCGCGAACATCAACTCCAAGGTGGCCTTCCAGCTGCCGGAGCCCGCGCGCACCGACATCACCAGCGTCAAGGGCTCCTGGGTCACCGACAAGGCCTACGTCAAGCCCGGCGTGAACTCCCTCGTCGGCTACGACGCGGCCAAGGGCACCCCGCTGTGGACCCTCCCGCTGCCGGGCCAGGTCTGCGCGGCGTCCCGCCATCAGTCCGAGGACAACAAGGCCGCGATCGTCTTCGAGGCCATCAAGCGGGTCCCGCCGAAGAACTACGCGCCGTGCACCGAGGTCGGCGTCGTCGACCTCACCACCGGCAAGCTGCTGTGGAGCAAGTCCGTCAAGGGCACGAGCCGGGGCGACGAGAAGATCAGGTTCACCGAGGTCACCCAGAGCGGCACCACGGTCGCGGCGGGCGGCACCGACGGCGGAGCGGCCTTCGACCTCACCAGCGGCGCCGTCCGCTGGAAGCCCACGGCCAACGCCGAGGGCTGCTACGACATGGGTTACGGCGGCGGCCCGGCGCTCGTCGCGGTCCGCAAGTGCGGTTCGTACGACAGCCCGCAGGTCATCATCCAGGGCCTGAACCCGGACAACGGCACCCCGGCGTTCTCGTACAAGATGCCGGCCGGAGTGGAGTACGCGAGCATCCTCTCCAGCAAGCCGCTGGTCGTCGCAGCAGACGTCGGCGACACCGGCACCTTCGGCATCTCGGACTTCTTCTCGCTCGACGACAAGAACGGAACGCTGCGCGCCAAGATCCCGGCCGCGGGCGACAAGTACCAGGCGCGGTGCGGCTCCACCGAGGTCGAGTCCTGCCAGAAGGTCGTCGTCGGCAACGGCCGGCTGTATCTTCCGACCGCGGACCACGAGGGCACTGGGGAGTACGGCGACACCAACGAGATCCTCTCCTTCGACCTCGCCACCGGAAAGCCGACCAGCGACCGGGCGGACGCGGGCGACCGGTACACGATGTTCCCCGTGCGCATGGACGGCGGGAACCTCATCGCGTACAGGTGGCCCCCCTACGACAAGGGCGGCCAGGTCATCAGCATCGACGGCAGCACGTTCAAGCAGACGGTGCTGATGGAGAATCCGGCCGACAAGGCGGTACGGGACGCGGAGACCAGCTTCTCCTCGGACTACGCCGAGTACCGCTATGCCAATGGGCGGCTGTATGTCGGGGCGGTCTTGATGAGCAAGCCGTCCTCCTCGTCGTCCTTCGGGAAGAAGTACCTGGCCGTCGCCTTCAGCACGGCCGACTGACTTTCCGGACAACTGGGCAGGTGGCCCGGCACATCGGTTTCCGATGTGCCGGGCCACAGCCATAAGTAGCCCTGTTTGGCGATGAATTCAGCACTCTGGGGGGCTTTTGCCGAGTTGGGGGAGCGCGACGTCGAACAAGCGTGTAGCTTGCCGGGTCAGGAGGGCCGGGGGGCCAGCTCCAACGGGGAGGGTTGCTCGATGGGCGTGCGGCTCATGGTGCTCGATGATCACCGACTGCTCGCCGAGGCGCTCGCCTCGGCCTTGAAGCTGCGTGGGCACCGGGTGCTCGCGGCGGCGGCCCCCGCGGCCGGCGCCGCCGACCTGGTGGTCAGCAGGGCGCCCGAGGTGTGCCTGCTGGGCACGGCGACGCCCGCGGAGCCGGGCGCGTTCGATCCCATCGTCAAGATCAAGCGGGAGCGTCCGCAGGTGGCCGTGGTGGTGCTCGGTCCGGTGCCGAGTCCGCGCGGGATCGCCGCGGCCTTCGCGGCCGGCGCCTCGGGTTACGTACGCCACGACGAGCGCATCGAGGGCGTCGAGCGGGCCATGGTCAAGGCCCGGGCGGGCGAGGCGGTGGTGGCGCCGCAGCTGCTGCAGGGCGCGTTCGCGGAGCTGCTCAACCCGGCCGCGCAGCCGGACGACGAGGGGCAGCGGCTGCTGCAGCTGCTCACCCCGCGCGAGATCGAGGTACTGGTGCGGGTCGCCGAGGGCGAGGACACCCGGCTGATCGCGGCCGGCATGGGGATCGCGCCGAGCACGGCCCGTACGCATGTGCAGCGGGTGCTGATGAAGCTGGGGGTCGGCTCCCGTCTCGAGGCGGCGGCCCTTGCGGCGCGCACCGGACTGCTCGACCGGGCGGCGACCGTCTCGCCGACACTCGGTCAAGCGGCGGAGTGAGACGGAGTAAGCGAAGTAGGGCGAAGTAAGGGCTGCGCGTCCTCGGATGTGGCCCTCGGCGCATGAACGCAGTTCACTCCTGAGCGGTCGAATCTGCACTCCTGTTCGCATTTGCGCGCAAGTGCTCTCTCTGGGCTGTACCCATTGACGTCACTGTTGGCTCATGATTTGTTATGTGCGGTTCTGTTTGGATGGTGTGAGGGAGCTCCACGGTGAAGAAGACGTCGACCCGGCTTGCCGACGGTCGTGAGCTGCTCTACTACGACTCCCGCGACGACGCCGTACGGGACGCCGTCGACCAGCGGCCGCTCGATCCCGTCGCCACCACCTCCGAGGTCCGCCGCGACCCGCTGCTCGGCGACTCGGTCGCCATCGCCTCGCACCGCCAGGGCCGCACCTACCACCCGCCGGCCGACGAATGCCCGCTCTGCCCTTCCCGGGACGGCCGCCTCACTGAGATCCCGGCATCCGACTACGACGTCGCCGTCTTCGAGAACCGCTTTCCCTCCCTGGCCGGCGACTGTGGCCGCTGCGAGGTCGTCTGCTTCACCTCCGATCACGACGCCTCCTTCGCCGATCTCAGCGAGGAGCAGGCCGCGCTGGTGCTGGAGGCCTGGACCGACCGCACCGCAGAGCTCGCCGGACTTCCGCAGGTGGAGCAGGTCTTCTGCTTCGAGAACCGGGGCGCGGAGATCGGCGTGACGCTCGGGCACCCGCACGGCCAGATCTACGCGTACCCCTTCGTCACGCCGCGCACCTCGCTGATGCTGCGCTCGGCCGCCGAGCACCGGGCGAGGACCGGCCGCAATCTCTTCGACGACATCGTCGCGCGGGAGCGCTCGGAGCGCGCACGGGTGGTACTGGAGGGTGAACACTGGGTGGCCTTCGTGCCGTACGCCGCGCACTGGCCGTACGAGGTGCACCTCTACCCGCTACGGCGCGTGCCGGACCTTCCGGCGCTGGAGAACGCGGCGCGCACAGAGTTCCCACAGATCTATCTGGAACTGTTGAGACGCTTCGACCGGATCTTCGGGGACGCCGAACCGCCGACGCCGTACATCGCGGCCTGGCACCAGTCGCCCTTCGGTGAGGCCGACAGGAATGATTTCGGGCTCCATCTTGAGCTTTTCACCATTCGACGGACTTCCGGCAAGCTGAAGTTCCTCGCGGGTTCCGAGTCCGGTATGAGCGTGTTCATCAATGATGTGCCGCCGGAAACCGCGGCCGAGCGACTGCGAGAGGTAGCGAGCGAGTGAGCAAGTACCTGGTGACGGGCGGGGCCGGATACATCGGCAGTGTGGTGGCGCAGCACCTGCTGGAGGCGGGGCACGAGGTGACCGTCCTCGACAACCTCTCCACCGGCTTCAGGGAGGGCGTGCCCGCGGGCGCGGCCTTCATCGAGGGTGACATCCGCGACGCCGCCAAGTGGCTCGACGCCTCGTACGACGCGGTACTGCACTTCGCGGCCTTCTCACAGGTCGGCGAGTCCGTCGCGCACCCTGAGAAGTACTGGGCGAACAACGTCGGCGGAACGATTGAGCTGCTCGCGGCGATGCGCTCCGCCGGGGTGCCCAAGCTGGTCTTCTCCTCCACCGCCGCGACGTACGGAGAGCCGGTTTCGACCCCGATCACCGAGACCGACCCGACCGCGCCGACCAGCCCGTACGGTGCGTCGAAGCTGGCAGTCGACCACATGATCACGGGTGAGGCGGCGGCGCACGGTCTGGCGGCCGTGTCCCTCCGGTACTTCAACGTGGCTGGCGCGTACGGCAGTTGCGGCGAGCGCCACGATCCCGAGTCGCATCTCATTCCACTGGTGCTGCAGGTGGCGCTCGGCCGGCGCGAGTCGATCTCGGTGTTCGGGGACGACTATCCGACGCCGGACGGCACCTGCGTACGCGACTACATCCATGTCGCGGACCTCGCAGAGGCGCATCTGCTGGCGCTGGACGCGGCGACGGCGGGGGAGCATCTGATCTGCAACCTCGGCAACGGCAACGGGTTCTCGGTGCGCGAGGTCATCGAGACCGTACGCAAGGTCACCGGGCACCCGGTCCCGGAGGTCGTGGCCCCGCGCCGCGGCGGCGACCCGGCGGTGCTGGTCGCCTCCGCGGCCACCGCGCGGGAACGGCTGGGCTGGGCGCCGAACCGCGGGGACCTGGCGGGCATCGTCTCGGACGCCTGGGACTTTGCCCGGGGCAGGGAGAACGTGTCATGAGCGAAGGCGTGTGGGCGGCACCCGGCAGGGTGAATCTGATCGGTGAACACACCGATTACAACGACGGTTTCGTGATGCCCTTCGCGCTGCCGCACATCACCGTCGCGGCGGCGGCCCGCCGGGACGACGGCGTACTGCGGCTGCACTCGGCGGACGTCCCAGGCGGCGCGGTCGAACTGCGCGTCGACGACCTCGCGCCCGGGCGTGGTCCGGGCGGCTGGACCGACTACCCGGCGGGCGTGGTGTGGGCGCTGCGGGAGGCGGGCCATGCGGTGGGCGGTGCGGACTTCCACTACGAGTCGACGGTCCCGGCCGGCGCCGGGCTCTCGTCCTCCGCAGCACTCGAAGTCGTCACGGCCCTGGCCCTGAACGACCTGTACGAACTGGGCCTGGAGCGGGGGCGGATGGCCCGGCTGTGCCAGCGCGCCGAGAACGTCTACGTCGGCGCGCCCACCGGGATCATGGACCAGACGGCCTCGGCGTGCTGCACCGCGGGCCACGCGCTGCACCTGGACACCCGGGACCTCGCGCAGCGCCAGATCCCCTTCGATCTGGCTGCGCTCGGCCTGGAGCTCCTGGTGGTCGACACCCGGGTCAGGCACGCCCACAGCGAGGGCGAGTACGGCAAACGCCGCGCGGGCTGCGAGGCGGGCGCGGCGGCGCTGGGCGTGCCCGCGCTGCGGGACGTCCCGTACGCGGACCTTGCGGCGGCCCTGTCCCGGCTGGACGACCCGGAGGTGCGCGCCCTGGTCCGTCACATCGTGACCGAGAACCACCGGGTGGAACGGGTGATCGCCCTGCTGGAGGCGGGCGAGGTCGACGCGATAGGCCCCGTCCTC
Organism: Streptomyces sp. NPDC002870; assembly: GCF_042888505.1. Lineage (NCBI taxonomy): Bacteria > Bacillati > Actinomycetota > Actinomycetes > Kitasatosporales > Streptomycetaceae > Streptomyces > Streptomyces sp. NPDC002870. The sequence continues at coordinate 133,121 of NZ_JBIAPW010000007.1, forward strand.
ACCGAGGGCCACGCGTCCCTGCGGGACGACTTCCGCGTCTCCTGCCCGGAGCTGGACCTGGTGGTCGACGCGTCCCTGTCGGCGGGCGCGCTGGGCGCGAGGATGACGGGCGGCGGCTTCGGCGGCTCGGCGATCGTCCTGACGCACACGTCGACGTCGGCGACGCTGAAGAAGTCGCTTCAGGAGGCGTTCGCGTCCAAGGGCCTCGCCGAGCCAGGAATCTTCCCGGCAACCCCGTCTCCGGGAGCACGCCGCGTGTCCTGAACCGGCCCACCCGCCTAGAAGCGGGGGCCGGGCCCCCGCGCCCTCAACCCGCTTGATCCCAAGGACCGTTCCGCGTTGTCGGAGTTGCCGGACTCCGGCCGTTCACAGAGCAGCCTGCGCCGATCTTTGTCGACTTCCGCCTCAATACGAAACATGTGGCACACCCTAAACACCCTGGCCAGTCAGTTCTGCAAATAGCCTTCCGCTCCTGCCGCCCAGCCGTAGTCTGATGCACAGCACCGGTGGGGGCCGGTGTCGATCAGGGGGCGAGACAGTCGGGTACGACGCCCGGGGCGGGGTATCAGTCACAGCACGGCGGCGGCCGAGCGACCGCTGTACTACCCCATTTCTCCGGGCGCCGTACCCGCGCCGGTTTCTCCTCCGACACGTGGGGGTGTCTGTGGTTCGTATCCGGGTCCTGGTGGTGGACGACCACCGAATCTTCGCCGAGTCGCTCGCTGCCGCCCTCGCGGCCGAGCCCGACGTCGACGTCGCCGCGGCCGGCAGCGGCCCCGCCGCGCTGCGGTGTCTGGAGCGGGCGGCCGCCGAAGGGCGCAGGTTCGACGTCATGCTCGTCGACGCCGACCTCGGCGCCCAGGTGGTGCCCGGCGCCCGTGCCGTCGTCGCCCGCGCGGTGCCGGACAACGGCGATGACGGCCTCGTCGACGGCATCTCCCTGGTCGCGGGCGTCCGTTCCGGCCAGCTCGCGGTCCGTACCGTCGTGCTCGCCGAGAAGGACGACCCGCGCCGTGCCGCCCTCGCGCTCCAGGCCGGCGCCTCCGGCTGGGTCGCCAAGGACTGCTCCCTGCAGCGGCTGCTCGCGGTGATACGGGGCGTGCTGCGGGACGAGACGCATCTGCCGCCCGCCCTGCTCACCGGCGTACTGCGGGAGTTGACCGCCGCGCGCAAGCACCGCACCGACAGCGAGCGGCTCGTGGAGTCGCTCACGCCACGCGAGCGCGAGGTGCTGCGCTGCATGGTCGCCGGTCTGGGGCGCAAAGCCGTGGCCGAGCGCCTCTTCCTGTCCCCGCACACCGTCCGGACGCATATGCAGAACGTTCTGGGGAAGCTGGGCGTGCATTCCACGCTCGCCGCGGTCGCCCTCGCCCGCCGCGCCGGCGTCGGCCCGGTCGACCTAGCCGGGGATGTTGTCGAACGGGGCGGTCAACTGGCGTAGCAGCGCGGCCAGTTCCACCCGCTGCGCCCGCGACAGCTCCGCCAGGATCGCGCGCTCCTGCGCGAGCAGCCCGGCCAGCGCCTGGTCCGCGCGGTCCCGCCCCTCGGGCGTGAGCCGCACCAGCACCCCGCGCCGGTCGGATGGGTCGGGCAGCCGCTCCACCAGGTCCTTCTTGGCGAGCCGGTCGATGCGGTTGGTCATGGTGCCCGAGGTGACCAGCGTCTGGGTCAGCAACTGGCCGGGTGAGAGCTGGTACGGAGCCCCCGCGCGCCGCAGCGAGGTCAGTACGTCGAACTCCCACGGCTCGAGATTGTGCTCCGCGAAGGCGAGCCGGCGGGCCCGGTCCAGATGGCGGGCGAGCCTGGAGACGCGGCTCAGCACCTCAAGCGGTTCCACGTCGAGGTCGGGGCGCTCACGGCGCCATGCTGCGACCAGTCGATCGACCTCGTCCTCCATATCGATCAGTGTAGAGGGTCTGTCGATGTGAAGTCTCTTGACATCGAGATATATTCGGGCTCAGGCTTGGGCATGGTCGGGCCGGGACATCGTTCCGTTTCGGCGCACCGTTCCTGCAAGGGGGCTCGAACATGCATTCCGTACCAACCTGGGATCCACATCAGTACCTACGCCACGCGGGGCATCGGACCCGCCCGTTCCTCGATCTGCTCGCCCGAATACCGCAGCTACCGAATCGCGATGTGCCCGCCCGTATCGCGGACCTCGGCTGCGGACCCGGAAACGTCACCGCACTCCTGGCCGACCGCTGGCCCACCGCCCACATCACCGGCTTCGACCTTTCGCCCGAGATGCTCGCCATCGCCGACAAAGAGCATGCCGGCACGACATTCGGCGGCGGCTGGCTCGATTTCAGGCTCGCCGACGCCGCGCACTGGACGCCCGACGAGCCTTACGACCTGATCGTCTCCAACGCGGCCCTGCAATGGGTGCCCAACCACCCCGAATCGTTTCCTCTCTGGATCGAGAACCTGGCCCCGGGCGGCACCCTCGCCTTCCAGGTCCCCGGCAACTTCACCTCACCCAGCCACGCACTCCTCGGCGAGCTCTGCGAAACCCCGCAGTGGCGCTCCCGCCTCGGCGACCACGGTCGCCGCTTCGTACACATACTGGAGCCCGACGACTACCTCGCCCGCCTGGCGGACCTCGGCTGCCGGACGGACACCTGGGAGACCACGTACTACCAACTCCTCACCGGGGACGACCCGGTGCTGGACTGGGTCAAGGGCACCGCCCTGCGTCCGGTCCTCACCGAACTCGAGGACGAGCCCGACGCCGCGACCGAATTCCTCGCCCAGTACCGCGATCTGCTCCGCAAGGCCTACCCGCCGGGCCCGCACGGCACTGTGTTCCCGTTCCGCCGGATCTTCGCCGTCGCACGAAGGGGGTCGTGATGCCGATCGTCGACCATGTGACGGCGTGCTGAGCACGCGGGAGCGCCCCGCCCCCGGTCGTAGACCGTGAGACGGGGCGCTCCGGTGTTCTCTAGTACAGCGTGCTGTACGTGTTCCAGCCGTTGCCGATCTTGGCCCTGGCGTTGAATCCGCCCGTGGCCCTGGCGGTGTAGCGGTACAGCTCTCCCGCGGCGTTCGCGCCGACCAGGTCCGCGCGTCCGTCGCCGTCGAGGTCCCCGGGGGCCGACAGCTTGGTGTACGTGTTCCAGCCCGAGCCGATCAGCGTCCTCGCCTTGAACGGCGCCGAGGCGACGCCCGTACCGGCGTACAGATACAGCCTGCCGTCGGTGCCGCGGGCGATCAGGTCGCTGCGGCCGTCGCCGTTGACGTCGCCGGCTCCGACCAGCTTGTTGAACCCGCTCCAGCCGGTGCCGATCTTGAGCCGGGCGGCGAACTTCGAACCGGTGCCGTCCCCGCGGTAGAGATACAGCGCACCGGAGCCGTCACGCGCCAGCAGGTCGCCCTTGCCGTCGCCGTTCAGGTCGCCGGGGCCGGTGAGGAGGTTGTAGACGCCCCAGCCGGAGCCGATGACGTGTACTTCGCCGGAGGCGTGGCTGAGGTTGTACAGCGTGCCGTTGTACAGCTCGAGAAGGTCGGCGAAGCCGTTGGGGTCGAGCGACGAGGTGAAGGTGAGCTTCGCCCCCTTGAACCCGCCGATGTCGCTGACCTGGTCACGGGCGCTCAGCAGACCGTTGTTCAGGGCGTAGTAGGTGAACAGCGTGCCGTTGGTGTCCAGCCCGAGCACCTCGTCCTTGCCGAGATGCGGGTTGTTGCCCGCGCCGGCGAACTGCGCCACCGCGTTCCAGCCGGAGCCGCCCGACACGCGGGGGAGGAAGTCGCCCGTCCCCGTGGACTCGTAGGTGTAGAGCAGGCCCGACGGCGTACGGGCGACGAGGTCGCCGAGACCGTCGCCGCTCTGGTCGTCGAGGCTGAGGATCTGGTTGTAGCCGTTCCAGCCGTCGCCGACCTTGACGCGGCCCTTGAAGGGCGAGTCGGGGCTGGGGTTGCCCGAGTAGAAGAACAGCTCGCCGCCGGGCGTACGGGCGAAGAGGTCGGCGATGCCGTCGCTGTTGACGTCGTTCACGCCGATGAGCTGGTCGTACCCGCCCCAGCCGGAGCCGACCTTGACCCGGGCGGCCATGGGGGCGGCTGCCCCCGGCGTCGTCCGGTACAGGTACAGGTCGCCCGACGGCGTACGCGCGAGGATGTCGCCGCTGCCGTCACCGGTCAGGTCGCCGGGCGAGAAGACCTTGTTGTACGCCTGCCAGCCCACCCCGGACCAGATGATCATGCCCCCCTGGAGGGAGCTCCGGTAGGCCGAGAGCCGGCCGCTCGACAGCAGGGTGAAGTGGACCGGTCCGGCCTCTTCGAGACCGGCGACCGAGAAGACGTCCTTGAAGGTCTCGTCCGCGGTCTCACTGGTGTCGAAGAGGTACTCGTAGGACGAGGTACCGCTGGTCGGCGCCACATAGATCCTGCCGTTGCCGGCACGGTAGAGAAGATCGGTGAAGCCGTCACCGTCGATGTCGCTGCGCGGCTTGGCGACCGGGACGTCGGCCGCGTCCGCCGCGGAGTGCTGCTTGGCGCCGTGCTTGGGAAGCGTCAGCTTCGGCTGCTCGATGTCCGGCCTGGTCTGCTCGACCGGTGAGGGCGGCGGCACGCTGTCGTCCGCCGCCGCAGGGACGGCGAGCAGCATGCCTGCCGAGAGGGCGAGTGCCGTGCAGGCCGCGATCCTGCGGGCGCGTCTGAAACGCACGCCGACGGGACGGCCGGGTTCCACTGAAGACAAGGTCCCCCCCTGGGGAAAATGGTGGAACCGGGTTGAAGACGTTCGCGGTTGCTCTTTTCGAGTGGCGAACCGTTCCCCGGAATAGTCGCAAATTCTACAACTGTGGAATCCGGGCCGGTAGGTGGACAGGGGACCGAAGAGGCTTCAGTTCTTGCGGTGGCCTATCAGCCGCGGCTTCTGCTCGAGACCGTCCAGGCCGTGCCAGGCCAGATTCACCAGATGCGCCGCGACCTCCGCCTTCTTCGGCCGGCGGGCGTCCACCCACCACTGGCCGGTCAGCGCGACCATGCCGACCAGCGCCTGCGCGTACATCGGGGCGAGTTTCTGGTCGAAGCCCCGGGCCTTGAACTCCAGGCCGAGGATGTCCTCGACCTGGGTGGCGATATCGCTGATCAGCGAGGCGAAGGTGCCGGTCGACTGGGCGACCGGGGAGTCGCGGACGAGGATGCGGAACCCGTCCGTATACGTCTCGATGTAGTCGAGGAGCGCGAAAGCCGCCTGCTCCAGCAGCTCCCGCGGATGCCCCGCGGTCAGCGCGCTCGTCACCATGTCGAGCAGCTGGCGCATCTCGCGGTCCACCACGACGGCGTACAGCCCCTCCTTGCCACCGAAGTGCTCGTACACCACCGGCTTGGAGACGCCCGCCTTCGCGGCGATCTCCTCGACCGACGTGCCCTCGAAACCCTTCTCGGCGAACAGGGTGCGACCGATGTCCAGCAGCTGCTCCCGGCGCTCCGCCCCGGTCATCCGGACCCGGCGCGCGCGCCGGGTCCCCGAGGTCCGGCTCTTGTCCGGTTTGCTAGTACTGCCGTCGATCGCCACGTCGTCAATCATGCCGCGTCTGCGGTGTCGCTCTTGCGCCGGGCGTCAATACGGGACGCATCGGGCCAGCGGACGTCGTAGGCCCAGCCCAGCTGCTCGAACCAGCGGATGATCCGGGCGCTGGAATCGATCTGGCCGCGCAGCACGCCGTGCCGTGCGCTGGTCGGGTCGGCGTGGTGCAGGTTGTGCCAGGACTCACCGCAGGACAGCACCGCGAGCCACCACACGTTGCCCGAGCGGTCACGGGACTTGAAGGGGCGCTTGCCGACCGCATGGCAGATGGAGTTGATCGACCACGTGACGTGGTGCAGCAGGCAGACGCGGACCAGCGAACCCCAGAAGAAGGCGGTGAACGCCCCCCACCACGACATCGTGACCAGACCGCCGATCAGCGGCGGGATCGCCAGCGAGAGGATCGTCCAGTAGATGAAGTCACGGGAGATCCGGCGCAGTGCCTCGTCCTTGATCAGATCCGGCGCGTACTTGTGCTGCGGCGTCCGCTCCTCGTCGAACATCCAGCCGATGTGGGCCCACCACAGGCCCTTCATCAGCGCGGGGACACTCTCGCCGAAGCGCCACGGCGAGTGGGGGTCGCCCTCCGCGTCCGAGAACTTGTGGTGCCTGCGGTGGTCGGCCACCCAGCGCACGAGCGGCCCCTCGACGGCCAGCGAGCCCATGACCGCGAGCGCGATGCGCAGCGGGCGCTTCGCCTTGAAGGCGCCGTGTGTGAAATAGCGGTGGAAACCGATCGTGATGCCGTGGCAGCCGATGTAGTACATCGCCACCAGCAGGCCCAGGTCGAGCCAGCTCACGCCCCAGCCCCAGGCCAGCGGCACGGCCGCGAGCAGGGCGAGAAAGGGCACCGTGATGAACAGCAGCAGGGCGATCTGCTCGATCGACCGCTTGCTGTCCCCGCCCAGAGTGGCGGAAGGGAGGTCGGCCGACGGCGTCTGAGGGACGTCGTCGAGCAGATCAGGGCTTGTCGTCATGGGGGTCCCCTGTGGGGTGAGAGATACAACAGAAACCGCATTACGGACGCGTAACCTACGGCAACGTAAGTATGGCAGCGTGCCGCCCCGCGGCAAGAGACCTGTGGAGAACGGCGGCGAACGTCAAAGAAAAGGCCACCTATCCTGGGTGTCGTCGGACAGCGCGGTCCGCAGCCTCCAGACCCCTCCAGACGTGCTCAAACACTGCAAGGAGCCGCACCTGTGAGCAGTGCCGACCAGACCCCCACCGCCAGCGCCGAAATGCGTGCCGACATCCGCCGCCTGGGCGATTTGCTGGGCGAGACCCTCGTCCGGCAGGAGGGCCCCCAGCTCCTGGAGCTGGTAGAGCGGGTCCGTGCCCTGACGCGCAGCGACGGCGAGGCCGCAGCCGAGCTGCTGGGCGACACCGACCTGGAGACGGCGGCCAAGCTGGTGCGCGCCTTCTCCACCTACTTCCATCTGGCGAACGTCACCGAGCAGGTGCACCGCGGCCATGAGATGCGTGAGCGGCGGGCCGCCGAGGGCGGGCTGCTGGCACGTACGGCGGACTGGCTCAAGGACGCCGACCCCGAGCACCTGCGCGAGACCGTCAAGAATCTGAACGTACGGCCGGTCTTCACCGCGCACCCGACCGAGGCGGCGAGGCGTTCCGTACTGAACAAGCTGCGCCGCATCGCCGAACTCCTCGACGCCCCGGTCAGCCCGGCCGACCGGCGCCGGCACGATCTGCGGCTCGCCGAGAACATCGACCTGATCTGGCAGACCGACGAGCTGCGCGTGGTGCGGCCCGAGCCGGCCGACGAGGCGCGCAACGCGATCTACTACCTCGACGAGCTGCACGCGGGGGCCGTCGGCGACGTGCTGGAGGACCTGTCCGCGGAGCTGGAGCGGGTCGGTGTCGAGCTGCCCCCGCAGACGCGCCCGCTGACCTTCGGCACCTGGATCGGCGGCGACCGTGACGGCAACCCCAACGTCACCCCTGCGGTGACCTGGGAGGTGCTGATCCTTCAGCACGAGCACGGCATCAGCGACGCCATCAAGGTCGTCGACTATCTGCGCGGACTGCTCTCCAACTCCATCCGCTACGCGGGCGCGACGGAGGAGCTGTTGGCGTCGCTGCAGAGCGATCTGGAGCGGTTGCCGGAGATCAGTCCCCGCTACAAGCGGCTGAACGTCGAGGAGCCGTACCGCCTCAAGGCCACCTGCATCCGGCAGAAGCTCGTCAACACCCGGGAGCGGCTCGCCAAGGGCACGCCGCACGAGGAGGGCCGCGACTACCTCGGCACCGCCGAGCTGCTGCACGACCTCACCCTGATCCAGACGTCGCTGCGCGCGCACCGCGGCGGCCTCTTCGCCGACGGCCACATGGACCGTACGATCCGGACGATCGCGGCGTTCGGGCTGCAGCTCGCGACGATGGACGTACGCGAGCACGCGGACGCGCACCACCACGCGCTCGGGCAGCTCTTCGACCGGCTCGGCGAGGAGTCCTGGCGGTACGCGGACATGCCGCGGGACTACCGGCAGAAGCTGCTCGCCAAGGAGCTGCGCTCGCGGCGGCCGCTGGCGCCGACGCCCGCGCCGCTGGACGCCGCCGGGCAGAAGACGCTCGGCGTCTTCCACACCGTGAAGGAGGCCTTCGAGCGCTTCGGTCCGGAGGTCATCGAGTCGTACATCATCTCGATGTGCCAGGGCGCGGACGACGTCTTCGCCGCGGCGGTCCTGGCGCGCGAGGCCGGGCTGATCGATCTGCACGGGGGCTGGGCGAAGATCGGCATCGTGCCGCTGCTGGAGACCACGGACGAGCTGAAGGCCGCGGACGTCATCCTGGACGGGATGCTCGCCGACCCCTCGTACCGGCGGCTCGTCTCGCTGCGGGGCGACGTCCAGGAGGTCATGCTCGGGTACTCCGACTCGTCGAAGTTCGGCGGCATCACCACCTCGCAGTGGGAGATCCACCGGGCGCAGCGCAGGCTGCGTGATGTGGCGCACCGGTACGGCGTACGGCTGCGGCTCTTCCACGGCCGCGGCGGCACGGTCGGCCGCGGCGGCGGCCCCTCGCACGACGCGATCCTGGCGCAGCCGTGGGGCACGCTGGAGGGCGAGATCAAGGTGACCGAGCAGGGCGAGGTCATCTCCGACAAGTATCTGATCCCGTCGCTGGCCAGGGAGAACCTGGAGCTGACGGTCGCGGCGACGCTGCAGGCGTCCGCGCTGCACACCGCCCCGCGCCAGTCGGACGAGGCACTGGCGCGCTGGGACGCGGCGATGGACACGGTCTCGGACGCGGCGCACTCGGCGTACCGCCGCCTGGTCGAGGACCCGGACCTGCCCGCGTACTTCTTCGCCTCCACGCCGGTGGACCAGCTGGCGGACCTGCACCTGGGCTCGCGGCCGTCCCGCCGGCCGGACTCCGGGGCGGGCCTCGACGGCCTGCGTGCCATCCCCTGGGTCTTCGGCTGGACGCAGTCGCGGCAGATCGTGCCGGGGTGGTTCGGCGTCGGCTCGGGCCTGAAGGCGCTGCGCGAGGCCGGTCTGGACACGGTCCTGGCCGAGATGCACGAGCAGTGGCACTTCTTCCAGAACTTCATCGCGAACGTCGAGATGACGCTGGCGAAGACGGACCTGCGGATCGCCCGGCACTACGTGGACACGCTCGTCCCCGACGACCTGAAGCACGTCTTCGCCACGATCGAGGCAGAGCATGCGCTGACGGTCAGCGAAGTCCTGAAGGTCACGGGCGGCGAGCGGCTGCTGGGCTCGAACCCTGTGCTGCAGCAGACGTTCGGCATCCGTGACGCCTACCTGGACCCGATCTCCTACCTGCAGGTCTCGCTTCTGGCGCGCCAGCGCGAGGCGGCGGCCCGGGGCGAGGAGCCGGACCCGCTGCTGTCGCGGGCGCTGCTGCTGACGGTCAACGGGGTGGCGGCGGGGCTGCGCAACACCGGCTGACGGCACGGCGAAACGGCCCCCTCCCCGATCGGGGAGGGGGCCGTTCTTGCTACTCGTCAGTGCTCAGGCACTCGTCAGTGCTGCTGGGCCTTGCGGCGGCGCGCGATCAGGTAGCCGCCCGCGCCGACCAGGGCCGCGGCGACCGCCGAGATCGCGCCGATCGGGGCGCTCGAACCGGTCTCGGCGAGGTCACCGCCGCCGGCCGGGGACGGGGACGGGGCGGCGCTCGGAGCCGCGGAGGGGGAGGTGGAGGAGGTGGGCTCCTCCGTCGGCTCCTCGGAAGGCTCCTCTGAGGGCTTCTCCGAAGGCTTGCCGGTCGGCTCCTCGCTCGGCTTGCCGTCGTCCTCGCACTCGGTCCAGAAGACCTTGTGCTTGGCCTCGCCGTGCTCACCGTCGAAGTTCCAGACGAGCTTGTAGTGCCCGTCGGGCAGGGTCTTGTCGTCCGTACGGCCGTGACCCTCGCCGTCCAGCGTCAGTGAACCGCTGTCCGCGACCGTGCCTTTGGTGCCGGTCGGCGGCATCTCGACGATTTTCCAGTCGACTTCCTGGCCGCCGTCGAAACCGAAGGCGTCGAGGTAGAAGGAGCAGACGTGCGGCTCGTTCTTGCGGAGTTCTTCGCCGGTCTTGGCGTCGTGGATTTTCACGGTGCCGTTGTCGCCGGGCGGAGTGGCGAGCGCGGATGGAGCGGCCGTCAGCGAAAGGGCCGCTGCCGCCACCAGGGCGCCTGTGAACGTAATGGTGCGCATGGGCAATCCAACGTGAGAGAGGGTGGGTGCCGTGGGGGGCTGCTCAGCGTCCTGTGAACTCGCGCGCCGGTCAAGCCACTTAGCGACGCATCTGCCCCAAGAGTCAGCACATGTCCCGATAGTCCTGGATAACGATCAGGTGAATGCGTCGTTCGGGTACGGGGGTTGGGGGCTCCGGGAGTCCGGCTCAGAGTGCGAAGAAAGCTCCCACCAGCAGCGCCCCGCCGGCCGTCGCCGTCGCCCAGGCGGTCCGGGTCAGTCTGAGGCCGCCGCCGATGACGAGGGCGGCGAGGAGCAGTGCGCCGCCGAGCGGAAGCCAGGCGTGCAGGGCGCCCGCTGTACCGGTGCGGACCACTTCCGCGGTATCCGGCTTCACCACCACCGGGAGCTTGGCGCCCTTCTTCACGGCGATCGACTTCTCGATCGTCATGCCCGAGCGGGGCGCGGCCGAGCCCTCCGGGTCGTACGGCCCTGTGCAGGTGTCCGCGCCGCAGCTGGCGACCGTGAGCGTGCCGTGTTCCCGCCCCTTCGCGAGCAGGACGTGCTGGGCCGTGCCCCACGACGACCAGAAACCGGCGATCAGCAGCAGCGCGGCAATGAAGGCCATGGCCGACCGGCGGCCGTAGAGGAGCAAGTGAGTCCGGTTCACAACGCGCGATCCTTGGCCATACGGCCGCGCCCGGTCAACCTGCGGCCCGGCCTTATCAGGAGTTGTACGTACTTTGCGCCCGCTCCAGGCCTTCCGCCAGCAGGCACTCCACCGAGTCCGCCGCCCGGTCCACGAGGTAGCCGAGCTCCTTGCGCTCCGTGGACGAGAAGTCCTTCAGTACGAAGTCCGCGACCTGCATCCGGCCCGGCGGGCGGCCGATCCCGAAACGCACCCGGTGATAGTCCGAGCCCATCGCCTTGGTCATGGACTTCAGGCCGTTGTGCCCATTGTCGCCGCCGCCCAGCTTCAGCCGCAGCATGCCGTAGTCGATGTCCAGCTCGTCGTGGATCGCGACGATGTTGGAGACCGGCACCTTGTAGAAGTCGCACAGCGAGCCGACCGGGCCGCCGGACAGATTCATGTACGACATCGGCTTGGCGAGGATCACCCGCCGGTTCGCGGGGCCGGGCGCGCCGATCCGGCCCTCCACGACCTGCGCCTGCGCCTTCTGCGCGCGCTTGAACTTGCCGCCGATGCGCTCCGCGAGCAGGTCGGCGACCATGAACCCGACGTTGTGCCGGTTCGCGGCATAGTCGGGCCCGGGATTGCCGAGGCCGACGATGAGCCAGGGGGTGTTCACCTCGGACATCTGCGCTGCGTCTCCTCGCGTAAGGCGTAAGGGCATTCGTACAGACAGGGAAACGGGGTGGGGGGGCGCCCCCCCCCCCCCCCGCCACCCCCCCCCCAAACCCCCCTAAGGCGCAAGCGCCCCCCCCCCCCCCCCCCCCCCCCCCCCCCCCCGCCCCCGGCGGCCCCGCCCGGGCGGGCCCGCCCAC
>NZ_JBIAPW010000007.1:144823-293912 GCF_042888505.1 Streptomyces sp. NPDC002870
GGCGTCGGCTCTTTTGGGGGTGGGGTGGTCTCGCTTGGAACTTGGGCGTGGCTCTGGTGGTGTTTTTGGGGGGGGGGGGGCGCTGCGCGCGGGCGGGGGGGGGGGGCCCCCCCCCCCCCCACCCCGTCAAGCCAAGCTCATGCAGAGCTTACGGCTCAGGCCTCCGCGGCCTCTTCGCCCTCGCCCTCGGCCTCGGCGCTCGGCTCCTCGGCCTGCGCGGCCAGGACCTGCAGGACGACGGTGTCGTCCTCGACGGCCAGGGTCGTGCCGGACGGCAGCGGCACGTCCTTGGCGAGGATGGAGTCACCGGCCGCGAGGCCCGCGATGGAGACCGTGACGGACTCGGGGATGTGCGTGGCCTCGGCCTCGACCGGCAGGGCGTTCAGCACGTGCTCGACCAGGTACGCACCCGGGGCCAGCTCGCCCTCGGTGTGCACGGGGATCTCGACGTTGACCTTCTCGCCGCGCTTCACGATGAGCAGGTCGACGTGCTCGAGGAAGCCCTTGATCGCGTCGCGCTGGACGGCCTTCGGGATGGCCAGCTCGGTCTTGCCGTCGATGTCCACGGCGAGCAGAACGTTGGAGGTACGCAGGGCGAGCAGCAGCTCGTGGCCCGGCAGCGTGATGTGGATCGGGTCGGAACCGTGACCGTAGAGAACGCCGGGAACCTTGTTCTCGCGGCGGACACGACGAGCCGCACCCTTGCCGAACTCGGAACGGATCTCGGCGGCGAGCTTCACCTCGGACATGTGCACTCCTCGTATTGCAGAAAAAACTCTGGTGGCGGTCACCCGGCCACGACAGGCCTGCTACGAAGAGCGCGTCGATAACGGACCGCCGCACCGAAAGTGCGGCCTCCCTCGCCGAGCAACTTCGACAGTCTACTCGGAGTCCCCGCAGCCACCCAATTCGATCAAGAGGCCCCGGGCCGGGCGCGAGGAGGCCACCCGGCAGGGCATGAGAAAGGGCATGAGAAAGGGCCGCTCCCAGCGGGAACGGCCCTGTCTCCGTACGTTTCTCAGCCCTGCTCCTCGAAGAGGCTCGTCACCGAACCGTCCTCGAACACCTCACGCACCGCACGCGCGATCGTCGGCGCGATCGACAGCACCGTGATCTTGTCGAGCTCCAGGTCGCCCGGGTCGGGCAGCGTGTTCGTGAACACGAACTCGCTCACCTTGGAGTTCTTCAGACGGTCCGCGGCCGGACCGGAGAGGATGCCGTGCGTCGCCGTCACGATCACGTCCTCCGCGCCGTGCGCGAACAGCGCGTCGGCGGCGGCGCAGATCGTGCCACCGGTGTCGATCATGTCGTCGACGAGGATGCAGACGCGGCCCTTGACCTCGCCCACGACCTCGTGGACGGTCACCTGGTTGGCGACGTCCTTGTCGCGGCGCTTGTGGACGATCGCCAGCGGGGCGTCGAGCCGGTCGCACCAGCGGTCGGCGACGCGTACCCGGCCGGCGTCGGGGGAGACGACGGTGAGCTTGTTGCGGTCCACCTTCGCGCCCACGTAGTCGGCGAGCACCGGAAGCGCGGAGAGATGGTCCACCGGGCCGTCGAAGAAGCCCTGGATCTGGTCGGTGTGCAGGTCGACCGTGAGGATGCGGTCGGCGCCCGCGGTCTTCAGCAGGTCGGCGATCAGCCGGGCCGAGATCGGCTCGCGGCCACGGTGCTTCTTGTCCTGACGGGCGTAGCCGTACGACGGGATGATCACGGTGGTGCTCCGGGCGGAGGCCCGCTTCAGAGCGTCGATCATGATCAGCTGCTCCATGATCCACTTATTGATGGGAGCCGTGTGGCTCTGCATCAGGAAGCAGTCCGCACCGCGGGCCGACTCCTGGAAGCGGACGTAGATCTCGCCGTTCGCGAAGTCGAAGGCCTTCGTCGGCACCAGGCCGACACCCAACTGGTGTGCGACCTCCTCGGCCAGCTCGGGGTGGGCGCGGCCGGAGAAGAGCATCAGCTTCTTCTCGCCGGTCGTCTTGATCCCGGTCACAGCACTGTCTCCTCAGACGTGTTCTCTGGCCACGGGCGTACTGAGCGTGAGCCAGCCGAATTTGCGTGCACGTATCACGGTACGCCGAGAACGACGCACCTGTTTCCGGTCAGTTCCCGTCGTCGACCGGTTCCGTTGCCACCTGGGCCGCCTGAGCGGCGGCGCTTCCGGGGCGCTTGCGAGCCACCCAGCCCTCGATATTCCGCTGCTGGCCGCGCGCGACGGCCAGCGAACCGGCCGGTACGTCCTTGGTGATGACCGAGCCCGCCGCGGTGTACGCGCCGTCCCCGATCGTGACGGGAGCCACAAACATGTTGTCCGAGCCGGTCTTGCAGTGCGAGCCGATCGTGGTGTGGTGCTTGGTCTCGCCGTCGTAGTTCACGAACACGCTCGCGGCGCCGATGTTCGTGTACTCGCCGATCGTCGCGTCGCCGACGTAGGAGAGATGCGGCACCTTCGTGCCCTCGCCGATCGTGGCGTTCTTCATCTCCACGTACGTACCGGCCTTGGCCTTCAGGCCGAGCCGGGTGCCGGGACGCAGATACGCGTACGGGCCGACCGACGCCGACTCCCCGATCTCCGCGCTGTCCGCCACCGTGTTGTCCACCCGCGCGCCCGCGCCGACCGTGGTGTCCTTCAGCCGCGAGTTGGGGCCGACCTCGGCGCCCTCGGCGAGATGGGTCGCGCCCAGCAGCTGCGTCCCGGGGTGCACGATCGCGTCCGGCTCGAACGTCACCATCACATCCACGAGCACCGACGCCGGGTCGACGACCGTGACACCGGCCATCATCGCCCGCTCCAGCAGGCGCTCGTTGAGCAGCTTGCGCGCCTCGGCCAGCTGTACGCGGTTGTTGATGCCCAGGATCTCCCGGTGGTCGCCGGCGACGGACGCGCCGACCCGGTGACCGGCCTCGCGCAGGATGCCGAGGACATCGGTGAGGTACTCCTCGCCCTGGCTGTTGTCCGTACGCACCTTGCCGAGCGCGTCGGCGAGCAGCTGGCCGTCGAAGGCGAAGACCCCGGAGTTGATCTCCCGGATCGCGCGCTGGTCCTCGGTGGCGTCCTTGTGCTCGACGATCGCGGTGACGGCGCCGGTGACGCTGTCCCGCACGATCCGGCCGTAGCCGGTGGAGTCGGGCACCTCGGCGGTCAGCACGGTGACGGCGTTGCCGTCGGCGGCGTGCGTCGCGGCGAGCGCGGTGAGCGTCTCGCCGGAGAGCAGGGGAGTGTCGCCGCACACGACGACGACGGTTCCCTCGGGGGTCTGCCCGAGCTCTTCGAGGGCCATCCGGACGGCGTGCCCGGTGCCGTTCTGCTCGGCCTGGTAGGCGGTGCGGGTGCCGGCGTACTGCTCGGCAAGGTGCCCCTTGACCTGCTCACTCGCATGGCCGACGACGACGACGAGGTGCTCGGGGTCCAGCTCGCGCGCGGCGGAGACGACATGTCCGACGAGCGAGCGCCCGCAGATTTCGTGCAGGACCTTGGGGGTCTTCGACTTCATGCGGGTGCCCTCACCCGCTGCGAGGACGACGACGGCTGCCGGGCGGTTGGCGCTCACGGGAATGCCCTTCGGCTTCGGGTGGTGGACATCCGAAGGATACCGGGGGGTTTCGGGAGTGAAATAAGGGTGGGTCCTGACCGTGAAAGTCAGAACCCGATGAAAGAGGCTCCCCCGCCAGGACTCGAACCCGGACTAATGGCACCAAAAGCCACTGTGCTGCCAATTACACCACAGGGGATAGCTGAGTCGATCATTCCGGACATTACCCCCGGGGCGTCGACTGGGCACCCCACACTATGCCGTACCACCCGCACTCGGTGCGACGGTACTTGTCCCCAAGCTGCCCCGCACTCGCCGAAAAAGCCGCCCCGCACTCCCCGGAAAAGGACTCGCGCCCGCCCTTAGGCTGGAGGGCATGACCACAACGGGGGAACGCCAGGACGGCACGGGCACGACCGCCCGTAGCTGGCTGTGGTGGAGGCGGCGGCGCAGTGTCGCGTTGGACGTGGGGCTCGCGATCGCCTCCGCATTCGAGTGCGCTCTGGAGGGTGTGGGGTTCGCGGATCAGGCCGTGATTCCCGTGCCCGTCGGGGTGCTTTTCGGGCTGGTCGTCGGGTCCGTGCTGGTGCTGCGGCGGCGGTGGCCGATCGCCGTGGTGCTGGTGTCGATCGCGACCACGCCCGCCGAGATGGGCTTTTTGATGGGCGTCGTCGGGCTCTACACGCTCGCCGCGTCCGATGTGCCGCGCCGGATCACCGCGACCCTCGCCGGGATGTCGCTGGCCGCGACGCTGATCGTGTCGTTCGTGCGGGTACGCCAGGAGGTGCAGTCCGCGGACTTCGATCCGGCGCCCGGCTCCTGGTACGTACCGACGATGGCGGGCTTCATGTCGCTCGGCCTGACCGCGCCGCCGGTGCTCCTCGGTCTCTACATAGGGGCCAGACGCCGGCTGATGGAGAGTCTGCGGGAGCGCGCGGACAGCCTGGAGCAGGAGCTGTCGCTGCTGGCCGACCGGGCCGAGCAGCGGGCCCAGTGGGCGCGTACGGAGGAGCGGACCCGGATCGCGCGGGAGATGCACGACGTCGTGGCGCACCGGGTGAGCCTGATGGTCGTGCACTCGGCCGCGCTGCAGGCGGTGGCGCTCAAGGATCCGCAGAAGGCCGTGAAGAACGCCGCGCTGGTGGGGGACATGGGCCGGCAGGCCCTGACCGAGCTGCGCGAGATGCTCGGCGTGCTGCGGGCGGGCGACGACGAGCAGCGGGCCGCGAAGCCGGTGCCGCTGGCGGCGGTGGGGGTCGCCGCGGCCGCCGCCGCGGCTGCCGCAGCCGAGGACGGACCGTGTCTCGCCGACCTGGAGGGTCTGATCGGTCAGTCCCGGCAGGCGGGGATGGTGGTCGAGATCGTGGTCCAGGGCGAGGCGCTGGAGTACGCGCCGGAGGTCGAGCAGACCGCGTACCGCGTGGTTCAGGAAGCTCTGACGAACGTCCACAAGCACGCGGCCGGCGCGAAGGTGATGGTGCGGCTCGGCCACCGCGAGTCCGAGGTCGCCGTACAGGTGGAGAACGGCGCTCCGGACGCCGACGGTGGGCCGACGGCCGCGCGGCTGCCGAGCGGCGGCAACGGCCTGGTGGGGATGCGGGAGCGGGTGCTCGCGCTGGGCGGGGTGTTCGTGTCCGGGCCGACCGACGTGGGCGGCTTCCGGGTGTCGGCGGTGCTGCCGGACCGGGACGGGTACGGCGAGCGGCAGCTCTGACCCGTACTGATACGGAAAGGTCCCGGTCGGGCGCGGCCCCTTTCGTCGGTCCCGGTAGCCCGGGTGGGACGTCCGGGTTCCTCCCGCCCGCCTCGGTAAGCCCCGGTCGGGCCGGGTTCCTCCCGTCGGCTCCGGCAAGCCCCGGGCTCAGCCGAGCGTGAGGCGGGCCGGCTGGACGCCCGTGACCAGCGTGGCGAGCGCCCGGTCGATGTCCGGGCCGAGGTACCAGTCGCCGGTGTGGTCGAGGCTGTAGACCCGGCCCTCGACGTCCATGGCCAGCAGCGCCTGGCTGTCGCCCTCCTCCCCGAGCGGGGAGATCTCGGTGTCCAGCGTGCGCCCCAGATCGGCGAGCGTGCGGGCGAGGTGGAGCCCCGCCAGCGGGTCGAAGTGCACGGGCGTGGGGGCCGTCTGCCGGCCGGGGCCGGGGGCCGTGACGCGCAGTCCGCCGAATTCCGCCCAGGCCTCGACGGCCGCCGGGAACACCGAGTGCCGGTGGTCGGCCGGCGAGGCGTACGCGCGCAGCGTGTCCGCCCAGTGCTCGGCCAGCTTTATGTCCCAGCGGCCGGGCTGCCAGCCCGCCTCGCGCAGGGCGGCGTCGACCGCGACCGGGAACCGGGTGGTGCTGAGGTGGTCGGGCATCGGTGCGGGTTCAGCCGTTCTCGGGTGCGGTCGGGGCGACGGGGCGTACCCCGAAGTGGTCGAGCATCGCCGTACAGGAACGGCAGGGCGGTGCGTAGCTGCCGTGCAGCGGGTCGCCGTCCTCGCGGATGCGGCGTGCGGTCAGTTTCGCCTGTTTCAGTGCGCGCCGCGCCTCGCTGTGGGTCAGCGGCTTGCGCTGGGCCCGCTTCGAGCGCTGCGACTCGGCGGCCGTGAGATGGCGTGAGAGCAGGATCGCCTCGGGGCAGCGGCCGGTGAAGCGTTCACGCTGGCCGCTGGTGAGGGTATCGAGGAAATCCTGTACGAGCGCGTGAAGTACGGGCGGCTGGTCGCCCTTTCCCGCGGTGCAGGTGAGAGTCTCACCGCGAACGGAGAGGGCAGCGGCGACGGTGGGCAGGATGCCGTCGCGGCGGTGGTTCAGGACGGGCGGGCGGTGGGCCTCGGTGCTGCTCCAACTGAGGCGTGGATCACCTGATGTGCCGGACGTACTTGGTTGCGCTGTGTGCATGGTGCTGTCGTTCCCTCCCCTGCACTCCCCCGAGTTGCGGGACAGCCTGCCAAATGGGCCGGGGCGTGCGGAAGCTGGGGCACTGAAACGTGTCGACCCGTCGGCAAACGGTCACTTGTTTGTGACTGTTGGTGACGGAACCGGAGCGTCGGTTCTCCCTGTTGCACCACCGCATAGGCTGTCCTGAACCAGCCGGAACGCAGCAGGGGGCATACCGCCATGACGACAGGTCGGCAAGGGCTGGGGGCACCTCCCGGCCCCCGGGCCGTGGGACGAACCGCGCCACCGAACGCGGCCTACGCCGGGCAGGTCGTGAACTTCCCGGACCCGGTCCGGGCCTCCCGCCACCCCAGAGGTGTGCGCGTGGACGAGAACGGCTTTCCGGTCTTTTCGCCGTACGCGCGTGCCGCCGCGCAGATTGCCGAACCCCCGGAGGGCTTCGGCGTCGACGAACTGCGGCTCACCGACTACGTATCGGCGAATGCGGCGTTGCACGCCGACGGCCATCCGCTGTGGGACACGATTCCCGCGGTGGCCACGCCGCACGGCTGGACCTGGCACCACGTGCCGGGCACCCGCCGTCTCGAGCTGGTCCCGGTCGAGGTGAAGGCGCTGCTGCGGCATCACGGCGGCCTGGCGACGACGCCGGTGGACCAGAGCAAGCGGGGCACCCGGCCGCTGCAGGAGACCCGGCCCGCGCACTTCGGCCTGCCCAAGGGCGCCGTGTCGGTGACGGAGCAACAACTGCTCGGCGTCGAGGAGGACTTGGGTTACCGCCTGCCGGGCGCCTACCGCACGTTCCTCAAGGCGGCGGGCGGCTGCGCCCCGGTCGGGGCGGCGCTCGACGCCGAGTTGGGGCTGCTGGTCGACCAGCCGTTCTTCACGGTGCGGGACGAGGCCGGGGTCAATGACCTGGTGTACGTCAACAAGTGCCTGCGGGACCACCTGACCAAGGACTACCTGGGCGTCGCGTTCGTCCAGGGCGGGATCCTGGCCGTGAAGGTCAAGGGCTCTGCGATCGGCTCGGTGTGGTTCTGCGCGTACGACGACGCACGGGACCAGGACGGCTGGAACGTGCAGGAGCGCGTGGAGCGGCTGCTGCTGCCGTGCGGCGACGACTTCGACGGTTTTCTGCAGCGCCTGGCGGGCAATCCGCCGGAACTGGAGACCGTGGCGAACCTGATGGTGGACGGCGGCTTCGCGTACGCCGTCCCGATCTCGGACGAGGGGTGACGGTCCCGATGGTGACCTTCGCGCAGGCGCAGGAGCGCGCGGAAGAGTGGGTCAACGGCGATGTGGCCGCGTATCAGCACCGTGAGGTGCGGGTGCGGGAGTTCGAGCTGGGCTTCGTGGTCTGGGCGGAGGACCGTGAGGGCGGCGTCCGTTCCGACGGCGGGCAGCAGCGGCTGGTGATCGCCCGCGACAGCGGTGAGGCGACGCTGTGGCCGGGGCTGCCGGTGGGTGAGGTGATCCGCCGGTACGAGGAGGAGTACGGGATCCAGGAGGAGGCCGCTGTCGCGCCCGAGCCGCCGCAGCGCATCGACCTGAATCAGACGTCGTTCCTGCTGAGTCCGCCGGAGTGGCTCCAGGAGGCGGCGGACAAGCTGGGGATCCCGGACCGGCGGTCGCCTGCGTCCGGCGCGGCGGCTTCGGGCTCGGGTTCGGCTTCGGCTTCGGATCTGGCTTCGGGTTCTGGCTCGGGTTCTGGTTCGGGTTCGGGTTCGGACCTGGGCTCGGCTTCGGACCTCGGTTCTGGTTCGGGTTCGGGTTCGGACCTGGGCTCGGCTTCGGACCTCGGTTCGGGTTCGGGTTCGGGTTCGCCGGAACCGGCGGGTGTGGGCGCGGGCGCGCCGTCGACCGGGGCCGACTGGTCGGCCCCCGCTGCCGCTTCGGGTGCCACCGGCCCCAACGCGTCGCAGGCGGGCGGGAGTTCGTCCGCCGCCGGGTCGGCGTGGCCCGAGGCCGGGTCCTCGGGGGGCGGCGGGTCGCTGTGGCCCAGCGCCGGTGGCGGCGACTACGAGCCGACGGCATCCGACGGTGTGCCGGCCACGCCGTCCGGGGCCGGCGCGTGGACGGACACCAGCGACGCCGGGTCGGACGACGCGTCCGTGCCGCTGCCGGCCACGGTGTTCGCGCCGCCGATCTCCGGTACCGACGACGATGACACCCCGCCGCCCGCGGTGGGTGCGGATGCGCCGACCGCCCTGATGTCGGGCGGCAGCCAGTTGCCGCGGACCGCGGTCGCCCCGGCCCTGAACCGGCCGCCCGCGGGACCTTCCGGTCTGGGTGCGAGCGACATCGCCGACGCGGCGACGAGCAAGGCGGTCCTGCCGCCGCGAGGCTCGCGCGGAAGCGGTCCGACGACTCCGCCGCCGCCCGGCGCTCCCGGCGCTCCGGGCGCGCGGCCGGGCGCGACGCCGCCTCCGTCGGGGCCGGGTGCTCCCGGTGCTCCGGCGGCCGGCTATCTGCCGACGCAGCTCGTCCCGCAGCTGGGTCCGGAGGGGCCGCAGCCGCCCGGTGCGCCGACGCCTCCCGGTCCGCCCGGTGCGCCGACGCCCCCCGGTCCGCCCGGTGGTGGCGCGCACCATGCCGCGACGATGCTGGCGGACCCGAGCCAGATGGGCGGCCCCGGTGCGCCGCAGCCGCCCGGTCCGCCGGGCGCTCCGGGTGCGCCTGGGGCTCCGCAGCCTCCTGGTCCGCCTGGTGCGCCGACGCCTCCCGGTCCGCCCGGTGGTGGCGTGCACCATGCCGCGACGATGCTCGCCGGACCCGCCCAGACGGGCCCCGGTGCGCCGCAGCCGCCGGGCGCTCCGGGTACACCGGGTGCGCCTGGGGCTCCGCAGCCTCCTGGTCCGCCTGGTGCGCCGACGCCCCCTGCTCCGCCCGGTGGTGGCGTGCACCATGCCGCGACGATGCTCGCCGGACCCGCCCAGACGGGCCCCGGTGCGCCCCAGCCGCCCGGCCCGCCCGGTGCGCCTGCCGGCCCGCCGCCCGGCCCCGTACCGCATGCGCCGCAGCCGCCGCACGGCGGTCAGCCGCCCGCGTACGGCTATCCGCCGCAGCCGACCGGCATGCCCACCGTCGGCCCCGGCTACCAGGCCGTGCTGCGCTACCGCGCGCCCGACGGCTCCGAGGCCCAGGTGATCCGCCGCTCGGCGCCCGGCACTCCGCACCCGGAGTGGCAGATCCTGCATGAGCTGCGCGCCATGAACGTGCCGCCGCAGCAGGTGCTGGAGCTGCACACCGAGCTGGAGTCGTGCGAGCTGCCCGGCGGCTACTGCGCCCGGATGATCCGGGAGACCTGGCCGCAGGTGCGGATCACGTCTGTCGCTCCGTACGGCAGGGATCACGCCAGCCGGCAGCAGGGCATGCAGCATCTGCTCACTCACCAGGGCGAGTTGCACCAGGTCGCGGCCGGCCCGGCGCGCCCCGCGCCGGTGCGGGCGCCGCTGCCGCAGGTGGCGCCGGCCCCGCCGATCCCCCCGGAGGGGATCGCGCAGGAGCTGGTGGGCGCGTTCGGACCGCAGGGCATCTGCCGGTTCGACCAGCGGGCCGTTTCGCGTCAGGGTGTGCCGGAGATCGTCGCGGCCACGCTGGTGTGGGCGGGGCTGCCGGGCGACTTCAACCCGTTCTTCTGGGCGCAGCCGGCCCAGCCGGTCGTCCCGACGCTTGCGGAGCTCGCGGCACAGCGGCAGATCCAGCCCGCCTCCGACGCGGGTTCGTACCTCGTGGTGGGCAGCGACTTCGGCCGGGCGATCTGCGTCCAGTACGGGACGGCGCACATCGTGGCGGTGCCGGTGGAGGCGGGCCCGGGCGGTCAGCCGGTGGCGCCGCAGTTCGTGAACAGCGGGCTGCCGGAATTCACCCGCTGCCTGGCGCTGCTCGGCCGGATGTGGCGGCTGCGCTTTGGGCTCAACCCGGAGCAGGCCGGCCGCTGGACGGTCGACTTCCAGGCACAGCTCGCCGCGCTGGACCCGGCGGCGCTGGCGTCGCCGGAGGGCTGGTGGTCGGTGCTGCTCGAGCAGATGTGGGACGGACTGCTGTAACGCCGCAACTCTGAAACGCCGTACGTGGCGAGTCACCGGGGCGGGGGGGGCGGCCCCCCCCCCCCGGGGCCCCCCCGGGGGGCCCCCGGGGGGAGAGTTTTTTCTCGGGGGGGGGGGGGGGGCGGGGGCGGGGGGGGGGGGGGGGGGGCGGGGGCGGGCCCCCCCCCCCCCCCCCCCCCCCCCCCCCCCCCCCCGCTGTTTCCCCCGATTCCGACTTCTTTCGCAAAGTGGCGCGTCCTTGACCGGTGCGCATGGGTGGAGTGTTGCGTTTTGAGCGCTTCACCTGGATCCAGGAGGATATGAGTCAATCACGTTGTGTGTCGGAGAGAGGCTTGAAGATGAGTGCTGCATCGATGTCACCTCACGGCTTCGCCACCGTACGTGGCCGTGGCTACCCGCTGAAGAAGACCGACGCCTACGTCACCTCCCTGTCCCAGGACCGCGACGACGCCTGGGAACGCGCCGCGCGCCTCACCGTCCTCGCCAGAGAGATGGAGGCGGAGGCGGCAGTCCTGCGCGAGAGGGTCGCGGCGCTCGCCCCGCCGACGTACGAGACACTCGGCCGGCGCGCCGAGTACCTGCTGGCGCTGGCCGTTGAGGAGTCCGAGGAGCTGCGAGCCACGTCCCAGGACGAGGCGCAGGCCGTGATCGAGGCGTCCGACGCGGCCGCCCGCCGGACGCGCGACGCGGCCCGCGAGCATGCCGATTCGGTACGGGCGGACGGCGAGGCGCGGGCCCAGCAGATCCTCCTTGCCGCGCAGGCCACGGCGGACGAGACCCGCATCGAGGCCCGCCGCGAGGTCAAGGAGCGGCGCGTCGAGGCGGTTGCCGCGTGGAAGGAGATGCGCCTGCGCACCGAGACCATGCTGGCCGACCTGGAGACGGAGCAGGCCGGCCGCTGGGAGACGTTGGAGCGCGAACTTGCGGACCGCGAGGCCGAGTTGGACGCGCGCCAGGCCGAACTCGCCGACTACGCGAAGGCCAGTCTCTCGGAGGCCAAGTGCGTCTTCGCCGAGTCGGAGGAGTACACCCGCCACGGTCAGGAGGACGCGGAGGCCCGGGCCGCCGAGCTGCTCGCCGAGGCCCGGGCGTGCGCGGAGCGGATCGCGCGCGAGACGGAACGGCTGCTGCGGGAGCACGAGGAGTCCCGCGAGGAGATGGAGGCGCACATGGCGCACATCAGCAACAGCCTGGCGACCCTGACGGGCCGTGCGGCGGCGGAGGGCTGAGGGGGCCCTCCGCCGATGGCGCGGGGCTTGTTATTTCACCGAGGCGGGCGGCTCGAACGGGACGACGGGCTTGTTCTGGCAGCCGAAGGACTTGGCCACGACCCGGGCGGAGTGCGGCAGGTGGGTGAAGTGGGTGCGGGCGCTCGTGTCCCCCGTGAGGGTGTCCGACATCGATCCCTCGATCGGTACGCCGCTCTCCTGCTTCGCGGGCGTGCCGGGGATCTTGCACTTGATGAACACGAAGTATCGGACCTCATACGGGCCTTCCCCGGGCCTCCCGTACGTTCTTCCAGCCAGTTCATGCCGGCGCTGCCCAGGAGTTCCCTGCAGGTGGCCTGCTCGGCGGCTGCAGAGTCCTCGCTCTTGTCGGCGGTGCATGCAGCCATTCCCAGCAGCAAGAGCGCCAGGACGGGCAATCGGACGGACTTCAACATCAGTATCCTCGGGCGTTGTCGGTGTCACTGCGAGCCCCGCCGGCCTGGTGTTCCTTCTCCGCTTCGATCGACAGATCCCATATCTCATCGCTGGACATGCCGTGCTGCTCCGCCCAATTCATTAGCGGAGTCATCGCGTTGCGCTCGCCCTCGTCCCTCGCCTTGGCGATGCCCTCGAGCGACTCGTCGGTGTTGTCGAACTCGTTCTCCTTGAGCCAGTCGATCGTCTGGGTCGCAAACTGGGTTCCGCAGCGCCGCCAACCACTTCGAAGGCAAGGGGGACGGCGATGGCCGCGGCGGCACCGGTGGGAACGACAACGGCCGCGCCCACGCCTGCGGCTGTCCCGATGACGGCCTCGGCCGCGAAATTGCGCTACTCGCCCTGCTTCTCGAGTTCCCTGTTCCGATCCTCCTTCACGCCTGAAGCACGCACGCGGTGGCTACTTCTCGGGCTGGTCGGCGATGACCGGGAAGCGGCGGGGGGCGACGAACACCAGTACCAGCAGGGCGACTCCGGCTGCCGCTGCCGCGCCCATGTACACGTAGTCCACCGCCGCGTTCACCGCGCGCCGCAGGTTGTCCGCCGACGCGTCCGTCGCGAGCGTGTGCGCCACCGAGTCGAGGTCGCCGCCGCCGAGGCGGGCAGCCAGCACTCCGTTCGCGATCGCCCCGAAGAGGGCCGCGCCCACGCTCTGGCCGACCTGACGGCAGAAGAGGACGGACGCCGTTGTCGTACCCCTCTCCGCCCAGGGGACCGTCGACTGGACGCCGACGATCAGCGGGAGTTGGAAGAGTCCCAGCGCCGCGCCGAGGAGCAGCATGATCAACGCGGGCTGCCAGGGTTCGGCGGGGTGGGGGAGCAGCGGGAAAGCCAGCAGGATCAGCATCGCGAGCGTGATCCCGACGATCGCGGTGAGCCGGAAACCGATCCGTGTGTAGACCCGGTTCGACAGTGCCGCTGAGATCGGCCAGCTCAGTGTCATGACGGAGAGTACGAATCCCGCGGCGATCGGCCCGAGGCCGAGCACCGACTGTGCGTACGTCGGGAGGAAGACGGTCGGGGCCACCATGAGCAGGCCCAGCGCGCCGAGCGCCAGATTGACCGCGGCGATCGTGCGGCGGCGCCAGACCCAGCCGGGGATGATCGGCTCGGCGGCCCGCCGTTCGATTACGACGGTCACCGCGAGGAGGACCGCGCTGCCGCCGAGCAGCGCGAGCGACGGGGTGGAGAGCCACGGCCAGGCGATGCCGCCCTGCACGAGCGCGAAGAGCAGCAGGCTGCCGGTGAGGAAGACGGCCAGTGCGCCGGGCCAGTCGATACGGGGGCGAGGTCCGCGTTCCCGTACGGGCTCGGTGAGATGGCGGGCGACCAGCCACAGCGCCACCGCCCCGACCGGCAGATTGATCAGGAAGATCCAGCGCCAGTCGGCGTACCCGGCGAGCAGCCCGCCGATCGCCGGCCCCGACACCGCAGAGACCGCCCACACCGTCGACAACTTCGCCTGGATCTTGGGGCGTTCCTTGAGCGGGTAGAGGTCGGCGGCGATGGTCTGCACCGTGCCCTGGAGCGCCCCGCCGCCCAGGCCCTGCACCACGCGGAAGGCGATCAGTGAGGCCATGTTCCAGGCGGCGGCGCACAGCAGCGAGCCGGCGAGGAAGAGGATGATGCCGGCGATCAGTACCGGTTTGCGGCCGAAGGTGTCGGAGAGTTTCCCGTAGACGGGGAGGGAGACGGTGACGGCGAGCAGATAGCCGGAGAAGAGCCAGGAGAAGACCGAGAAGCCGCCGAGGTCGCCGACGATCTGCGGTACGGCGGTGGAGACGATGGTGCCGTCCAGCGCGGCGAGCGCCATGCCGAGCATCAGGGCGGCGACGACGGGGCCGCGGCGGCCGGGTCGCGGGACGGCGGTTGCCGCGGTTGCCGCGTTTGCTGCGGTCGCCTCGGAGGCTTTCGGTGCCGCGGGCTCCGCGGTTGCCTCCGGTGCGTCGGTTGCCGCGGCAGCTTCCGGTGACTCGGTCGCCTCCGACGCCGCGGACGGCGCGCTCGCCGATCCGCTCGGCGCCCCGGATATCTCGCCGTCGGCGCCGGTGCTGCCCGTACTGCTGCCCGTACCGCCGCCTGTGGCGCTCACCCCTGAATCCTTTCCCCCTGCACGTATTTCCCGGGACAGCCTCTCACTTGAGCCTCACGCAGCGGGAGGGTGCAGGCTCGACCCGTGCCGGTCCACCTCGAGGTGGAGTCCCCCTAGGGGCTTCTCCTTACTGACGGCCAGGAGTGGTTCGTCCCGGGGGACGACGAGGTGGTGGGGATCAATCCTTAGCTTGGTCTTACGGCCGCAGCTGAGGCCCGCACCACCGGGGGGTGGGGAAAACCCCCGGTTCAAGACTGCGCTGCGCACCAGCGCGCCGGACCGCTTCCGCCGACAGACTTCAATCCGTACTCGCCTCCGCATTCGCATCCGTACTCGATGCGCTCTCGGAGCGTACGCGGCGACACCAACTCATCACCGAATTAGGAGACATACCGTGACAACGGCTGTGACCATTCCTCGGCACGGGGACACCGGAGGGCGTACGGCCGTCGCCGCGCGAGGGCGGCAGGTCGTCAAGGCGTACGGCTCCGGGGAGACCCGTGTCGTCGCGCTCGACCATGTCGACGTCGACATCGCCCGCGGGCAGTTCACCGCGATCATGGGCCCGTCGGGGTCCGGCAAGTCGACTCTGATGCACTGCCTGGCCGGTCTCGACACCGTCACGTCGGGCGAGATCTACCTCGACGAGACCGAGATCACCAAGCTCAAGGACAAGAAGCTCACGCAGCTGCGCCGGGACCGGATCGGCTTCATCTTCCAGGCCTTCAACCTGCTGCCGACGCTCAACGCCCTGGAGAACATCACGCTTCCCATGGACATCGCCGGCCGCAAGCCGGACGCCGCCTGGCTGAACCGGGTCGTCGAGACGGTCGGTCTCATCGACCGCCTCAAGCACCGGCCCACCCAGCTCTCCGGCGGCCAGCAGCAGCGCGTCGCCGTGGCCAGGGCGCTCGCCGCCCAGCCCGAGATCATCTTCGGCGACGAGCCGACCGGAAACCTCGACTCCCGCGCGGGCGCAGAGGTGCTGGGCTTCCTGCGCCGCTCGGTCGACGAGCTGGGCCAGACCATCGTGATGGTCACGCACGACCCGGTGGCCGCCTCGTACGCGGACCGGGTCCTCTATCTCGCCGACGGCCGGATCGTCGACGAGATGTTCCGGCCGACCGCCGATGCCGTACTCGACCGTATGAAGGACTTCGACGCGCGGGGGCGGACGTCGTGACTGTATGGAAGACCTCGATGCGCAACTTCTTCGCGCACAAGGGGCGAATGGCGCTCTCGGCCGTGGCGGTGCTGCTGTCGGTGGCCTTTGTGTCGGGGACGCTCGTCTTCACCGACACGATGAACACGACGTTCGACAAGCTCTTCGCCGCGACCGCGTCCGACGTCACCGTCAGCCCCAAGGGCTCGGGCGACGGCGGCGACGAGAACCCGCAGACCGGCAAGCCCGAGTCGCTGCCCGCCTCGCTCGTCGAGAAGGTGGCGAAGGCCGACGGCGTGAAGTCCGCCGAGGGCGCGGTCGTCAGCATGAGCGTGACCGTCGTCAACTCCAAGAACAAGGACATGGGTTCCAGCAGCGGCGCTCCGACGATCGCCGGCAACTGGACCGAAAATGAACTCAAGTCGATGGACATCACCTCCGGCCACGCACCCCGCGGCCCCACCGAGGTGATGGTCGACGCAGACACCGCCGAGAAGCACAACCTGAGGCTCGGTGACGAGCTGCGCACCATCGCCGTCACCGGCGACCTCACCGCCAGGATCACCGGCATCGCCTCCTTCAAGGTCACCAACCCGGGTGCGGCCGTCGTCTACTTCGACACCGCCACCGCGCAGCGTGAACTGCTCGGCAAGGAAGGCCTGTTCACCCATGTCTCCGTCACCGCGGCCGAGGGCGTGAGTGACGAACAGCTCAAGCAGAACGTCGCCACGACGCTCGACGGATCGTTCAAGCTGCAGACGGCGAAGGAGTCCGCCGACTCCAACCGAGAGGACGTAGGCTCTTTCCTCGACGTGATGAAGTACGCGATGCTCGGCTTCGCCGGTATCGCCCTCCTCGTCGGCATCTTCCTGATCGTCAACACCTTCTCGATGCTGGTCGCCCAGCGCACCCGCGAGATCGGCCTGATGCGAGCCATCGGTTCGAGCCGCAAGCAGGTCAACCGCTCCGTGCTCGTCGAGGCGCTGCTGCTCGGCATCGTCGGATCCATCGCGGGCGTCGCCGCCGGCGTGGGGCTGGCCGTCGGACTGATGAAGCTGATGGGCTCGATGGGCATGGAGCTGTCCACCAGGGACCTGACCGTCAAGTGGACCACCCCGGTGGTCGGACTCGTCCTCGGCATCGTCGTCACCGTCGTCGCCGCGTATGTCCCGGCCCGCCGGGCCGGCAAGGTCTCCCCGATGGCCGCGCTGCGCGACGCCGGTACGCCGGCGGACGGCAGGGCCGGCTGGATCCGGGCCGGGATCGGCCTCCTCCTCACGGGTGCCGGTGCCGCCGCGCTGCTGGTCTCCACCCAGGCCGACAAGGCGAGCGAGGGCTCGCTGTTCCTCGGCCTCGGCGTGGTCCTCTCGCTCATCGGCTTCGTGGTCATCGGTCCGCTGCTCGCGGGCGTCGTGGTCCGGGTGATCAGCACGGTCGTCCTGCGGATGTTCGGCCCGGTGGGGCGGCTCGCGGAGCGCAACGCGCTGCGCAACCCCCGCCGTACGGGAGCGACCGGCGCCGCCCTGATGATCGGCCTCGCCCTGGTGGCGTGCCTGTCGGTGGTCGGCTCCTCGATGGTCGCGTCGGCGACGGACGAGTTGGACAAGTCGGTCGGCGCGGACTTCATCGTCCAGTCGGGCAAGGGCCAGCTGATCATGCCGCAGGTCGAGAAGGCGCTGAAGTCGGCCCCGCACATCGAGCACGTCACCAACTACAAGGGCGTGGACGCCAAGCTCACCACCCCGGACGGCAAGACCGAGGACGAAGGCATCGTCGCCGCCGACCCGACGTACGCACAGGATCTGCGCCGCGAGACCGTCGCGGGGGAGCTCTCGGCGGCGTACGGGAAGAACGCGATGTCGGTGGGCGACACCTACGCCAAGAGGCACGGCGTCAAGGTCGGCGACACGATCAAGGTCGCGTTCAAGCACGGCCGGACGGCCGGGCTGAAGGTCGCGGCGATCACCTCCGACGACGGGAACGTCGACAAGGGCGCGATGTACACCAACATCACGACCGCCGCGCAGTACGTCCCCGCCGACAGGATGCCCAAGAACATGATCATGTTCGCGAAGGCGGAGGACGGCAAGGAGAAGGAGGCCTACGCGGCGCTCAAGGCGTCGGTCGCCAAGTACCCGCAGTACAAGGTGCAGAACCAGACCGACTTCAAGCAGGACCTGAAGGACCAGATCGGCCAGCTGCTGAACATCGTCTACGGCCTGCTGGCGCTCGCGATCATCGTCGCGGTGCTGGGCGTGGTGAACACCCTGGCCCTGTCGGTGGTCGAGCGGACCCGGGAGATCGGCCTGATGCGCGCCATCGGCCTCTCGCGCCGTCAGCTGCGCCGCATGATCCGCCTGGAGTCGGTGGTCATCGCCCTCTTCGGCGCGCTGCTCGGCCTCGGCCTGGGCATGGGCTGGGGAACGGCGGCCCAGAAGCTGCTGGCGCTGGAGGGCCTGGGGGTCCTGGAGATCCCGTGGCCGACGATCCTGACGGTGTTCGTGGGCTCGGCGTTCGTGGGTCTGTTCGCGGCACTGGTACCGGCGTTCAGGGCGGGCCGGATGAACGTGTTGAACGCGATCGCCACGGAATAGGGGGCGGCGGCGCGTTACCGTAGGGGGTCCTGGCCCCGGGGTGTTCCTCCAAACATTCCGGGGCCGGGGTGTTTGGCGGGCCGCGGGGTGCGGGGGTCCGCGGTGCGGGGTCGCCCGGCGTCGCGGGGTGCGGGTCTGCGCTGCGCGGGCCGCGGGCTTGCCCGGTGTCGTGCGGTGCGGGCGTGCGTTGCGCGGGCCGCGGGCTTGCCCGGCGCCGCTGCGTGCGGGTTCCGGTGCCCCTCCGGGCTCGACTCCTCGGGGTCGGCGGCGTGTAGGGGGCCGTGTTGATCACTGGGTCCGGCCGCCGATCCCCTGCGGGGACGACCCTGCACGGCCCCTCCCCACCGGGAGGCACGAACCGGCGCGGGCCCGCCGGGCTGGCGCGAGGCTGCCGTGTGGTGGGGGTGGGGCGGCGTGTGGCTGCCGCGTGGCGGGCTGGGGCCCCGCTTTGCCGGTGCCGCGAAGCTGGCGCCTGGCAGGGTGTGGGGGTGCCGGCCCGCTTTCGTGGGCCGCCATCCCCGCATTTCTGGGCGGGGCAAAGACGCCGCGCGCCGGCCTTCCTGTGCTGGCGGCGAGCTGCCGGGGCGGCGTGGGGGCGTCGGCCCTGTCTTTCTGGGCCGGGGAAAGCCGGCGCCTGGCGGGGTGTGGGGGTGCCGGCCCGCTTTCGTCGGCTCCGCGGCGAAGCCGCCGGAGCGGGCGGGTGTGGGGGGGGCGTCAGCCCCCACGTTTCCTTTGCCCCCGCCGGGGGCCTGGGGGCAGCGCCCCCAGTTTCGGGATGGGGGTACCTCCCAGGCGAAGCTCTGGGGGAGGGCGGGGTGGGGGAAGAGTTCCGCGCCCGCACCCTGCGTCCCCCTGCGCCGCGACCGGCTCCGCCCCGCCCCGCCACTGATCGCGCCCCCGACCCCCCACCGCCAGGGTTCCGGACGCGGCTGCCACACCCGCGTCGTACGCTGGAGACCCCCGGCCCGTTCGACGTGTCGGGCGGTTCGCGTTGCCCACCCCCCTCCGCCCCGGATGGAAACCCTTGATGAGCCTGCACGGTCTGCTCGATGCCGTCGTACGTGACCCGGCGCTCGCCGACGCCGTGAAGGCTGCCGGCGACGGCCACCGTATGCATGTCGACCTGGTCGGTCCGCCCGCCGCCCGCGCCTTCGCGGTCGCCGCGCTCGCCCGCGAGTCCGGGCGGCCGGTGCTGGCCGTCACCGCGACCGGGCGCGAGGCCGAGGATCTCGCGGCGGCGCTGCGCTCGCTGCTGCCCGAGGAGGGCATCGCCGAGTACCCCTCGTGGGAGACGTTGCCGCACGAGCGGCTTTCGCCCCGTTCCGACACGGTGGGCCGCAGGCTCGCGGTGCTGCGCAGGCTGGCTCACCCGGCGACGGACGACCCGGCCGCCGGACCGGTCTCTGTCGTCGTCTCGCCGGTCCGTTCCGTACTGCAGCCGCAGGTCAAGGGGCTCGGCGACCTGGAGCCCGTGGCGCTGCGGAGCGGAGAGAGCGCCGATCTCGGTGAGGTCACGGAGGCGCTCGCCGCCGCCGCGTACTCCCGGGTCGAACTGGTCGAGAAGCGCGGCGAGTTCGCCGTCCGCGGCGGCATTCTGGATGTCTTCCCGCCGACCGAGGAGCACCCCCTCCGGGTGGAGTTCTGGGGCGACGACGTCGAGGAGATCCGGTACTTCAAGGTTGCCGACCAGCGTTCGCTCGAAGTCGCCGAGCACGGGCTGTGGGCGCCGCCATGCCGCGAGCTGCTGCTGACCGACGACGTACGGCAGCGGGCCGCGGCCCTCGCCGAACAGCACCCCGAGCTGGGCGAGCTGCTCGGCAAGATCGCCGAGGGGATCGCGGTGGAGGGCATGGAGTCGCTGGCGCCGGTCCTCGTGGACGAGATGGAGCTGCTGCTCGACGTCATGCCGAAGGGCTCGATGGCTGTCGTCTGCGACCCGGAGCGGGTGCGCACCCGGGCCGCGGACCTGGTGGCGACGAGCCAGGAGTTCCTGCAGGCGTCCTGGGCGGCGACCGCGGGCGGCGGCGACGCCCCGATCGACCTCGACGCGGCCTCGCTGTGGGGGATCGCGGACGTACGGGACCGGGCGCGCGAGCTCGGCATGATGTGGTGGTCCGTTTCCCCCTTCGCCGCCGACGAAGAGCTGTCGGACGACACGATCAAGCTGGGGATGCACGCCCCGGAGATGTACCGCGGCGACACCGCCCGCGCGCTCGCCGACACCAAGGGCTGGCTGGCGGACGGCTGGCGCACGGTGTACGTCACCGAGGCGCACGGCCCCGCGGCCCGTACCGTCGAGGTGCTGGGCGGCGAGGGCATCGCCGCCCGCCTGGAGGCCGACCTCGCCGAAATCTCCGCGTCCGTCGTCCATGTGGCCTGCGGCTCGATCGACTACGGCTTCATCGACCCGGGCCTCAAAATCGCGGTGCTGACGGAGACGGACCTCTCCGGGCAGAAGGCGGCCGGCAAGGACGGCCGGCGGATGCCGGCCAAGCGCCGCAAGACGATCGATCCGCTCACCCTGGAGGCGGGCGACTACATCGTCCACGAGCAGCACGGCGTGGGCCGGTACATCGAGATGGTGCAGCGCACCGTGCAGAACGCGACCCGCGAGTATCTGCTCGTCGAGTACGCGCCCGCCAAGCGCGGCCAGCCCGGCGACCGGCTCTACATCCCCACCGACCAGCTGGAGCAGGTCACCAAGTACGTCGGCGGCGAGGCCCCGACGCTGCACCGGCTCGGCGGCGCCGACTGGACGAAGACCAAGGCGCGCGCGAAGAAGGCGGTCAAGGAGATCGCCGCCGACCTGATCAAGCTGTACAGCGCCCGGATGGCCGCTCCCGGCCACGCCTTCGGCCCGGACACCCCCTGGCAGCGGGAGCTGGAGGACGCGTTCCCGTACGTCGAGACGCCCGACCAGCTCTCGACGATCGCCGAGGTCAAGGAGGACATGGAGAAGACGGTCCCGATGGACCGGCTGATCTGCGGCGACGTCGGCTACGGAAAGACGGAGATCGCGGTACGGGCCGCGTTCAAGGCCGTCCAGGACGGCAAGCAGGTCGCGGTCCTGGTGCCGACGACCCTCCTCGTACAGCAGCACTTCGGCACCTTCTCCGAGCGCTACTCCCAATTCCCGGTCAATGTGCGGGCGTTGTCCCGCTTCCAGTCCGACGCGGAGGCGAAGGCGACCCTGGAGGGGCTGCGGGACGGCTCGGTGGACATCGTCATCGGCACGCACCGCCTGTTCTCCGCCGAGACGAAGTTCAAGGACCTGGGACTGGTGGTCGTCGACGAGGAGCAGCGCTTCGGCGTCGAGCACAAGGAGCAGCTGAAGAAGCTCCGCGCGAACGTCGACGTACTGACGATGTCCGCGACCCCCATCCCCCGTACCCTCGAAATGGCGGTCACCGGCATCCGCGAGATGTCGACGATCACCACGCCTCCGGAGGAGCGGCACCCGGTGCTGACCTTCGTCGGCCCGTACGAGGAGAAGCAGCTGGGCGCGGCCATCCGCCGTGAACTGCTGCGCGAGGGCCAGGTCTTCTACATTCACAACCGGGTCGAGTCGATCGACCGGGCCGCGGCCCGGCTGCGCGACATCGTGCCCGAGGCCCGCATCGCGACCGCGCACGGCCAGATGCCCGAGGCGGCGCTGGAGCAGGTCGTGGTGGACTTCTGGGAGAAGAAGTTCGACGTCCTCGTCTCGACCACGATCGTCGAGTCGGGCATCGACATCTCCAACGCGAACACGCTGATCGTCGAGCGCGGCGACAACTTCGGTCTCTCGCAGCTGCATCAGCTGCGCGGCCGGGTGGGACGGGGCCGCGAGCGCGGTTACTCGTACTTCCTCTACCCGCCGGAGAAGCCGCTCACGGAGACCGCCCACGAGCGCCTGGCGACCATCGCCCAGCACACCGAGATGGGCGCGGGCATGTACGTCGCGATGAAGGACCTGGAGATCCGCGGCGCGGGCAATCTGCTCGGCGGCGAGCAGTCCGGCCACATCGCGGGCGTCGGCTTCGACCTGTACATCCGCATGGTGGGCGAGGCGGTCGCCGACTATCGCGCCGCGGTCGAGGGCGGCGTGGAGGAGGAGCCCCCGCTCGAGGTCAAGATCGAGCTCCCGGTCGACGCGCATGTCCCGCACGACTACGCACCGGGCGAGCGGCTGCGCCTCCAGGCGTACCGCGCGATCGCCTCGGCGAACACCGAGGAGGACATCAAGGCGGTCCGCGAGGAGCTCACCGACCGCTACGGCAAGCTCCCGGAGCCGGTCGAGAACCTGCTCCTGGTGGCGGGCCTGCGGATGCTGGCCAGGGCGTGCGGGGTCGGCGAGATCGTGCTGCAGGGCTCCAACATCCGCTTCGCGCCGGTGGAGCTGAGGGAGTCGCAGGAGCTGCGGCTCAAGCGCCTCTATCCACGTACGGTCATCAAGCCGACGGTCCACCAGATCCTGGTGCCCCGCCCGACGGCGGGCAAGATCGGCGGGAAGCCGGTGGTGGGGCGGGAACTGCTGGCGTGGACGGGCGAGTTCCTCACGACGATTCTGGGGTCATAGCCGTACTTGAAGGGTGGTAGAGCGCTCGGGCACGGGCAGAGTCGATCGGACCGTCCCCCTCGATGTGCAGGAAATGGTCCAGCTGCCACGCCTGTGAACTGCGGGCTTGGCGATTGGTCGTCGTAACCCACGGCGGGTAGACGCGGAACGCCCGCTTTCCGCCGGAACCGTTTCTTGATACGACGTCCCGTTCGCAGAGCACGTCTCGCGGAAAGACGAACTGTCCGAAATGGTCGCTGTCACGGGTGCTGATGACGAAGAGGTCGACGGGGTCCTCGGCATCGAAGGGCTGGATCGGCCCGCCCGAGGACCTCTTCCATACGGTGACGAACTGGCCGACCTTCGTCGGGGTCGTCTTGGCTGCACGGAACCTGACGGAGAAGCCGTCCAGAGTGAATTCGTGGGCTCCGTACTCCGCACTCTCCGCCTCGGGCACCGGCCGTGAGCAGCTGAACCCGCTCGGGTCATAGACCAGCGCCTTCGCCGAGAGGAGGTCGCTATGGATCGGTCCCGTTGTCATTCCTTCATCCTGTCATCGCCGACCGCCGAAGAGGATGGCGGGGAAGGCGGGCCGGTGGGCCCTGGTGGACCCGGCGGCGTGACACCGCCCGCGGGGGCCGGCTCGGCTCCGCGGACGGTGCGTGTGCGTGTGTACCTGTATGTGTGCGTATCGCTGTCGTAATGAGATGCCTTCCGCAGGGGTCAGGGGACAATTTCGACGCTACGCGCACCCTCCCCCTCCCGCGCGCTGGATTCCGGTCCGGTCCACGGCATAGCGGTGGACGGTAGGGCAAAGGATCACCAATCGGGTCGAACTGCCATGCTGCGCACGCCACTTGGGCTCAGTAGGGTACGAAGGTGAACAGACCCGGGGAACGAATATCGCGCGCGCTCGCGGCCGTACTGACGACTGCGGTCGCCGCAGCGGTGCTCACCGGCTGCGACGGAACGGGACTCCCGGGTGACGCCAAGCCCTCGGGCTCCGGTTCCGGCTCCGCGCCGACCGCCGCCGGCAGTGGCACCAGCCCGCTGGCCAACCCCGAAGGCACGAAGCCGGGCCTGGCCCCCCTCACCTCCGAGCAGGACAGGGCCGCCGCCCGCCGGCTGATCGAGAAGGTGACCACCAAGGGCCGCGGCCCCAAGACCGGCTACGACCGCGACCGCTTCGGCTACGCCTGGATGGACACCGCCGACGGCGTCCCGCTGGCCCGCAACGGCTGCGACACCAGGAACGATCTGCTCGCCCGCGATGGCCGGAATCTGCGCTACCGCTCCGGCTCCGACTGTGTGGTCGTGGCGATGTCGCTGAACGACCCGTACACCGGCACCGTCATCGACTGGCGCAAGCAGAAGGCCGCCGCGGTCCAGATCGACCATGTCGTGCCGCTCTCCTACGGCTGGCAGATGGGCGCCGCCCGCTGGGACAAGGCCAAGCGGCAGCAATTCGCCAACGACCCGCTGAACCTGCTGCCCGTCGACGGCCCCGCCAACAGCTCCAAGAGCGACTCGGGCCCGGCGTCCTGGCTGCCGCCGAGCAAGCGGATCCGCTGCTCGTACGCGGTACGGATCTCCCAGGTCGCGGTCAAGTACCGCCTGCCCGTGACGGCGGCGGATAAGGAGTCGATGCTCACGCAGTGCGGCGGTTAGGGTGCCCCGCATGGACCTGATCATCACGACGCTCGCCGAGCGGCCCGAACTCCGGGGCCCGATGTGGCAGATGCTCGACACCTGGCCGGAGTTCGTGATCAACGACCCGGTGGGCTGGGCGAACATCGGGCGGATCGTCGCCGAACTGCCCGAGTACGTGCTGGTCGCGACCGACCCGGACGGCCGGGTCGTGGGCCGGGCGTTCAGCGTGCCTTTCCAGATGGCGGCGGAGGGGCGCGGCGGGCTCCCCGAAGGCGGCTGGGACCAGGTGATGCTGTGGGCCTTCTCCGATCTGCGGCACGGGCGAACGCCGGACACGGTGAGCGCGATCGAGATCACCGTCGCCACGGACCGGCAGGGCCGGGGCATCTCCGGCCGGATGCTGGCCGCGTTGCGCGAGAACGTCCGCAGGCTCGGCTTCGGCGAGCTGGTCGCGCCGGTGCGGCCGAGCGCGAAGAGCGGTGAACCGTACGTCCTGATCGAGGAGTACGCGCACCGGACCCGGGCCGCCGACGGTCTGCCCGACGACCCCTGGCTGCGGGTCCATGTCCGGGCCGGAGGGGTCGTCGAGTCGGTGGCACCGGCGTCCATGACGGTCTCCGGGTCGCTGAAGCAGTGGCGTAAGTGGACCGGGCTGCCCTTCGAGGAGTCCGGTCCGGTGGAGGTGCCGGGCGCGCTGGTGCCGGTGCACTGCGAAGCGGAGCGCGGGTACGCGGTGTATGTGGAGCCCAACGTGTGGGTGCGGCACCGGGTCTGACGCGAAGAGGCCGCCTCAAGGGCGGCCTTCAGCGGTTGTGCTTCAGCGCTCGCGGCTGTACGTCACTGCTCGCGTCACTGCTCGCCGAGCTTGTCCAGGTCGATGATGTCCTTGGCCGCCGGCTTCTTCGCCGCGACCGGCTTGTTGTACTCGGAGAAGGTCATCGTGCCCGGTTCCGGTACGGGGAACGCTTCCGCGCGCCGGCCGCTTTCGAGGACGCGCTGCGCCTCACGGGGCGGCTGGGGGAGCAGCTGGTCCAGGGCCTGTACGACGGTCTGACGGATGGCAGTCTTACGGCGTGACCGGTTCGACAACGGTTCCGTACAACTCCGCAGCCGTTGTCCGTGTCGGTGTATACGCTCGTCCTCGCAAACCGCCTCGTCCCCAGGCCTTCAGGAGCACCAATGCATGGCCCCGGCTATATGCCGCCGCAGCCTCCGCGCGACATACCGACGTCGGTGATCGTGCTGCGGGTGCTCTTCGCGATACTCCCCGTCTTCAGCTGCGGGATGCTCGCCTGGGGCACGATGCTGCGGCTCGCGCTCGTCACCCGGCGCGCGCGGGACTGGGTGCTCTTCGCGGTGGTGCTGGTCTCCTTCATGGCCTGCTTCGGCACGTTGCTGTCGGACCACACAGAAAACCTGACCATGACCCGGTCGGATGTGGCGATGGGCATCATGTTCGCCGTTGCCCTGGCTGTCGTGCCCTACTTCCTGTACGCGGACATCAAGCACTTCTCTTCCCGGGTCGCGCAGCCGTACTACGGGCCCACCGTGCCCTACGGCCTGCCGCCGCAGGCACAGCCGCTGCCTCCGACGCCGCCCGTGGCCGGATACGGCTACCCGACGGTCTCGAACCAGCCCCAGCCGCAGCGCCAGCCGCAGCCCCAACCTCAGGCTCAGCCGCAGCCCCAACCTCAGGCTCAGCCGCAGTCCCAGCCTCAGCCGCACCCCCCGTCCGACAAGCCCCGCATCGACCAGGTCCGCGCCGAACTCGACGAGCTCAGCGACTACCTGCGCAAGGAGCAGGGCCGGGAGCAGGGCCGGTGAACGGACGCGTCATCGCGAGCCGTTACGAGCTCTCCACCGTCATCGGCCAGGGCGGCATGGGCCAGGTCTGGACGGCGTACGACAACCGCCTCGACCGCCGCGTGGCCGTCAAGCTGCTGCGCCCCGACCACATGGCCGCGGCCGCCGCCGCCGACGACATGCGTCGCCGCTTCGTCCGCGAGTGCCGGGTCACCGCCCAGGTCTCGCACCCCGGTCTGGTCACCGTCCATGACGCGGGCAGCGACGGCGAGGAGCTCTTCCTCGTCATGCAGTACGTCGAGGGCGCGGACCTCGCCGACCACCTCGCAGAGCAGGAGCCGTACCCCTGGCCCTGGGCGGTCTCGGTCGCCGCCCAGCTGTGCGCGGTGCTCGCCGCCGTGCACGCCGTGCCGATCGTCCACCGCGACCTCAAGCCGCGAAACGTCATGGTGAAGCCCGACGGCACGGTCACCGTCCTCGACCTCGGCGTCGCGTCCGTCATCGACATGGACACCACGCGCCTGACCCATACCGGATCGGTCATCGGCAGCCCCGCCTATATGGCCCCCGAGCAGGCGATGGGCGGCGCGGTCGGCCCGTACACCGATCTCTACGCCCTGGGCGTGCTGCTCCACGAACTCCTCAGCGGCAACGTACCGTTCGCGGGCTCCACCGCACTCGGCGTGCTGCACCGCCATCTCTACGAGCCGCCGCTCCCGGTCCGCCAGCTGCGCCCCGAGGTACCCGGGCCGCTCGAGGCGCTGGTCCTGCGGCTGCTCGCCAAGGACCCGCAGCACCGCCCGACGGGCGCGCATGAGGTGTACGAGGCGCTCGCGCCGATGCTGCCCAGCCGCGGAGCGCCGAGGGGACCGCTCGACCCGACCCGGCCCTTTCTGCGCCCGCACGCCCCCTGGCCGGACCGCTCCGTCGCCACGCCGCCCGCCGCGCCCCCGGTGCCGCCGGCGCCACGCCCCGACGTCGCGGCAGCCGTCGACGAGGTCAAGCGCCTTCTCGGCGAGGGCAGCATCACCCAGGCCGTGGACATCCTCGGCGGGATTCTCCCGGCGGCCGCCGCCGAGCACGGCGAGCACTCGCCGGTCGTACGGATCCTGCGCAAGCAGTACGCGACGACGCTGATGGACGACGGGCAGTACCGCCGTGCGCTTCCCGAGCTGCGGCGGCTCGCCGACGACCGGGCCGCCGAGGCGGGCCCGGCCGACCCACAGACCCTGCAGTTCCGTTACGACGCCGCGCAGTGCCAGGAGCAGCTGGGCGAGGCGGCCGCTGCGCTCGCCGGGTACCGGGCCGTCCTGCCGTACTACGAGAACCAGCAGCCGGGCGGCGCCGACGCCGCCCGCGCCTTCGACGTACGCCACCGGATCGGGAATCTGCTGCTCGCCGTGGGTGACCACACGGCGGCGCGGCAGCAGTTGCAGGGCCTGCTCTACGACACGGAGCGGGCGTACGGGCCCTACCACCGGCTGCCGGTCGAGCTGCGTCGTGCGCTCGACCGGCAGCGGCAGTTTCACAGCGGGTGACGGCGGGACCGTCGCCTGACGGTCAGCTCGCGCGCAGAAACGCCGACGTGGCCACCCGCCCCAGCAGGCTCAGCCGTGAAGTCCCGCTCGCCAGGTGCTTGTCCAGGGCGTCCTGCACCCCGGGCCAGGCCTTGTCGCCGTAGTCGTCGAGCACCACGATGCCGCCCGGGGCCACGATCTGCTCGACCCATTCCAGGTCGGCTCGCACCCCGTCCATGGAGTGATCGCCGTCCACCACGATCACTCCGTACTCCCGGTCGGACACGGCGGCCCGCACCTCCGGATCGCCCGAGAAGCCCTGCTGGATTCGCGCGTCGATCACCGAACCGACGCCGCCGAGTGCCAGGTTGGCCCGTACGACGTCCTCGCGGACCGGCGTGCCGGTGGGATCCGCGCCCTGCGGGGCTGCGCCGGGCTGCAGCTGCGCGCCCGCCAGTGGATCGACGATCGTCAGATGCGGTTCGGCCCCGGAACGGTGCAGCATCCGCAGCAGGCCTGCGGCGAACATCCCGTACAGGGTGCCGATTTCGAGGACATTGCCGTTCGGCGGGGAGAGCAGCGGCACCGTGGCGAGCTTTCCGCACACGTTGGAGGTCGAGCCGGCCAGCCTGCCCACGCCGAGGGACTCCAGGGCGATCACTGTGCGATAGGCGACGGTCACATTGCGGAGAGCGTGTTCACTGCCGTCCGCCACGCCCTGGATCTGGCGGGCGAGGGTGTCGATCTGGGCGGGGGTGGGCGTTCGGTGGCCGCTTCGACCCGTCCCGTTGACGAGCAGGCCGAGTCCGTACTGCGGGTTCTGCAGCGCGGCCACTTTTCGGTGGAGGGCGTCGAGATCGGCCTGCATGTCGTGCGTGGCACGTTTCACCTGCTGCTCGATGCGCCGTTCGATCATCGTGAGGGCTGGGCTCAGCACTCGCTTGGCCAGCCGGTTGGGAAGGTGAGGGGGCATGCGGGGACGCTACGCCCGGGCACCACGGCGCGGGCCAAGGCGGGATGCTGCGTAGGTGAAGTCCTGAGGGCCCCGCGGCGACGGAATTGTGAAGTCCCTACGACGGAATGCCGTGTACCCCTTCTGTCCGGGTGCGGCGGGGCGGCGGGGCAGCAGGGCGGCGGGGCAGCAGGGCGGCAGGCGGTACGCGGCAGCGGCCGCTCGGCGGGGCGGCAGGAAGGCAGGGCGGTAGGGCGGCGGGGCGCCTGGAACGCGGGGCGGCAGGCGGTACGCGGCAGGGCGGTACGCGGCAGCGGCCGCTCGGCCATGCGGACGGGGCCCGCGCCGCATCTTCTCCCCGGCCGGGCCCCGCCCCTGCCCAGTCAGCGCGCCTGACCCGCCGGTTCGCTTGCCTTCTCGGCGCTCTGCGTGGCATGGCCATCGGTCCCGGCCCCGCTCGCGATCCCCCGCCCCATACGGGCGCGGAGCTTCGGCAGCATCGCGATCAGCGCGAGCGTCAGCAGTCCGGCCGCTCCCGTCGCAGCCCCCGCCTTCAGGCCGGGCGGACGGAAGGAACAGTCGACCGTCGTCGTCTTTCCGTCCAGCGGCACGGCGACAAGCCCCTGGTACGAGTCGGCCGGCTTGCCGTTGCAGCTCCAGCCGGCGATCCGGGGCGCGGCGACGACCGCCCGGCCGGTGGCCCCCGGCGGCAGCTCGGCCCGTACACCGCCGTCGGTGACGTCGACCGACACCGCCCCGGTCTGCTTCAGCCGGTCCACGGCGGCGGCGAGATTGGCGTGGTCCAGGCAGCCGAGGGTCGTGCGCCGGGGGTCCTTGCTGTAAGTGACCTTCTCGCCGGGCGAGTTCACCGTGCCGAGCGAGGTGAGCGCGGCACGCCGCTTGGGCTGGCCGCCGCGCATCGTCACCTGCTCGTTGTCGCCGAGGCGGGCCTTGCCGGTGTAGTTCGGGGCCCAGAGGAAGACCTCGGTGCCGACCGGGCAGGAGCCGTCCACCGGATCGCCGTAGACGTCCGAGCCGAGCAGCAACTCCTGGTTGCGGAACGGGTTCCAGTTGTACGTGGCCTCCGGCCCCGCCGGCCGTACGGTCACCAGCGCAGGAGTGGCAGCCGCCCGTGTCACCTCCGGCTCCTCGCCGGGCGCGGTGCGCACACGTGCGCCGACCGAGAAGATCGCGTCGGTGACCGGATTGTCCAGGGACTGCACACTGCGTCCGTTGGACGTCCAGCCCGCGCCCAGCGCGGCCATCGTGCGCGTGAAGACATCCGGCGTGTGGCTGCTGTAGTAGCCGCCGCCCTGTCCGCCGAGCAGGATCGGATCGTTGCCGGTGATCTGGTCGCGGCCCACATCGGTGCGGTAGCGCGGCCAGCCGTCCGCCTTCGCCACGGCCGCCGACCGCTCGTCGTGCGCCGCGCCCCAGGCCGGGTAGTCGTCCAGCCGGCCGAGCTTCTGCCGGTCGGCGTACGCGGTGGTCGCCGCTGCCTGCCCGACCAGCGCGCCACTGATCAGCAGCGCCGCGACCACTGCGTACTTGCCGCGCCTGGCGAGCAGCAGGCCGCCCGCCACCGCCGCGATCCCGGCCGCGAACAGCGGGAACGTCCACGCGGTGACGAGGTCGCTGGTGGAGGCGGTGAGTGCCGTCACGGCCACCACGGCGCCGCCGCCGAGCAGGGCGCGCCGCCCCGGCCAGTCGTACGAGAGGCACATCCACCCGGCGATCACGAGTATCCCGGCGAAGACGAAGGTCTGCCGGTACGGGCTGCCGTTGGGCGTCGCGAAGACATGCCACACCAGATGCGTGGGCGACCACTGGAGTGACAGCAGGGTTGCCGCCGCGAGCCCCGTCCACACCCATCGCTCGCGCCGCGGGACCGCGCTGTTGAAGGCGAGCGTGCAGGCCAGCAACAGCGCACCGCTGCCGAGGAAGACCGCGGGCGTGAAGAAGCTGTACGTCGCCGGCAGCGTGCGGGCGAACACATCGGCCCAGCCGGCCGGTGCGAACTCCTTCGTCCACCCCGGATAGGCGTGCTTGGACCCGAGGAAGACGGGGATCAGGACGGGCGTGGCCAGCGCGATCCCGAGCAGTACGGACCGGGCGGCCCGCAGCAGCGCCCGCATCCGGTCCCCTGCCGCCGTCTCCTCCAGCAGCAGCCGCACGAGAAGCACCAGCGCGGCTCCGATGGTCGCCATGTACGCGGTGTAGAAGTTGGCGATCCACGCCACCGCCACGACCACCGGGCCGAGAACCGGCCGCCGTGCCGTGCGTGCCCACTCGTCGACCAGGCACAGCAGCGGGAAGGCGACGAGTCCGTCCATCCACATCGGGTTGTACGAGGCCTCGACGACCGACCAGCCGCACAGCGCGTACGAGCCGCCGAGCACCGCAGCCATCCACCAGCGGCCGCCCCTGTCCCCCCGCAGCGACAGCAGCAGCCAGGTCATGGCCGCGGCCGCGGTCGCCATCTTCAGCAGCGTGATCACATAGACGGCGAGGTCGATGCGGTCCCGTGGGAAGAGTCCGACCAGCATCGAGTAGGGGCTGGTCAGATAGGTCCCGAGGTCGGGCAGAAAGCTGGTGCCGTATCCGGACTGCCAGTTCAGCAGCAGTCCGCCGTCGGCCCGCCCGTGCAGCACATCCCGCAAGTGCGCATGAAACGGCACAAACTGATTGCCGAGGTCATTCACGCTGCGGGTGTGCGGTCCGAAGGGGAAGCTGCGGGCGACGG
Source organism: Streptomyces sp. NPDC002870 (assembly GCF_042888505.1). Classification (NCBI taxonomy): domain Bacteria; kingdom Bacillati; phylum Actinomycetota; class Actinomycetes; order Kitasatosporales; family Streptomycetaceae; genus Streptomyces; species Streptomyces sp. NPDC002870. Next base: position 176,038 of record NZ_JBIAPW010000007.1, read on the forward strand.
CGTCACCGGCGCACACGGCTCCCACGGTGATCAGTGCGGCGAGGGCGGCGGCGCGGCCGCGCGCGGATTGCAGAGTCGACATGGTTCTTCGAATATGCCAGCGTTGATGGTGAAAACGCCTCGTAAGAAGCCCAGTTCACGAAATGGTCGCCTACGTGTCATGCGGTCAATCCGCAGGGGACATTCGGGTGGGTTGTTGTTCTTCCGTGCTGATCTCGATAGTTGTTCCGTGCTTCAACGAAGAGGAGATCATCGGCCGCTTCCATGAACATGTGACCGCAGAACTCTCCCTGCTCGGGCAGGAATTCGAGCTGGTCTATGTGGACGACGGAAGCCAGGACCGAACGCTCCCTCTCCTCGAGGAGATCGCCGAGGCCGACCCTCGTACGCGCTACGTCTCCTTCAGCCGCAACTTCGGCAAGGAGGCGGCGATGCTGGCCGGGCTCCAGCATGCCGAGGGCGACGCCGTGGTCATCATGGACGCAGACCTCCAGCACCCTCCGGAGCTGGTCAGGCGCATGCTGCAGCTCCATGACGAGGGCTTCGACCAGGTCATCGCCCGCCGCACCCGCAAGGGCGACCGGGTCACCCGCACCGTCACCGCCCGCGCCTACTACTGGCTGATCAACCGGCTCGTCGACGTCGAACTGGTCGACGGTGTCGGTGACTTCCGGCTGCTGTCGCGCCGTACCGTGGACGCGATCCTCGAACTCACCGAGTACAACCGCTTCTCCAAGGGCCTGTTCGCCTGGGTCGGTTTCCGCACCACGACCTTCGAGTACGAGAATGCGCTGCGTGAGCAGGGCCGTTCCAAATGGAGCTTCGGCAAACTGCTCAACTACGGCCTCGACGGCCTGCTCTCCTTCAACAACAAGCCGCTGCGGGCCGCCGTCTATCTCGGGCTTCTGCTTGTCACGCTCGCCATGGCGTATGCCGCCTGGATCGTCGGTGTCGCCCTGGTGAACGGCGTGGACACCCCCGGGTATGTCACCCTTCTGGTGGTGGTCACGGCACTCTCCGGCGTGCAGATGCTGATGCTGGGGGTGGTCGGCGAGTACGTCGGCCGTATCTACTACGAGGTGAAGCGGCGACCGCACTTCCTGGTCAAGGCCACCAACGCCGGCCTTCCGCACCAGCGGGAAGGGGAGCGGCACGAACGCGACGGGGAGCTCGTAAGACGATGACGGTCCGGGTCCAGCTGGTCAGGTTCGCCCTGGTGGGGGTGGTGAACACCGGGACGTACTACGGCCTGTATCTGGCCCTGCTCACCTGGCTGCCCTATGTGGCGGCCCATGTCGTCGCCTTCGCGCTCAGCATGGTCGGGTCGTTCTTCCTGACCTCGTACTTCACCTACCGGACCCGCCCCACCTGGCGGAAGTTCCTGCTCTTCCCGCTCACCAACGCGGCGAACTTCGTCGTCACCACGAGCGGTGTCTATCTCCTGGTGGACGTGCTGCACTTCGGCAGCCGCTACGCCCCGCTGATCGCGGCGGCGGCGGCGATTCCGATCACCTTCGTCGTCTCCCGCACGATCATGCTGCGCCCCGAGCCGGCGCGCCCGGCGGCGCAGGCGGCGCAGGCGGCGCAGGCCGAACACGAAGTGAAGGTCGGCCGGCCCGGCTGACGGCTGCGGGGTGTATCGCAACTTCCGGCGAATCGTCGGCCGAATCAGTGGCCCAGACCACGGAGACTGCTTACCATCGATCACCGCAGGGTCTTGTGCGCCCGCCCGTCGCCCGACCACCACCCCTCAACGAGGCGCTGCACGCCACACCTTTCGCTCGCACAATCACGCCGCACGCCGGGAGGCTCCTTTGCACCGCCGCCGTCGCACCGCGCTCACCGTCTCAGCCGCGCTGCTCGTCGCCGCGCCCCTCCTCGCCGCCTGCGGCAGTGAGGCTCACCCCGGGGCCGCCGCCGTCGTAGGTGGGGACCGGATCGAGGTGTCCACCGTCCAGGCGAAGGTGAAGGACGTGCGCGCCGCCCAGCAGCGCTCCCCCCAGTCCGCCCAGCTCATCAAGGACAGCGGGCAGCTCAGCCGCGCCAAGCTCTACGACCTGATCGTCGAGCGGGTCGTCCAGCGGGCCGCCGACGACGCCGGGGTCGAGGTCAGCCGCAAGGAGATCCAGGCCGGGCGGGCCGCCCTCGTGCAGCAGTCCGGTGGCGAGGAACAGCTCGCCGCCATGTATCTGCAGCAGCGCGGGGTCGCCCCCGGCCAGCTGAACGACGTCGTACGCCGTGACGTCCTGGTCAGCAAGCTCGCCGAGGCCCTCGGCGCGACCAACACCCCCGAGGGTCAGCAGAAGCTGAACCAGGCCTTCACCGCCGCCGCCAAGGCGCTGGACATCGACGTCAACCCCCGCTTCGGCGCCTGGGACGACCAGAAGCTCGAGCTCGGCAGCTACAAGGCCCCGTGGATCACCCAGGTCAGCAAGGAGCCGGAGCCCGAGGCGGGTGCGTAGCGACGCGAGGTAGGTTCGAGGGGTGACCACAGAAGCACCAGTCGCCGCCGGCCGAATCGTTTTGCTCACCGCAAGCCACCGCGTCGCGCCCGGGCTGCTGTCCTGGCCCGCGTGGCAGACGCTGCGGGCCGCCGACCGGGTGCTCTGTGCCGACGAGGCCCATCCCCAGCTGCCGTATCTCCGCGAGGCCGGTGTCGTCGTGGAGATAGCGGCCGTCACCGCGCAGGAGCTGGTCGACGCCTGCGCCGGGGGCACCTCCCAGGCCGAAGGCTCTGGGGAAGGCCGCACCGTCGTGGTCGTCCCCTCCGGCGAGGGTGATACGGCCCTGACCGACGGGCTCGCCCGGCTCGCCGGCTCCGGACGCGTGCAGATGCCGGACCTGGAGCTGCTCCCCGGCTCGTACGACCTGCCCGGCGCCCGGCTCCTCGACCTCGTCCAGGTCATGGACCGGATCCGCGCCGAGTGCCCCTGGTCGTCGACCCAGACCCACACGGGCCTCGCCAAGTACGGCATCGAGGAGGCGTACGAACTCGTCGAGGCGATCGAGGACGGCGACCGCGACGAGCTGCGCGAGGAGCTCGGGGACGTACTCCTGCAAGTCGTGTTCCACGCGCGCATCGCGCAGGAGGACGAGCACGAGCCGTTCTCCATCGACGACGTCGCCGGGACGATCGTCGAGAAGCTGATCCACCGCCACCCGCACGTCTTCGGCGACGAGCGCGCCGAGACACCCGAGGACGTGAAGGAGCACTGGCTCCGCACGAAGGCGATCGAGAAGCAGCGCGACTCCGTGACGGACGGCGTGCCGCTGGGCCAGCCCGGTCTCGCTCTCGCCGCGAAGCTCGCGAGCCGGGTCCGCAGCGCCGGCCTCGACGTCCCGCTCCCCGCCGGCTCCGGCATCGGCTACGAACTGCTCGCCCTCGCCGTCCGGGCGGAGGCGTCCGGCACCGACCCGGAGGCCGCCCTGCGGGCCGCGGGCCGCGCCTACCGGGACGCGATCCGCGCCGCCGAGGGGCAGGAGTGAGCGCTCAGCCCGAGCTGTTCACCTGGCAATTCGCCACCGACCCCTACCCCGCCTACGCGTGGCTCCGGGAAAACTCGCCGGTCCACCGGACCACCCTCCCCAGCGGGGTCGAGGCATGGCTGGTGACGCGGTACGCCGATGCCAAGCAGGCCCTCGCCGACCAGCGGCTCAGCAAGAATCCCGTGCACCACGACGAGCCCGCCCACGCCAAGGGGAGGACGGGGATCCCCGGCGAGCGCAAGGCCGAGCTGATGACCCATCTGCTGAACATCGACCCGCCGGACCACACCCGGCTGCGGAGGCTGGTGTCGAAGGCGTTCACGCCGGGTCGGGTCGCCGAATTCGCCCCCCGGGTACAGGAGTTGACCGACCGGCTCATCGATGGGTTCGAGGCGAAGGGGGAGGCGGACCTGATTCATGAGTTCGCGTTCCCCCTCCCCATCTATGCCATCTGCGACATGCTCGGCGTCCCGCGCGAGGACCAGGACGACTTCCGCGACTGGGCCGGAATGATGCTGCGACATTTCAAGCCGGGCCACCCCGGCGGGCCGCGCGGCGGCGTCGCCCGTTCGGTGAAGAAGATCCGGGGGTATCTCGCGGAGTTGATCCACCGAAAGCGGGAGGAGCCCGGGGACGACCTGATCTCGGGGCTGATCCGGGCCAGCGACCACGGCGAGCACCTCACAGAGAACGAGGCCGCCGCCATGGCCTTCATCCTTCTCTTCGCGGGTTTTGAAACCACCGTGAACCTGATCGGCAATGGGGTGTACGCCCTGCTTCGTCATCCGGAACAGCGGGAGCGGCTCCAGGCGTCACTCGCCGCAGGGGAGACCGAGCTGCTGGCCACCGGTGTCGAGGAACTCCTGCGCTACGACGGCCCCGTGGAGCTCGCCACCTGGCGGTTCGCCACCGAGGAGCTCGTCGTCGGCGGGCAGCGGATCGCGGCGGGCGATCCCGTGCTGGTCGTACTCGCCGCCGCCGACCGGGACCCGGAGCGGTTCGCCGACCCGGACACCCTCGATCTGTCCCGGCGCGACAACCAGCACCTCGGATACGGGCACGGCATCCACTACTGCCTCGGCGCGCCGCTCGCGCGTCTTGAGGGGCAGACCGCGCTCGCCACGCTGCTCAGGAGAATGCCGGACTTGCGGCTTGCGGGTGATCCAGCCGATTTGCGGTGGCGTGGGGGTCTCATTATGCGCGGATTGCGCACTCTGCCGGTTGAGTTCACCGCTCGACAGAACTGACGCATTGTCAAGTCTGTGACTTTCACGTGATCTCCGCTGCATCGACTTGTGACTTACGTTCGATTGCGGCTACGTTCACCGTCGTCTCAGCAGTCGCGTGAAAGGCAACCGCATGCGTTCCGGGAACGGGCGACACCGCCGACCTCGTCAAGCTCCGGCCATTGTCGTCGCGGCAGGGGTGACGGGATCGGCCATCGCGATCCCCCTTCTCGGCGCCGGATCGGCCTCCGCCGCCGACGCCTCCACGTGGGACCGCGTCGCGGAGTGCGAGAGCGGCGGCATGTGGAGCGCCGACCTCGGCAACGGTCACTACGGCGGGCTGCAGTTCTCGCCGGAGACCTGGCAGGACTTCGGTGGTACGGCGTACGCGCCCCGCGCCGACCTTGCCAGCCGCTCGCAGCAGATAGCGGTCGCCGAGAAGGTCCTCGACGCGCAGGGCCCCGCGGCGTGGCCCGGCTGCGCGGCACTCGCCGGGCTGAAGAACGACGGCGCCGCGACCGGCGTCGACCCGGGCGTCGCGCCGTCGCCAGAGCAGAGCGCCCCGGTCGAGTCGCTCGTACCCACGAAGCCCTCGGCTCAGCCCACCACGGCGGCGTCTGCCGAGCCGTCCGCGGATCCGGCCGAGCCCGCCGAGCCGGCGAACACGGACGGGACGCCGGACGCCGACAGTGGCGGCAAGCACCGTGGCGAGGCCGCCCCGGAGGAGACCGAGCCGGGCAATACGGACAATGAGCGCGAAGCGGGGCGTCATGCCTCGCGAGGTGACGGTTCGGCACGCGACAATGCGGGCAACCCGGATGAGGTGGGCGAGGCGGGCAAAGCGGACGCCGCACCCGGCGAATACACCGTCCGGCCGGGCGACAGCCTGTGGACCATCGCCGACAAGCAGAAGCTCTCCGGGGGCTGGGCCGAGCTCTATGAGGCGAACCGGGGGACCGTCGGTGCCGACCCCGACCTCATCCTTCCTGGCCAGAGCCTCGATGTGGACCTGAAGTAGGGGTAATTCGCTGGCAGTTCACGGCCAGTTCGCGGGCTTATGTCCGAGTCTGTGCAAGTGAGACATGAGTCTCTTTGTCCCAACTGCCGTGACTTGCCCGGCGGAACCACTCATTCCGCCCCTCACCTGCGAAAACGGTAGTGGCCGGAGTGGCGAGATGGGCGATTTCTCCCCGATGTTCCTCCTTTGAACATCGGGGAGAGGTGTGTTTACGGTCTGAACCGCTCGCCACCGCGGGCGCCGCTGACCGTCACGCCAAATCCTGCCGACGGCCGGGGGAGCAGTCGTCGCGCAGAGCGCCGAAGGCAGGAGCGGGGGACCCAAGGTAAGCGCCGGCCCCGGCCGTTGAGATCGACGGCTCCAACCGGCTTGGGGTGAAGTCGCGCACGACGCGCGGCCGGGCAACTCGTCCCCTGGTTCCTAACGGAACCGGGGACTCTTCATCGGCCCGAACCCGACAGCTCACCTCGTAGGCGTCGGTGAGGAGAAGTTCCATGCTGCTTTCCGGCAAGGGCAAGCACCGTCGCCCGTCCAAAGCCACTCGTTTCGCCGCGATCGCCGGCGTCACCGGCGCGGCCGTCGCCGCCCCGCTCCTCGGCGCCACCTCGGTGTCCGCCGCGACCGCCTCCGAGTGGGACCAGGTCGCCCAGTGCGAGTCCGGCGGCAACTGGTCCATCAACACCGGCAACGGCTACTACGGCGGCCTGCAGTTCTCGGCCTCCACCTGGGCCGCGTACGGCGGCACGCAGTACGCCGCGAGCGCTGACCAGGCCTCCAAGACCCAGCAGATAGCGGTCGCCGAGAAGGTCCTGGCCGGCCAGGGCAAGGGCGCATGGCCGAACTGCGGCGTCAACCTGTCGGGCGCCGCGTACGACGGCGGCTCCGCCGCCGCGGCCACCACGCCGCCGGCGCAGCCGGAGCGCGCCGAGGTTCCCACCACCCGCTCCGAGCGCCCCGCCGCCCCGGCGAAGTCCGCGAAGCCCGCCGCGAAGGCCAAGAGCTTCAAGAAGGGCGACGGCGAGTACAAGGTCAAGGCCGGCGACACCCTCGGCAAGATCGCCGAGACCGAGAAGGTCAAGGGCGGCTGGCAGAAGCTGTTCGACCTCAACAAGGACATCATCGACGACGCGGACGTCATCTACCCGGGCCAGCAGCTCCACCTGAGCTGACCCGGCTCCGCCCGAGCCGGCTGACCCCCCGGCTCCGCCCGAGCTGACCCCCGGGCCCCAGAGCACCCCGGTCCGGCGCGCTTTCCCCCGAACGCGCCGGGCCGGGGTTCTGCCTTGTCACTGCCTGTTCATGCCCTTTTCCGTCCCAGCGGGCGGGCACCGGCCGACCGATGCCCCGGAGCCGGTTAGGCTCTTGTCGCAAGGCCGAGGAGACCCTGCACTGCGCTGCACTGCGCTGCACTGCTGGCGTCCCACTGCTTGCGTCACATTTAGCGTCACATCCCAGAAGGAGATGCTCGTGCCGTCCATCGACGTCGTCGTAGCCCGGGAAATCCTGGACTCCCGAGGCAACCCCACGGTCGAGGTCGAGGTTGGCCTCGACGACGGCAGCACGGGTCGTGCTGCTGTTCCGTCCGGCGCCTCCACCGGTGCGTTCGAGGCTCTTGAGCTCCGCGACGGTGACCAGAACCGCTACCAGGGCAAGGGCGTCGAGAAGGCCGTCCTCGCCGTCATCGAGCAGATCGGCCCGGAGCTCGTCGGGTACGACGCCACCGAGCAGCGCCTGATCGACCAGGCGATGTTCGACCTGGACGCCACCCCGGACAAGTCCTCGCTCGGAGCCAACGCGATCCTCGGCGTCTCCCTCGCCGTGGCGCACGCCGCCTCCGAGGCCTCCGATCTGCCGCTCTTCCGCTACCTGGGCGGCCCGAACGCGCACCTGCTGCCCGTTCCGATGATGAACATCCTGAACGGCGGCTCGCACGCCGACTCCAACGTGGACATCCAGGAGTTCATGATCGCGCCGATCGGCGCCGAGTCCTTCTCCGAGGCCCTGCGCTGGGGCACCGAGGTCTACCACACCCTCAAGAAGGTCCTGAAGCAGAAGGGGCTCTCCACCGGCCTGGGCGACGAGGGCGGCTTCGCGCCGAACCTCGACTCCAACCGCGCCGCCCTCGACCTGATCCTCGAGGCCATCAAGGAAGCCGGCTACGCCCCCGGCAAGGACATCGCGCTCGCGCTCGACGTCGCCGCGTCCGAGTTCTACAAGGACGGCTCGTACGAGTTCGAGGGCAAGTCCCGCTCGGCCGCCGAGATGACCGAGTACTACGAGGAGCTCGTCGCCGCGTACCCGCTCGTCTCCATCGAGGACCCGCTGTTCGAGGACGACTGGGCCGGCTGGAAGGTCCTCACCGACAAGCTGGGCACCAAGGTCCAGATCGTCGGCGACGACCTCTTCGTCACCAACCCGGAGCGCCTGGCCCGCGGCATCGACGAGGGCGCCGCGAACGCCCTGCTCGTCAAGGTCAACCAGATCGGTTCGCTGACCGAGACCCTGGACGCCGTCGAGCTGGCCCAGCGCAGCGGCTTCAAGTGCATGATGTCGCACCGCTCCGGCGAGACCGAGGACGTCACCATCGCCGACCTGGCCGTCGCCACCAACTGCGGCCAGATCAAGACCGGCGCCCCGGCCCGCTCCGAGCGCGTCGCCAAGTACAACCAGCTGCTGCGCATCGAGGAGATCCTCGACGACGCCGCGGTGTACGCGGGCCGCTCGGCGTTCCCGCGGTTTCGCGCCAACTGACGCGAACTGATACGCACAGCAAGGGCTGACGCTCTCGCTTACATACGTCCCCGGCCGCGGTCCCGTACCGTGTCCGGGGACGTACGTACGTATCGGGGAGGCGGGACATGGCCGGGAAGGACCGCGACCGGTTCTCCACCACGACCAGGATTCGGCTGCTCGGCGAGCAGACCGCCGCCCGCGTCTACCGTTCGCAGAGCCGCAGGCAGGCCCGCCGCTCCCGGCTCACCGGCCGTGCGGCCTTCCTGGCCCTGGTGGTCTGCTCGCTGGCCGTCGCGCTCGCGTACCCGATGCGGCAGTACGTCTCTCAGCGCGCCGACATCGCCGAGCAGCAGCGCCGGATGTCGGACGCCAAGCAGCAGGTCGAGCGGCTGAGGGACGAGAAGGCGCGGCTCCAGGACGACATGTACATCCGGCGTCTCGCCCGCGAGCACCTGCATCTCGTGCTGCCGGGAGAGACCGGCTACATCATGATCGACCCCGAGGCCGCCGAGCAGCGCCGTACCGAAGAGGGGGCGACCGACCGCCCCTGGTACTCGAACGTCTGGGACGGCGTCGACAACGCCGACCGCAGCAAGTAGCAGGCACGCAAGCGGCAGCCACACAGAAGCACCGCTGGAACCAAGTAGAACCAAGGCAGGCATGGAAACGCCCCCTCCCACCACCGCCCCGACCGAGCCCACCGACGCGGACATCGCCGCGTTCAAGCAGCAGCTCGGCCGTCCGCCGCGCGGGCTGCGCGCCATCGCGCACCGCTGCCCGTGCGGTCAGCCCGACGTCGTCGAGACCGCGCCGCGGCTCCCCGACGGCACCCCCTTCCCGACGCTGTACTACCTGACCTGCCCGCGGGCCGCCTCGGCGATCGGCACGCTGGAGGCCAACGGCGTGATGAAGGAGATGACCGAGCGGCTCGCGACCGACCCGGAGCTGGCAGCCAAGTACCGCGCCGCCCACGAGGACTACATCGCACGCCGCGACGCCGTCGAGGTGCTCGAGGGCTTCCCGAGCGCGGGCGGCATGCCCGACCGGGTGAAGTGCCTGCATGTCCTGGTCGGCCACTCGCTCGCGGCGGGGCCCGGCGTCAATCCGCTGGGCGACGAGGCGATCGCGATGCTGCCCGAGTGGTGGCGCAAGGGCCCGTGCGTAGCGCCGTGTGAAGAAGGGGACGAGAAGTGACCCGGGTCGCCGCCGTCGACTGCGGTACGAACTCCATCAGGCTGCTCGTCGCCGACGCCGATCCGGCCACCGGCGAGCTGGTCGACCTCGACCGGCGGATGACGATCGTCCGGCTCGGCCAGGGCGTGGACCGGACCGGGCGGCTCGAACCCGAGGCGCTGGAGCGGACCTTCGCGGCCTGCCGCGAGTACGCCGCCGTGATCGAGAAGCACGGCGCGCAGAGGATCCGCTTCGTGGCCACCTCGGCCTCGCGCGACGCGTCCAACCGGGACGACTTCGTCCGCGGAGTGCTCGACATCCTGGGCGTCGAGCCCGAGGTGATCACCGGGGACAGGGAGGCGGAGTTCTCCTTCACCGGCGCCACGAAGGAGCTGCCCGGCCATGAGGAGCGCCTGGTGGTGGACATCGGCGGCGGCTCGACCGAGTTCGTCGTCGGCCATGACGAGGTCGAGGCCGCGCGGTCCGTGGACATCGGCTGCGTACGGCTGACCGAGCGGCACATCCGGCACGATCCGCCGACGCCCGAGGAGGTCGCCGCGATGCGCGCCGACATCGAGGCCGCGCTCGACCTCGCCGAGGAGACCGTCCCGATCCGCGAGGCGCAGACGCTGGTCGGCCTGGCCGGGTCGGTGACGACGGTGGCGGCGATCGCGCTCGGTCTCGACGAGTACGACTCGACCAGGATCCACCACTCGCGGATCCCGTATTCCCAGGTCAAGGCGGTCAGCGACGCGCTCCTGAAGGCCGGCCACGAGCAGCGCGCCGGGTACCCGCCGATGCATCCGGGACGGGTGGACGTCATCGGTGCCGGGGCGCTCGTACTGCTGGCGATCATGGAGCGGATCGGGGTGCCGGAGGTGGTCGTGAGCGAGCACGACATCCTTGACGGGATCGCCTGGTCGATCGCTTAGAAGCGGCCTCGGAACGAACTTCGTGAAGTTCTTCACAAGGAAAAGGCCCATGGGGACTGCTGCGGGGGGCCGAAAGGCCCCTCCGGCCCGTCCGCCCCGCCCGGCGGGGGGCATTTCGGGCGGTGCGGGGCCCGTTACGAGGGTGTGGACCGAGCCCGCTGGTTCATCCGCGGGAGGTCCCTTATGAGCAGCTCACAAGGGGTGAAGAAGGTGTCCGCCGATACCGTGGTTCCCCGGTCGGGTCATGACCTCGATCACGTGGGCCGCGCAGTGTAGCAGAGGTGTGTCGACACCTTGTGAAGGGGCTCACGAGCGACCCCCCTGAGGGGGGTGGATACTCGATGGCATGAGCACCACGGAGCGTCCCAGGATCCTCGTTGTAGGCGGTGGGTACGTAGGCCTGTACGCAGCTCGTCGCATTCTGAAGAAGATGCGCTATGGCGAGGCGACCGTCACGGTCGTCGACCCGCGCTCGTACATGACGTACCAGCCCTTCCTCCCCGAAGCTGCCGCCGGCAGCATCTCGCCTCGGCATGTCGTCGTCCCGCTGCGACGCGTGCTGCCCAAGGCTGAGGTGCTCACCGGCCGGGTCACCACCATCGATCAGGACCGTAAGGTCGCCACGATCTCGCCGCTGGTCGGCGAGGCGTACGAGCTGCCCTTCGACTACCTGGTCGTCGCGCTCGGCGCGGTCTCCCGGACCTTCCCGATCCCCGGCCTCGCCGAGCAGGGCATCGGTATGAAGGGCATCGAGGAGGCCATCGGCCTGCGCAACCACGTACTGGAGCAGCTCGACAAGGCCGACTCGACGACCAATGAGGAGGTCCGCCGCAAGGCGCTGACCTTCGTCTTCGTGGGCGGCGGCTTCGCCGGTGCGGAGACCATCGGTGAGGTGGAGGACCTGGCGCGCGACGCGGCCAAGTACTACACCAGCGTCAAGCGCGAGGACATGCGCTTCATCCTGGTCGACGCGGCCGACAAGATCCTTCCCGAGGTCGGTCCGAAGCTGGGCAAGTACGGCAAGGAGCACCTCGAGGGCCGCGGCATCGAGATCTACCTGTCGACCTCGATGGACTCCTGCGTGGACGGCCACGTGGTGCTGAAGAACGGCCTCGAGGTCGACTCCAACACCATCGTGTGGACGGCCGGCGTGAAGCCGAACCCGGCGCTGGCGCGCTACGGCCTGCCGCTCGGCCCGCGCGGCCATGTGGACTGCACCGACAAGCTCCAGGTCCGGGGCACCGACTACATCTGGGCCGCGGGCGACAACGCGCAGGTTCCGGACATGGCGGCCCGCAAGGCCGGTGCCGAGAACGCCTGGTGCCCGCCGAACGCCCAGCACGCGCTGCGTCAGGCCCGGGTCCTCGGCGACAACGTCATCTCCGGCATGCGGGGCTTCCCGCAGAAGGAGTACAGCCACGCCAACAAGGGTGCGGTGGCCGGACTCGGCCTGCACAAGGGCGTCGCGATGATCGTCATGGGCAAGGTGAAGATCAAGCTCAAGGGCCGTCTGGCGTGGTACATGCACCGTGGCTACCACGGCATGGCGATGCCGACGTGGAACCGTAAGATCCGGGTCTTCGCGGACTGGACGCTGGCGATGTTCCTCAAGCGCGAGGTGGTCTCGCTGGGCGCGATCGAGACGCCGCGCGAGGAGTTCTACGAGGCGGCCAAGCCGGCTCCGGCGGCGGCAGTGCCCGCCCAGGAGAAGGCGAAGGCCTCCTAGCTCCGGGCAAGTTCGCGTGAGGGGCCGTCCGCCATCCGTGGTGCGGGCGGCCCCTTCGCTGTGTCCGGGCTCGCCCGTGCGCCCGGACGTGCGGCCGTTCGGCAAGATACATGCGACGAGCACGTATTTTGCCTGGGCATTGCGCGCCGCCGGGAAGCACGCACAGTGGTCGGATTGTTCTCAGGAGTGCATCACGCTTGCCACCGCGGCGTGGTGCAGGAGCATTTCTGGGATCCATCGTCATGGAGGTGTGCGCCATGGGCGACGCCGCGCTGCGGCTGACCACTCTTGCCGAGGAGTTGCTCGGGACCCCGCTCCCGGTCCGTATCCGGGCCTGGGACGGTAGTGAAGCCGGGCCTCCGGGCGCTCCTGTACTCGTCGTCCGGCACCGCCGCGCCCTGCGCCGGTTGCTGTGGCGGCCCGGGGAGCTCGGGCTCGCCCGCGCCTGGGTGGCCGGCGAGATCGATGTCGACGGCGATCTGTACCACGCCCTCGATCTGCTGGCCGGGCTGCTCTGGCAGCGCGGAGACGACGCCGAGGACAGCGGCAACCCGCTTCTCGACCCCAGGGTGCGCGCCGGCGCCCGCGGGCTGCTGAAGATCGGCGGGGCGCTGCCCCCGCCGCCCCCGCCGCCCGAGGAAGTCCGGCGGCGCGCCGGGCCGTTGCACACCAAGCTTCGTGACAAGAGGGCCATCAGCCACCACTACGACGTAGGCAACGACTTCTACGCACTCGTCCTCGGGCCTTCCATGGTCTACTCCTGCGCGTACTGGCAGGACGGCGGCACCCTCGAGGACGCGCAGCGCGACAAGCTCGACCTCGTCTGCCGCAAGCTCGCCCTCACGTCAGGCGACCGGCTCCTGGACGTCGGCTGCGGCTGGGGCTCCATGGCGATCCACGCCGCCCGCGAGTACGGCGTCCAGGTCACCGGCGTCACCCTCTCCCGCGAGCAGGCCGCCTACGCCCGCAAGCGCATCGCAGAGGAGGGCCTCACCGACCGGATCGAGATCCGCGTTCAGGACTACCGGGACGTCAGGGACGGTCCGTACGACGCCATCTCCTCCATCGGCATGGCCGAACACGTCGGCCAGGTCCGCTACACCAAGTACGCAGACCAGCTGTTCTCGCTCCTCAAGCCCGGCGGCCGGCTGCTCAACCATCAGATCGCCCGCCGCCCCGAAAGAGACGAATCCGCCTACCGCGTCGATGAGTTCATCGACCGGTACGTCTTCCCCGACGGCGAGCTCGCTCCCCTCGGCCGTACCGTCGCCACCCTCGAGGAAGCCGGTTTCGAGATCCGCGACGTCGAGTCGATCCGCGAGCACTACGCCCTCACCCTGCGCCGCTGGGTCGCCAACCTGGAGGCGAACTGGCGCCAGGCCGTGCGGCACAGCTCGCCGGGCCGGGCCCGCGTCTGGCGGCTCTACATGGCCGCGTCCGCGGTCTCCTTCGAGCGGAACAGGATCGGCGTCAACCAGATCCTGGCCGTGAAGACCCCGGAGGGCGGTGAGTCGGGGCTGCCGCTACGGGCCCGCGACTGGCGCTGAGGCCCGGCGCTGACCGCGTACGCGAAGGGCCCCGCGACCGACTCCCTGTCGCGGGGCCCTTCACATCCCGTACTGCTACTCCGTCTTGATGGCCGTCAGCATGTTCAGCTTCGCCGCGCTGCGCGCCGGCCACAGCGAGGCCAGCACCCCGACCACTCCGGCGAGCAGCAGGAAGATCCCGATCCGGTCCCACGGCACGACCAGCGCGTACCCGGGGATGTCCGCCTTGATCGTCTCGCCCACGGCCCAGGCCAGGAAGGAGCCGAGCCCGACGCCGATCACCGCGCCGAAGAGCGAGATCACCACCGCCTCCAGGCGGATCATGCGCTTGACCTTGCGGCGGTCGAGGCCGATCGCCCGCAGCATGCCGATCTCCTGCTGACGCTCGAAGACGGACATCGCGAGGGTGTTGATGACACCGAGCACCGCGATGATCAGGGCCATCGCCAGCAGTCCGTACATGATGTTCAGCATCGTGTTGATCATGCCGCCGAACATGTTCCGGATGTCCTGCCGGTCCATGATGCTCATCGCCGGGTTGTCACCCAGCGCGTCCACCAGCGCCTGCTCGTTCGCCTGGCTCGCCCCGCCGTCCATCTTCACCCAGACCTCGGGGATGTACGGCTCCGGGTCGTAGGGAGCGACCAGCGACGTCGACACCAGGACCGGCTCGAGGAACTCGTTTGCCTCGTAGACCGCGCCGACCGTCAGGGTCTTCGTGTCGGCCTTGCCGCCCTCGCTGTCGCTGGGGAACGTCACCGGCACCGTGTCGCCGGCCTTCCAGCCCTCCTTCTTGGCCTTCTTCTCGTCGACCGCGATCTGGCCCTTGCCGAGCGTGGCCAAGGAGCCGGAGACCGTCTTCAGGTCGAAGACCTGCTCCACGTCCCCGGGGGTGACCGCGGAGGCGGAGTGGAACTCGTCCTTGATCTGCACCCCGGTGGACTGCGACGGGGAGATCGCGCTGACGCCCTTCGCCTTCTTCAGCGCGGCGACCGCCGACTTGTCGAGGCCGCCGCTGCCGCCCGCCATGGTGACCATGTAGTCGGCACGGAGGTTGTCCGTGGTCATCTTGTCGATGGCCTGGCCCAGCGTCACACCGATGACCGTGAGGCCGGTGACCAGGGTGAGGCCGATCGCCAGCGCCGAGGCGGTGGCTCCCGTACGGCGCGGATTGCGGACCGCGTTCTGTCCGGCCAGCTTGCCGGACACCCCGAACACCCGGTGCAGCAGCGGCCGAGCCAGCGCGATGACCGGACGGGACAGCAGCGGGATCAGCACGATGACGCCGATCAGCGTCAGGAAGGCACCGGCGCCGATCACCATCCGGCCCGTTCCCTTGCCGACCACCGCGCCTGCGACGATCGCCGCCGCACCGGCCAGCGTGATGACACTGCCGAGGGTGTTGCGCACGACCAGGGACTTGGTGGTCGCGGGCAGATGGGCGCTGCCCATCGCCGCCACCGGCGGGATCTTCGCGGCCCGGCGTGCGGGCAGCCACGCGGCGAACACGGTGACCAGTACACCGACGGCGAGCGCGGCGATGATCGCCGTGGGCGAGACGATCAGCGGACCGGCGGGCACCTTCGCGCCGAAGGAGCCCATCGCGGAACGCAGCCCCGTCGCCAGCCCGATACCGAGGACGAAGCCGATCACGGAGGCGAGCGCGCCGACCACCAGCGCCTCGAGCATCACCGAGCGCTTGACCTGTCGGCGCGACGCTCCGACGGCGCGCATCAGGGCCAGTTCCCTGGTGCGCTGGGCGACCAGCATGGTGAAGGTGTTGGCGATCAGGAAGATGCCGACGAAGAGTGCGATGGCCGCGAAGGCGAGCAGCATCGTGTTGAGGTTGGACAGGCCTTCCTCGATCTGGCGGGCCTGGTCGTCGGCGAGCTTCTTGCCGGTCTGCGCCTCGGCTCCCTGGGGCAGCAGCGGCTTGACCTCCTCCAGGATCTTCTGGTCGGAGGCGGCCGCGGTGGCGATGGTGACGTCCTCGAAGTAGCCGGGCTGCAGATAGAGCTTCTGGGCGACCGGAGTGCCGAAGAGGACGAGGCTGCCGCCCGCGTTGACGGCGCCGTCCTCCGTGGTGAAGACGCCGGAGAGGGTGTACTCCTTCACCGGGCCGTTGGTCGCCACCCGCACGGTGTCCCCGACCCGGTACTTGCCCTTGGCCGCGGAGTCCTTGTCGAGGGCGATCTGACTGTCCTTCACCGGGCCCGAGCCGTCGGTGAAGGTGTACGCGGCGTCCTTGCCGTCCTTGCCGGGGGCGAAGTTCGCGCCGGTGTTGGACCAGCCGTTGCCGATCAGCTTGCCGTCCTGGTCGGCGACCCCGGCGAAGCCGGAGACCCGTCCGGTGGCCTCGGCGACGCCGTCCAGACCCCGGATCTTCTCCAGCGTCCTGGTGTCGATGTTGGTGTTCTTCGGGTCGCTCTGGTCGGCGTAGGTGGTGACGGCGACCGCGACATTGTCGTAGCTCTTGGCCGACTGCTTGCGGTAGGCGTTGCCGAGGGTGTCGGTGAAGACCAGGGTGCCGGAGACGAAGGCCACGCCGAGCATCACGGCGAGCACGGTCATCAGCAGCCTGGCCTTGTGCGCGAGCACATTGCGCAGGGCGGTACGGAACATGTCTGTATCAGTCCTGGGGTGAGAGCCGGAGGGTGGGGAACAGCGGTCGTTCAGCTGGTCCGGCCCTTGGCGTCGAACTCCTTCATCCGGTCGAGGACGCCGTCGGCGGTGGGGTGCAGCATCTCGTCGACGATCCGGCCGTCCGCCAGGAAGATCACCCGGTCGGCGTAGGAGGCGGCCACCGGGTCGTGAGTGACCATGACGACGGTCTGACCGAGCTCACGTACGGAGTTGCGCAGGAAGCCCAGGACCTCCGCGCCCGAACGCGAGTCCAGGTTTCCGGTCGGCTCGTCACCGAAGATGATCTCCGGCTGCGAGGCGAGGGCGCGGGCGACGGCGACGCGCTGCTGCTGGCCGCCGGAGAGCTGGGTGGGGCGGTGGCTGAGCCGGTCCTGCAGGCCGACCATCTCGATGACCTGCTGCAGCCACTGCTTGTTGGGCTTACGGCCCGCGATGTCCATCGGGAGGGTGATGTTCTCCAGACCGGTCAGCGTCGGCAGCAGGTTGAACGCCTGGAATATGAAGCCGATCTTGTCCCGGCGGAGCTGGGTCAGCTGCTTGTCCTTGAGGGAGCCGAGCTCGGTCTCACCGATCCGTACGGACCCGGAGCTGAAGCTGTCCAGGCCGGCCACGCAGTGCATCAGCGTGGACTTGCCGGAGCCTGAGGGGCCCATGATCGCGGTGAACTCCGCCTGCCGGAAGTCCACGGTGACACGGTCGAGCGCGACCACCTGGGTCTCGCCCTGTCCGTACACCTTGGACAGATCCGTGGCGCGGGCGGCCACTGCGGTGGCGCGGTGAGCGAGGGGCATGGTGGTCACGAGTGGGCACTCCTGTCGCGGTGATGTGCGGGACGAGACCATCCTGTCCGCCGTCCGGCGGCGAGTCGTCAATCCCGGTGCCCGTTCCAGTGGCCCTCTTCAGTCGGACCGCAGAGCCCGATCGTCCTCCTTTGGTATGACGCCTGCCCTGAGATCCGGTGAGGGGTCGAGGGGTGGTCGAGGAGCGGTGGAGGGGTGGTCGAGGGGCGGTGGAGGCGGGCGGCGACTTTCCGTCATTCCCGGGCACGGGCTGTGGTGGCCACGGGCCCGGTGGGGCGGGTACGAATGCCCCTTACCTGCACTGACGCACCCTCAGAAGCCAGTAAAATAAGACAACATCGGGCCACTGGCCCCGCGGGCGGGGGGATCTACCCGGATAGGCTCAAGTGCCAACGCGAACCCGCGCGCCACGCCCGGATGGTGGAATGCAGACACGGCGAGCTTAAACCTCGCTGCCCCTCGGGGGCGTACCGGTTCAAGTCCGGTTCCGGGCACCACACCGCCCTTTTGCGCCTGCCGGTGCCGTCCCGGCGGACGCCGTCCTGTCACGATCGTGGAAAGATCCTCCCCGAGCACTAGGGTGCTTCTTTTGCTCGCGCATTACTCTTGACTTCAAGGCCGCGCAGGGCGGCCATGGAGGAGTGAGATGAGGAGCAGTAACCCGGTCTTCTCGCGACGGGGGTTCAGCCGCGACAATGGCTACGCGGGGTTCAACGCGCAGCAGCCGCAGGCCGGGGGCCCCGCCGTAGGAAACAACCCCTACGCCCAGGGCGCGCCCGCCCCGTACGCGACCAACCCGTACGCACCCGCGGACACGCAGTCCGGCGCGGGCCCGCAGGCCCCCGCTCGCCCCAATGTGATGACCATCGACGACGTCGTGGCGCGCACCGCCATGACGCTCGGCACGGTCGTCCTCACCGCCGTACTCTCCTGGGTCCTGCTGCCCGTCGACGAGGCCAACATCGGCAAGTCGTACGGCATCGCGATCGGCGCGGCCCTGGTGGCCATGGTCCTTTCGCTCGTTCAGGCCTTCAAGCGCAAGCCGGTGCCGGCGCTGATCCTGGCGTACGCCGCCTTCGAGGGTGTCTTCCTCGGAGTGATCTCCAGCGCGGTCAGCACCTACATCAGCCCGGGCACAGTGATGCAGGCGGTGCTCGGCACCATGTGCGTCTTCGCCGGTGTGCTCATCGCCTACAAGACCCGGCTCATCCGGGTCAACCGCCGCTTCTACGGCTTTGTGATGGCCGCGGCCATGGGCTTCATCCTGCTCATGGTGGTCAACCTGCTGTTCGCCGTCATCGGCGGCGGTGACGGCCTCGGCTTCCGCAGCGGCGGCCTCGGCATCCTCTTCGGTGTCATCGGCATCATCCTCGGTGCGTGCTTCCTGGCCCTCGACTTCAAGCAGGTCGAGGACGGGCTCGCGTACGGCGCTCCGCGCGAGGAGTCCTGGCTGGCGGCCTTCGGCCTCACCCTGACCCTGGTGTGGATCTACCTGGAGATGCTGCGGGTGCTGTCGATCCTCAACGGCAACGACTGACCGTCCGGGACCAGCAGGTCCAGGACCGGCCGTCCAGGCCGTGACGAAGGGCCCACGGGCATCGCCCGCGGGCCCTTCGGCGTCTCGGGACCTAGAGCAGTTTGCGCGCGGCGCGCCTCAGGTCGTACTCATGGATGATCGCTTTGGCATGCCCGTACGCGAGGTTGTGCTCGCTCCGGAGCCAGCTGACCTTCTCCTCGAAGCGGAAGAGGGAGGGGCCTTCATCGACGGTGCGCAACCAGTCGGAAATTTCACGACCGGTGCAGTGCGGAATTCGGGAGAGCAGGTTGCGATGGGTCTCTTCGGAGAAGACTTGGGACATCGGCGCCTCCGGACGCTTCGCGCGTGTGGTCCTTCACGCCACCGTGCCTGAGCGTTCGCGTATTGGCAACAGTGCGGGGGTGGCGCGTAGGGTCGCGGAGTGCTTGAAACGACTGAGCTGACGGCCGCTGTCGACCGCTTCGCCGACCGTCTGCGGGCCGCTCCGCAGAGCCGTCTGAACCGGGGTGCGGCGGCCGAAGGGCTTGCGCTGGCCAGGGAGTTGGCGGTGCGTGCCCAGCGGATCGAGGCCCCCGGTCAGGCGCCGCGGATCATGCCTGAGGCGGGCCTGTTCGCAGTCGCGGATCAACTTGAAGTCGCCGGACATGATTTGGCCGAAGCGTTGCGAACGGCCCCGTCCGGGTCCCTGAGGGAGGTGGACGAGGCCGTGGGTCTCGTTGAAGCTGCCGCCCGGCGGGCGGGTCTGTAGAGCCCGCAGGGCGGGTCTACAGCGACGCGATGACGCGGTCCGCGAGGATGTAAATGCTCTCCTCGCCGCACGCGAACGTCAGGGCGTACGCGCCCGCGACGCCGGAGCCGCCCAGCAGCACCGGGATGTCCCCGCCGCGCAGCGCCTCGGCGAGCTGCTCGGCGGTCTCGCGGTGACCGGGAGTCATACAAAGCGTAGTGCCATCTGCGAAGACGTACACATCGAGCGTGCCGAGCGGTCCCGGCCGTACGTCGGCGAGGGCGGTGCGCATCTCGGCGAGCTCCTCGAGGCGCGCCACGGTGCGCTCGTGGTCGGTGACCACCGGGGTCTGTACCGGGACGAAGTCCGGGTGCGAGGG
Organism: Streptomyces sp. NPDC002870; assembly: GCF_042888505.1. Classification (NCBI taxonomy): domain Bacteria; kingdom Bacillati; phylum Actinomycetota; class Actinomycetes; order Kitasatosporales; family Streptomycetaceae; genus Streptomyces; species Streptomyces sp. NPDC002870. Next base: position 195,965 of record NZ_JBIAPW010000007.1, read on the forward strand.
ATGGCGGCGGCGGGCCGCGGCCAGCTCGGGGGAGTCCTCGGCGAACTCCGTCACCTCGGGCAGGTCCGCCAGCTCGTCGAGCGCCTCGGCCGCATCGAAGTCCATCGCCTCAAGGGCGGCGAAGTCGGACTGGCGCGGGACGTAGAAGGGCGGCAGCTCGTCGCCCGGGGCGGACAGGCCGCCCAGCAGGGAGGGAGCGTCCGCCGCGTCGCGGGACTCCTGCGCCGCCCAGAAGGCGCGCGCTTCCGCCAGTTCGCGCTCCCGCTCCTCGGCGAGCGCCTCGGCGACGGCGGCGCGTATCTCGGCAGCCGGGGCGGTGCGGGCCTGCGGTACGGAGGCGATGCGGCTGGTGCCGTGCGCGGTGACCAGTTCGGTGCGCAGGGCCGTGACCTGCTTACGGAGCCCGTGGGCGGCGTGCAGGGCAGCGGCACCCACGGCCGTGGCTGCGGCCGTGGTCAGCAGCAGGGCAAGAGACATGGCGCTCACTGACTTACTCCCGGTTTCACTCGATCCCCCCGACTTCCTACATCAGCTTGCGGTCAGCGCGCGCCCCCTGTCAGTGCATTACGTCACGAATTGGACAGGACTTTGTGTCCCGTGTTTAGCGTGAATGCAGTGCTGACCTGGGGAAAGAGCTCTCCCCCAGGAGATAGGTCACATCCTGGGGGAGATTCGGTCACGACTCGAGTTCCGCGCGGGCCCGAAAGCTCTAAGAGAGGCGCTCGATGACCATGGCCATGCCCTGGCCACCGCCCACGCACATCGTCTCCAGCGCGAACTGCTTGTCGTGGAACTGGAGGCTGTTGATCAGGGTGCCGGTGATCCTGGCGCCCGTCATGCCGAAGGGGTGCCCGACGGCGATGGCGCCGCCGTTGACGTTCAGCTTGTCCAGGTCGACGCCCAGGTCGCGGTAGGACGGGATGACCTGTGCGGCGAAGGCCTCGTTGATCTCGACCAGGTCGATGTCGCCGATGGTCAGCCCGGCGCGGGACAGCGCCTGCTTGGAGGCCTCGACGGGGCCGTAGCCCATGATCTCGGGGGAGAGTCCGGAGACGCCGGTGGAGACGATGCGGGCCAGCGGGGTCAGGCCCAGCTCACGGGCCTTGGTGTCGGACATGATCACGAGGGCGGCGGCGCCGTCGTTCAGCGGGCAGCAGTTGCCGGCGGTGACCAGGCCGTCGGGGCGGAAGACGGGCTTGAGGCCCTGGACGCCCTCGAGGGTGACGCCCGCGCGCGGGCCGTCGTCCTTGGAGACGACGGTGCCGTCGGGGGTGGTGACCGGGGTGATCTCGCGCTCCCAGAAGCCGTTCTTGATGGCTTCCTCCGCGAGGTTCTGGGACCGCACGCCGAACTCGTCCATGTCCTGGCGGGTCACGCCCTTGAGCCGGGCCAGGTTCTCGGCGGTCTGGCCCATCGAGATGTACGCGTCCGGGACGAGGCCGTCCTCGCGCGGGTCGTGCCAGTCGGCGCCCTCCTGCTCGGCGCGGGCGGCGGTACGTGCCTCGGCCTCGGCGAAGAGCGGGTTGTGGGTGTCGGGCAGCGTGTCGGAGTTGCCCTTGGTGCTGCGGGAGACGGTCTCGACGCCGGCGGATATGAAGACGTCGCCCTCGCCGGCCTTGATGGCGTGCAGCGCCATGCGGGAGGTCTGGAGGGAGGAGGAGCAGTAACGGGTGATGGTGCAGCCCGGGAGGTGGTCCATCCCCATCTGCACGGCGACGATGCGGCCGAGGTTGTGCCCCTGCTCGCCGCCGGGCAGGCCGCAGCCGAGCATCAGGTCGTCGATGTCCCTGGGGTCGAGCTCGGGGATCTTGGCGAGCGCGGCCTGGATGATCGTGGCGGTCAGGTCGTCGGCGCGCAGCTCCTTGAGGGAGCCCTTGAAGGCCCGGCCGATGGGGGAGCGGGCAGCAGAGACGATCACGGCTTCGGGCATCACGCGGCTCCATGAGGGGCGAGGCGGTAGGGCAGGACTGTCTGGGAAGTTACCCGCCCGTATCGCTGGGGTCACGGGCCGGGTCGTGTGATGCGGACCTCTTTTCTAAGCGATCGCTCAGCTCCTCCAGTATGCGCCGACGCCGCGCGGGGCGAAGGCGGCCGCTTCGGGCCGCGGAGCACGCATCGCCCGCGCCGCCCCTTCGCAGCGGTGCCGCCGCGCCGCCTTCGCCGTGGCGCCGTCCGCGCCGCCGCGCTACGCCCGCCGTACTTCCGACGGTGACGGCGGCGGCGACGGCGAGGGTGCCGGTTCCGTCGTCGGGGACGGCTCCGGGAGGCGACGGCGGCGACGGTGCTTCAGGAGCGCCCACGGGGCCCTCGCGCCCGTGACCTCCGTACCCGCCTCCGCAGCTGCCGTGGCCGCCGCCCGCGCCACCGGAAGCATGTCCTCGTCGCGGTCCGCGTCCAGGCGGTCGGTCTCCGGCCACAGGCCCAGCACCGCGCACAGAGTCGGCAGCATCGCCATCGCCGCCGTCGCGTAGCCCTCCGCCGACGGGTGGTAGTTGTCCGCGCCGAACATCTCCCGCGGGTTCGCCGCGAACTCCGGGCCCAGCAGGTCGCCCAGCGAGACCGTACGGCCGCCCTGCTCCACCACCACGATCGTCTGCGCAGCCGCCAGCTGGCGTGAGACCCGGCGGGCCAGATAGCGCAGCGGCTGGTACACCGGCTCGATGGTGCCCAGATCAGGGCAGGTGCCCACCACCACCTCCGCGCCCGCTGTACGCAGCCTGCGCACGGCGGAGGCGAGCAGCCGGACAGAATGCGTGGGCGGCATCCGGTGCGTGACGTCATTCGCGCCAATCATGATCACGCAGACGTCCGGCGTACGGGACCGGTCCGCGAGCAGCACCGTGACCTGGCGCTCCAGATCGGTCGACTGCGCGCCCGGCAGGGCCACATTGCGCACCTCCACCGGCCGCTCGGCCACGGCCGAGAGTCCGGACGCGAGCAGCGCCCCCGGCGTCTGGCCCGCCCTGCGTACGCCCTGCCCCGCCGCCGTGGAGTCCCCGAGCACGCCGAGGAGCAGCGGATCGCTGTGCCCGAAGGCCAGTCCGTACAGGCCGTCACCGCGCGGCGGGAGCGGGGCCGTGCCCCCGCCCACCGATCGTTTCGCCAACTGGACCTCCGCCAGCACCAGCCCCACGGCCGCCGCTCCGAGCAGCCCGATGCTGCCGCCGCCGTAGGCCGCGCCAGCGGCGATGCGTCGTGCCACCCTCGCCCTCGACACAGTCCGAGCCACCTCCTCGTAGCCGCCTCGTAGCTCTGCGTAGCAGCACTACGTCGTCATCAGCTAACTGCCCCGTGGCTACCGTCGCCCAATCACACGCTGCTCCGCTTACGCTGGCCGCATCACTACGGAGATCCCGGAGAACATTGTGCGCATCCACAACTCGATGATCAGTCTCGTCGGCAATACCCCGCTGCTGAGGCTGAACAACGTCACCGCAGGCATCCAGGCGACCGTCCTGGCGAAGGTTGAGTACTTCAACCCCGGTGGGTCGGTCAAGGACCGGATTGCCCTGCGCATGATCGAAGCCGCGGAGGAGAGCGGAGCGCTGCAGCCCGGCGGCACGATCGTCGAGCCGACCAGTGGGAACACCGGCGTCGGTCTCGCCATCGTGGCCCAGCAGAAGGGCTACAAGTGCATCTTCGTCTGCCCGGACAAGGTGTCCACGGACAAGATCAACGTGCTGCGTGCGTACGGCGCAGAGGTCGTCGTCTGCCCCACGGCCGTCGACCCCGAGCACCCCGACTCGTACTACAACGTCTCCGACCGGCTGGTACAGGAGACGCCCGGCGCCTGGAAGCCCGACCAGTACTCCAACCCGAACAACCCGCGCTCGCACTACGAGACCACCGGTCCCGAGCTGTGGGACCAGACGGACGGGCGGATCACCCACTTCGTCGCGGGCGTCGGCACCGGCGGCACGATCTCCGGCACCGGCCGCTACCTCAAGGAGGCCAGCGACGGCAAGGTCAAGGTCATCGGCGCCGACCCGGAGGGCTCCGTGTACTCCGGCGGCTCCGGCCGGCCCTACCTCGTCGAGGGCGTCGGTGAAGACTTCTGGCCGTCCGCGTACGACCGGACCGTGACCGACGAGATCGTCGCCGTGTCCGACAAGGACTCCTTCCAGATGACGCGTCGGCTCGCCAAGGAGGAGGGCCTGCTCGTCGGCGGGTCCTGCGGCATGGCGGTGGTCGCGGCGCTGCGCGTGGCCGAGGGGCTCGGCCCGGACGACGTGGTGGTCGTGCTGCTGCCGGACAGCGGCCGCGGCTACCTCTCCAAGATCTTCAACGACGAGTGGATGGCGGACTACGGCTTCCTGGAGGACTCGGGCCCCGCCGCGCGCGTCGCGGACGTGCTGCGGCACAAGGAGGGCGGCAAGATCCCGAGCCTGGTGCACATGCACCCGGAGGAGACGGTCGGCGAGGCGATCGAGGTGCTGCGGGAGTACGGCGTCTCCCAGATGCCGATCGTGAAGCCGGGCGCCGGTCACCCGGACGTGATGGCCGCAGAGGTCATCGGCTCGGTCGTCGAACGGGAGCTGCTGGACGCGCTGTTCGCGCAGCGCGCCTCGCTGGGCGACCCGCTGGAGAAGCACATGAGCGCGCCGCTCCCGCAGGTGGGCTCGGGCGAGCCGGTCGGCGACCTGATGTCGGTGCTCGGCGCGGCGGACGCGGCGATCGTGCTGGTGGAGGGCAAGCCGACGGGTGTGGTGAGCCGTCAGGACCTGCTGGCGTTCCTCGCAGGCGGCGGCAAGTAGCAGCCGGGGCACGGGAGTTCACGCGGAGCGCGACCGGGGAACTCCCCGGTCGCGCTCCCGGGTGCAGCCCCCGCTGCGCCTTCCGGGGTGTCCCCCGGCACCCGCGGAGACTCTGGTCGCGAAAACGGTACGAGCGCGACACGTAGGCGCAGCACCCGCTTAACACGCGTCCGGCACATTGGTGGATGTCGGCAGGGGGCCCGGGCAGGGATCCCGGCCGGCACCCAATGCGGCGTCTAGGACCTCCGGAGCGGCTCCCGGACCTCCCAAGACGCCCTGGACGCGGAGACCGGCCCTGACCCGGGACCGTGTCCCACGCGGGGACCGCCGTCGTCCCGCCCCCCGGTTCGCCGGGGGTGCGGCGGTCCCCGCGCACAGCTCACCTTTTGCGCCTGAACCGGCGCCGCTCTCGCGGACGTGGTTGCTCGCCGTCCGGGTTCCTCGATCAATGGTTGCGGTGATCGTCGTTTCACCCGGCAGGCGTGCGGGGAGCCGCTACTCCTCCCAGTCGGACTTCTCGCGCCGCCCGCGCATCCACGGCCAGCCCCGCGCCGCATGCACCGCGTTCACTCCGACGATGCCGAACCAGGCGACGACCAGGCCCGGCAGGTCGGCATTGACCACGGCGATCGCCGAGAGCGGGACGGCGAGGATCATCGAGACGATCCCGAAGCCGAAGCGCTCCCCGAAATTGGCCTCCGCGGACTGCGGCGGGCGGGCGCCCCGGGCGACCACCATCTGCTGTTCGGCGAGCTGGCGCCGGACACGGCGGTCCACCGTGCCGTCGAGGCGCTGCTCGACCTTCTCCAGAAATGATTCGACGAGCGCGGAGTCGTACTCTTCCCCCAGCTCACGGCGGGCGTGCAGGGTGGCGTCGAGCTCCTTTTTGAGCTCAGGGTCGCGGGCTTCCATAACGGTTCACGCTACGGGCGGCCGGCAGCCGCGTCAGTGGGGCTAGCCCCACTGTTTTCACCTGGGGTACCTGGGGGGCCTGGGGGCCCTACTCGGCGAGGCCGTGCTGCTTGGCCCAGGCGTTCGCGACGTCCTCCGGGTCCTTCTTGTCCTTGTCGACCTGCCGGTTGAGCTCGGTCAGCTGCTCCGTGGTCAGTACGGCGCCGAGGGGGTGATACCGCCGTCGGCCATCTCCAGGGTGAAGTCGTGGACCGCCGTCGTGCCGTTGGGGAAGCGCTCCGGGGGTCCGGGGGTGTCCCCCCGGAAAGGCACAGCACTGCTTCGAATTTGATCATCAGTCGTCCCTTGCCCGGCCTGCATATAGTCATGCAGAGTTCTCGGTATCTGAATAAGTTGTCAATGCCCCGGGGTGAATCACTGGTTGCGGATGCTCGAAGGCAAGACGAACCGTCCGAAAAGGAAGGGTTTGCGCATGATGTCGTCCCACATGGTGGACTCGCCCACCGGCATCGTGATCCTCGACGGCCAGAGCCTCCCCGTCGCGGACATCGTCCGGCTGGCCGACGGCGCGGCCCGTCCCGTACCCGGCTCAGAAGCGATCAAGCGCGTCGAGGCCGCCTGGGACGCCGCGCGGGAGCTCGCCGCGTCCGGCCGCGTCTACGGGCGCTCCACCGGCGTCGGCGCCAACCGGAACGAGGACGTGCCCACCGGTGCCGCCGCCGACCACGGGCTGCGGCTGCTGCGCTCGCACGCCGGCGCGATCGGCGATCCGCTGCCCGCCCGCGAGGTCCGCGCCATGCTGGCCGTACGGGCGAACCAGCTGCTCGCGGGCGGCGCCGGACTGCGGCCCGGCGTCGTCACCGCGCTCTGCGAGGCGCTGGAGAGCGGCGCGTACCCGGTCGTCAACGAGTTCGGCTCGGTCGGCACCGGCGACATCGCGGCCCTCGCGCAGATGGGGCTCGCACTCGCCGGCGAACAGCCCTGGAATCTCGAGGCGGGAGGCCCGGCCCCGGAGGCGCAGGCCCTCGACAACAACGACGCCCTCGCCCTGATCAGCTCCAACGCCCTCACCCTCGGCCAGGCCGCGCTCGCCCTCGACGAGCTGAGCGCGCTCGTCTCGGCCACCGAACTGGTCGCCGCCCTCTCGCTGCTCGCGGTCGACGGCTCCTACGAGGCCTACGCAGAACCCGTGCACGCGGCCCGCCCGCACCCCGGCACGTACGCCGTCGCCGCACGGATGCGCCGGCTGCTCGGCGCGCCCGAGCGGCCGACCCCGCCGCTGGGCCGGATCCAGGACCCGTACGGATTCCGCTGTCTGCCGCAGATCCACGGGCCCGCGCAGGACGCGGCGGACGCGCTGGAGCGGACCCTCGCCGTCGAGATCAACGCGGCCGCCGAGAACCCCCTGATCCGGGCCACGGACATGGCCGCATACCACCACGGCGGCTTCTACATGGCACAACTCGCCCTGGATCTGGACCACTTCAGACTCGCCGTCACCCAGACCGCGCGGCTGTCCACCTCCCGGCTCTCCGCCCTGAACGAGCCCGCCTTCACCCGGCTGCGGCCCTTCCTCGCGGACGCGGAGGCCGCGAGCTCAGGCGTGATGATCCTCGAATACGCGGCCGGCGCGGCCCTCGGCGATCTGCGGGCCTTCTCCGCGCCCGCGTCGCTCGGCCACGCGGTACTGTCCCGGGGCGTCGAGGAGCAGGCCAGCTTCGCCTCGCTGGCCGCGCGTCAGACGCTGCGGGCGCAGGGCGCGTACCGGCTCGTCGTCGGGTGTGAACTCGTCGCGGCGGTACGGGCGTTGCGCCAGCGCGGACTGCGGCCCGACCCGGAACTCCCGGTGGGCCGCGCCTTCGAGCTCGCCGAGTCGGTCCTCGACGAGGACGTCGCCGACCGGCCGCTCACCGACGATGTGACGCGGGCGGCCGGGCTGCTCGACCGCTTCATGGACCTGATGAGGGACACGACGAGGGGGATGGCATGAACGACAGCCCTGCCGCGCGACTGCAGCAGCTTTTCGAGAGCCACCGGCTCACCCCGACGCAACGGCGGATCGCGCACAGCATGGTGCGGCGGGCGGCCGATGTGCCGTTCCTGTCCAGCGTCGAGCTCGCCGAACTGGCCGGTGTCAGCCAGCCGTCCGTCACCCGCTTCGCGGTCGCGCTCGGCTTCGACGGCTACCCGGCACTGCGCCGGCATCTGCGGGAGGTCGCGCCCGCTTCGAGCGAGGCGGGCCCGGACGCGTACAACGAGTACCAGCAGGCGGTGCACGCCGAGATCGAGAACCTGCGCCACCTGGCCGAACTGCTCGCCGATCCGTCCCCGGTGGAACGCGCGGGCCGGCTCCTCGCCGCGTCCCGCCCGCTCCTGGTACTCGGCCTGCGCGCCGCGTCCTCACAGGCCAGGGGCTTCGCGTACTTCGCGGCCAAGGTCCACCCCGACGTACGCCTGCTCGACGAGGGCGGCACGATGCTCGCCGACCGCATCGACGCGGCCCGCCGCGCGGGCGCGAGCGCCCTGTTGTGCTTCGCGCTGCCGCGGCACCCCAAGGAGGTAGTGGAGACACTGGCGTACGCACGCTCCGCGGGCCTGACGGTGGTGACCGTCGCGGATTCGGCCTTCGCCCCGGTGGCCGGCCACAGCGATCTGCTGATCCCGGCGGCGGTCGGCACGGGCCTGGCCTTCGACACGGCGTGCGCGCCGATGCTGCTGGGCCGGGTGCTGCTGGAGGCGATGTGCGACGACCTGCCGGACGCGCAGGCGCGCCTGGAGGAATTCGACGCGCAGGCGGCGGCGCGGGGCCTGTTCGTGGAGTAGCACCGGAGGGGCTCCGACGGAGCCCCTCCGGTGATCCGGCCGTGGGCAGTCAGATCTCCAGCTCGGCCTCGATCTTCTTCAGCTGATGCCGGGCCATGGCGAGGTTCGCCCGGTCCCTGTCGAGCGCCAGGTAGAGGAACAGGCCGTTGGCTCCCCGGCCCTTGAGCAGCCGGATCAGGTGGTACTGCGTGCCGAGGGTGATCAGGATGTCCTCGATGCCCTCCTTGAGCCCGAGCTGCTCCATGGTGCGCACCTTGGCGCGCACCACATCGGTGTTGCCCGCAGCGGCGACCGTCAGGTCCAGGTCCTTTCCGCCTCCGACAGTGCCGAGGGCCATTCCGCTGCTGTAGTCGACGAGGGCGGCGCCGATGGCGCCCTCGATGACGGTGGTGGCTTCCTTGAGGGCGCGTTCGGTGTTGGCCATGAGATGCGCACTTCCTTTCCGTCTGCTGGGTGTGCGTGATGGTGTGTCGGTCATGGGTCAGGTGTTCTCCGGTCGTTCGAGGGCGCCGTCGACCAGTTCGCCGATGCGGGTGCCGGAGCGGCGTGCCTCGAGGTGGAGCCGTCCCACGTTGATGTGTGGCTCGGCCAGGAGGGTGAGGACGGCAGAGGCGCCCGCCGCGTAGGCCGCGACATAGCCCCGCTCGCCCCGGACCAGCAGCTCGCGGAAGCCCCCCTGCCCGGTGGCCTCGGCAAGCCGCACCGCGACGCCGAGGGCGGCGGCGGTCAGCGCCGCGACGCCCTCCGCTTCCCCGGTGTCCGCGGCCAGCACGAGACCGTCCGTGCTGGCGGCGAGTGCTCCGGTCAGCTGTGGCACTCGTACGCGCAGTCGTTTCAGTTCGGCGAGCACATCGGCCTCGGCCGTCATGAGCTGTCTCCTCTCGGCGCGCAGCCGCAGTGCGCGCCTCATGAAGGCGGGCACAGGACCTGGTGGATGGGGACGTGGGTCACAGGTTTGCCTCCAGTGCGTCGCGGAGCCGGCGGAGCAGGGCGGAGTCCAGGACGGAGGGGGGTTCGCCGGTCCCGGCGTTCTCGGAAGCGGCGCCGGGCCCTGAGGGCCCTGAGGGCGCGGCGGACCCGGCGGACCTGGGGGACCCGCCGGACCCGGCGGGTGTCTCGATGAGCCCCTCCGCGGCCAGCCTGCGCACCTCGATCAGGGTGTTGAAGGCCGGACGCCCCAGCTTCCGGGCGATGGCGGCCGGGGTGCGTACGCCGTCGGCGAGATCCAGCAGCGCCTGCCGCCGGGGCCCGACCGCCCGTCCCGCGGGCTGCGGGCAGGGCCTCACCGGAGTCGTGTCGACCATCGGATCGGGCCATACGGAGTCCAGCAGCACGCTGCGCCGCCGGGCCTCGCGTTCGACGACCTCGGTGGGCACCGGCCGCACCCTTCCGAGCCAGTGGGCGACCCCGTAGCGGAAGCGAGTGGGACCGCTGGCGGGCGCGAGTGCGAAGAAGGCGGCGTCGAACAGCGCTCCGAGATGGCAGATCTCCAGCTCGCCGCCGCCCACCTGGCCGCTGTCGACGAGGAAGCGGGCCACCTCGCCGCGCGAGCCCGCCTGTGCGACCGCTTCGGCCCAGCTGTCGGGCCGCAGCCGGCCGCTCGCGGTCAGCAGGACGTCGAGTCCGGGAGCCGCGGGGCTCTCGGCGTGCACGACCTGGCCGTCAGCCAGATACAGGGCGCCGTGGTCGCGCACGAGCACGCCCGTGGCACGCTCTTGCGCGAGTCTGACGAGCATCGGGGAAACGGCGGCTCTCATCCGAGCACCAGCCCTTCGGCGAGATCGCGCAGACACAGCCGGGCCAGTGCGAGATTGCCGAGGTCCCGGTCGAGCCACAGATGCAGGAACACGCTGCCGTCGAAGGCGGTGTCCACGAAACGCACCACGTGATAGCCGGTACGGGTGGTGACGATGAAGTCCTCGACGGGTGCGGGCTCCTCGGGCGCGTCCGTCGCGAAGGTCGCGTACTCCGTGGCCACCCTGGCCAGTTCGGCCGTCTCAGCGGCGCTGGCCTCGTGGTCGCCGCGCGCCGACTCACCGACTGTGCCGAGCGCGAGCCCGCTGATCCAGTCCACGACGGCTGCTCCACGCGCGCCAGGCACCAGCATGACTTGGAGCAGACACTCGTCGATTCCGGGCAACGCGGACTCCCCTCCCCACCTCGGCGTGCCGCGCACTGAAGTGCGGCAGTGACGGGGAAGTTACGCAACGTTGCTGCGGCCGGGGGGAGTTGGGGCATTTTCCATCGGAACATGCCCCCGTCCAGGTAGGGTCCGCAGACCACCGCCTGGTCCTGAGGCGTCGCGACCGGGCGGTCCGGCATGCCCGCATTCGGGCGGCCGACAAGCCCGCATTCGGGCGGCCGGCATGCCCGCATTCAGGCGGCCGGCAAGCCCGCATTCAGGCGGCCGGCAAAATCAGCCCACCCGCTCCGGCATGGACAGTGACCTCACTCCTCGCCGTGCACCTTCAGCACCACCTTGTTGATCCCCCACAGCAGGAGTCCGATCGCCAGCAGCACCCCGGCCCGGATGTAGACGTCCGCACCGCGCTCCGAGAGCGGGCTGGCGAGGATGATTGCGGTGATCGCGCCGAGCACGGGCAGCGGCGTCCAGGTACGGAAGTGCGCGTGCTCCACGTGGTCCTTGCGCAGCACCAGTACGGCGATGTTGACCACCGCGAAGACACACAGCAGCAGGAACGCCGTGGTGTCGCCGAGCCCCTCGATCTCGCCGGTGGACACCAGCCCGATGGCGAGCAGCGTGACGAAGATGATCCCGTTGACGGGGGTGCGGCGATTGCGCAGCACACGGCCCATGCCGCGCGGCAGCACCTTCTCGTTGGCGAGGCCGTAGCAGAGCCGCGAGGCCATCATGATGTTGATCAGCGCGGAATTGGTGACGGCGAAGAGCGCGATCAGGGCGAAGAGTCTGGGCGGGAAGTCGACCCCGCCGGCCTTGACGACTTCCAGCAGCGGGCCACTGGACTTCGCCAGCACGGTGTACTCGACCAGCAGCGAGGACACCAGCGCGACCAGCACATAGATCGTGCCGGTGACGCCCACGCCGATGAAGATCGCCTTGGGAAAGGAGCGGACCGGGTCCTTGGTCTCCTCGGCCATGTTGACCGAGTCCTCGAAGCCCACGAAGGCGAAGAAGCCGAGCGCGGTGGCCCCCAGCACGCTGGTGAGCAGTGCGTACCCGGTTCCTTCTGCCTGGAACTCGCCCAGCCGGGACGGTTCGCCGTCGCCCGTCAGCACGGCGTACAGGCCGATCCCGAGGATCACCACCAGGCCCGTCAGCTCGACCAGTGTCAGCACCACGTTGGTCTTCACCGACTCGGACACGCCGCGCAGCGCCAGGCTCGCGAGGGCCAGGATGAAGATGATCGCGATCAGCGTCGGCGGGACGGCGTCGGTGAACTCCTGGAAGTAGTCACCGCTGAAGGCACGGGCGGCGGCGCTCGCGGACGAGAGTCCGGAGCACATCACCATGAAGGCGACGATGAAGGTCAGGAAGGGGACCTTGAACGCCTTCTGTGTGTAGAGCGCGGCGCCCGCCGCCTTCGGATATTTGCCGACCAGCTCGACGTACGACGCCGCCGTGAGAATGGCGACGACGAAGCCGATGGCGAACGGCAGCCACAGCGCCCCGCCGACCTTCCCCGCGACCTTGCCGGTCGTGGCGTAGATGCCGGTGCCCAGGATGTCACCGATCACGAACAGGATCAGCAGCTTCGCGCTGATGGCCCGTTTGAGCGGCGGCTCGTTGAGCGGCGTCGTCTCCGGTGTGCCGGTCGTGGACATGGCGGGCGCCTCCGGTCGGTGGGATGACAGAGGAACATTTGCCCCACGCGCGGTCCGGAATACCTCAGGCGCCGCCGGTCAGCGCATCCGGGTGAGTGCCGCCCGATTCGTTGACGATTTCCGCCACGCTCTGCGGAGCCCGTACGGTCGCGAACCGTACCGACCCGTCCGCATCGGCGACGAAGCCGTGGACGCCCGGCCGCGGAAGGCTGTTGTAGCCGTAGTGGTTCGAGAAGTAGTACGCGCCGGTGTCCAGCGCCGCGATCACATCGCCCTGGTCCAGCAGCGGCAGCGGACGTGCCTCGGCGAGCAGGTCGCCCGCGAAGCAGGCCGGTCCCGCGATGTCCTGCGGGACGTCCGCACCGGCCTTCGCCACGCCCTTGGAGTCGTACGCGGCGATGCGCAGCGGCCAGGAGATCGGGTCGTAGACGGTACGGGTGGCGACCTGGACGCCGGCGTGGGTGACCGCGATCGGGCGGGAGCCTGCCGTCTTCGCGTACTCGACCCGGGCGAGGACCGTGCCGTGCTTGGCGAGCAGGGACCGGCCGAACTCGGTGACCAGGCCGTAGCGCCCGTCGAACAGCCCGGGGACCTGCTCCCGCAGCAGCCCGGCGTACTCGGCGAAGGTCGGGGTCTCCTCGTCGGAGGCGAAGTTGACCGGGAGGCCGCCGCCGATGTCGATGGTGTCGATCTGCTGCCGCCCGGCCGCGGCGTTGATCTCCTCGCCGAGCTCGTACACCGCCTGGATGCCCTGCGCCATGAGGGTCAGCGGCATGCCCTGCGAGCCGGAGTGCGTATGCAGCCGGGTCAGCCAGGGGCGGTCGAGATACGCGCGTACGACCCAGTCGCGAGCGCCGTCGTCGCGCAGCGCGACCCCGAATTTCGAGGTGGGGGTGGCTGTGGACAGTGCCCCGATGGCACCCCGGCCGACCTGGGGATTGACGCGCAGGCCGAGCGGGGAGCGGTTGCCGACGGATGACACCAGGGCGTCGATGCGCGCGAGCTCCTGCGGATTGTCGGCGTTGACGGCGATCCCGAGGGCGAGCGCTTCGCGCAGCTCGGAGGGGGTTTTGGCGGGGGAGTCGAGGACCGTGCTCTCGGCGCCCACGCCGGCGGCACGGGCCAGCGCCAGCTCGCCCGGGCTCGCGACCTCCACGCCGATGCCCTCCTCGCGCAGCAGCGCGAGTACGGGAACGAGGGGTGAGGCCTTCACGGCGAAGGCGTGCAGCACGGGCGCGTCGGTGACGGCGGCGAATGCCGCCCGCAGCGAGGCGGCGGAGGCGCGGATGCCGGCCACGTCGAGGAGGGCGGCCACCGGCTGCGCCTCGCTGAGAAGACCCTGCTCCACTGCCGCTCGTACTGCTTGATCCCGACGGTCTGAAGCCATGTGCGTCAGCCAATCATCCGGCGGGCCGGGGCGCAGCTGTTGACTAAGACTATTCAGGCAGCCAGGATGTGAATAGATGAGCCAACACTCATGGTCGCAGTCGCGAGGAGGCATTGCCATGTCAGGACCCCGCCCCGTACGGGCAGCGCGCGGTACGGAACTGAGCGCCCTGGGATGGCAGCAGGAGGCCGCCCTCCGCATGCTCCAGAACAACCTCGACCCCGAGGTCGCCGAGCACCCCGACAAGCTCGTCGTCTACGGCGGCACCGGCAAGGCCGCCCGCGACTGGCGCTCCTTCGACGCGATGGTGCGCACGCTGCGGACGCTGAAGCAGGACGAGACGATGCTCGTCCAGTCCGGCCGCCCGGTCGGCGTGATGCAGACCCACGAGTGGGCGCCGCGCGTGCTCATCGCCAACTCCAACCTGGTCGGCGACTGGGCGAACTGGGAGGAGTTCCGGCGGCTCGAGGCCCTCGGCCTCACCATGTACGGCCAGATGACCGCCGGTTCGTGGATCTACATCGGCACGCAGGGCATTCTGCAGGGCACGTACGAGACGTTCGCCGCGGTCGCCGCCAAGAAGTTCGGCGGCACGCTGGCCGGCACGATCACTCTGACCGCCGGTCTGGGCGGGATGGGCGGCGCACAGCCGCTCGCCGTGACCATGAACGACGGCGTCGCGATCTGTATCGACGTCGACCCGCGCGCGATCGAGCGCCGTATCGAGCACCGCTACCTGGATCTGCGCGCGAACTCGCTGGAGCACGCGCTCCAGCTGGCCGTCGAGGCACGGGACGCCCGCCGCCCGCTCTCCATCGGCCTGCTCGGCAACGCGGCGGAGCTGCTGCCGCGGATGCTCGCAGAGGGCGCGCCGATCGACATCGTGACCGACCAGACGAGCGCCCACGACCCGCTGGCGTACCTGCCGGTCGGGGTCGACTTCGACGACATGCAGTCGTACGCGGCGGAGAAGCCGGCCGACTTCACCCAGCGCGCGCGTGAGTCCATGGCCAGGCATGTGGAGGCCATGGTCGGCTTCATGGACGCGGGTGCCGAGGTCTTCGACTACGGCAACTCGATCCGTGGCGAGGCCCAACTGGCCGGATACGACCGGGCATTCGCCTTCCCCGGCTTCGTCCCGGCATACATCCGGCCGCTGTTCTGCGAGGGCAAGGGCCCGTTCCGCTGGGCCGCCCTGTCGGGTGAGGCGTCGGACATCCACAAGACCGACAAGGCGATGCTCGAGCTCTTCCCGGAGAACGAGTCCCTGCACCGCTGGATCAAGCTGGCCGGCGAGCGCGTCCACTTCCAGGGCCTCCCCGCCCGTATCTGCTGGCTGGGCTACGGCGAGCGGGACCGTGCGGGCGAGCGCTTCAACGACATGGTGGCGTCCGGCGAACTGGCCGCCCCGCTGGCGATCGGCCGCGACCACCTCGACTGCGGCTCGGTGGCCTCCCCGTACCGCGAGACGGAGGCCATGCTCGACGGCTCCGACGCGATCGCCGACTGGCCGCTGCTGAACGCGATGGTCAACGTCGCGTCCGGCGCGAGCTGGGTCTCCATCCACCACGGCGGCGGCGTCGGCATGGGCCGCTCCATCCACGCGGGCCAGGTCTCGGTGGCGGACGGTACGAAGCTGGCGGGCGAGAAGATCCGCCGGGTGCTGACGAACGACCCGGGGATGGGCGTCATCCGGCATGTGGACGCGGGCTACGACATCGCGGAGTCGGTCGCGGACGAGCGGGGCGTGCGGGTCCCGATGCGGGAAGGGGACCAGGCGTGACGTTGGACGCCGATCCGGCGGGCCCGGCGCCCGAGGACCGGACCCCGGGCGAGGGTGCGTCCACGGGCGTCGGCGCCCACGGCGGCCGGACCCCGGACGAGGGTGCGCCCACGGGTGTCGGCGCCCACGGCGGCCGGACCCCGGACGGCCCGGTCCCGGCTGCGCAGGGCGGCGACGCCCCGGTGGGGGCGGATGCTCCGTCGCCGGGTGACGAAACAGCCCCTCCGGCGTGTGAGGAGCCGGGTCCGGCGAGGGGCGGGGCCGGGGACTCCTTCCACCAGATGTGGCAGGACCTCGCACCCATCGGGCGGGACGCCGGGACGCGCGGGTACAGGAGGTACGCGTGGACCGGGGCCGACCAGGACTGCCGTGCCTGGTTCAAGGCGCAGGCCGAAACCCGCGGCCTCACCTACGAGGTCGACCGCAACGGCAACCAGTGGGCCTGGCTCGGCGACCCGTGCGCCGGTGACGCCGTCGTCACCGGCTCGCACCTCGACTCCGTCCCCGACGGCGGCGCGTTCGACGGCCCCCTCGGCGTCGTCTCCTCCTTCGCCGCGCTCGATGAACTGAGCCACAGAGGAGCGGAGTTCACCCGGCCCCTCGCCATCACCAACTTCGGTGACGAGGAGGGCGCCCGCTTCGGCCTCGCCTGCGTCGGCTCGCGGCTCGCGGCCGGACAGCTGACCGTCGAGGCGGCCCACCGGCTGCGCGACGCCGACGGGATCACCCTCCCCCAGGCCATGGAGGCCGCCGGGTACGACCCGGACGCCATCGGCCCGGACCCCGAACGGCTCGCCCGTATCGGCGCGTTCGTAGAGCTCCACGTCGAGCAGGGCCGCGCCCTCGACCTGTCCGGCGACCGGGTCGGAATCGCGTCCGCGATCTGGCCGCACGGCCGCTGGCGGTTCGACTTCCACGGCGAGGCCAACCACGCAGGCACGACCCGGCTGGCCGACCGCCGCGACCCGATGCTGACGTACGCGGAGACGGTCCTCGCCGCGCGCCGCGAGGCGGAACTCGCGGGCGCGGTCGCCACGTTCGGCAAGATCTCCGTCGAGCCGAACGGCGTCAACGCGATTCCCTCGCTGGTGCGCGGCTGGCTGGACTCCCGCGCCCCCGACCAGGCCACGCTCGACACGGTGACGGCCGGGATCGAGAGCGCCGCGCGCGAGTACGCCGACCGGCACGGCGTGGACCTGACGGTCGTACGCGAGTCCTTCACCCCCGTGATCGAGTTCGAGCACGCGCTGCGCGACGAGCTGAACAAGATCCTGGGCGGAGCGGTCCCGGTGCTCGGTACGGGCGCTGGCCACGACGCAGGTATTTTGTCCGGGTCCATCCCGACGGCCATGCTGTTCGTACGGAACCCCACGGGTGTCTCGCACTCCCCGGCGGAGTTCGCCGCAGAGGACGACTGCGTGGCCGGGGTGCTCGCACTCGCCGATGTACTGGAGGGCCTCGCGTGCAGCTGACCTACTGGGCGGAATACGCCTGGCTCGACACCTATGTGGAGCCGGGCGTGGCCCTGGATGTGCGCGACGGGAGGATCGCGGTCGTACGGACCGGAGTGGAGGCCCCGGAGCCGGGTGCGACGGTGCTGCGCGGGCTGACGATCCCGGGCCTCGCGAACGCCCACTCGCACGCCTTCCACCGGGCACTGCGCGGCACTGTCCAGGTGGGCTCGGGGACCGGAACATCCCCGCAGGGGCGGGGAGCATACGGCGAGCGGGCGCCCGATTCATTCTGGACATGGCGTGATGTCATGTACGGGATTGCACAGAAGCTCACCCCTGAGAGCTACTTTGCGCTGGCGCGTGCGACCTACGCCGAGATGGTGCTGGCGGGGATCACGGCGGTGGGCGAGTTCCACTATCTGCACCACGCGCCGGGGGGCACGGCGTACTCGGACCCGAACGCGATGGGCGAGGCGCTGATCGCCGCGGCGGCGGATGCGGGGATCCGGATCACGCTGCTGGACACGGCGTATCTGTCGTCAGGCTTCGGGGTCAAGCACCGTGGCGAGGCCCCGAACAAGCACCAACTGCGCTTCTCGGACGGCACGGCAGAGGCGTGGGCGGAGCGGGTCTCCGCGCTGAAGGACAGCGATCACGCGCTGATCGGCGCGGCGATCCATTCGGTACGGGCCGTCCCGGCCGGGCAGCTGAGCACGGTCGCGCAGTGGGCCGCGGCCCGGCAGGCCCCGCTGCACGTCCACCTCTCCGAGCAGACGGCGGAGAACGACGCGTGCCTCGCCGCGCACGGGTGCACCCCGACGCGGCTGCTCGCCGACCACGGCGTGCTCGGCCCGCGTACGACGGGCGTCCACAACACGCATCTGACGGACGAGGACATCGCCCTGCTGGGCGGCACCACGACGGGCACGTGCATGTGCCCGACGACGGAACGCGACCTGGCGGACGGCATCGGTCCGGCGGCGGCGCTGCAGCGTGCGGGCTCCCCGCTGTCGCTCGGCAGCGACAGCCATGCGGTGATCGACCTGCTCGAGGAGGCGCGCGCGATGGAGCTGAACGAACGCCTGCGCACCCGCACCCGGGGCCACTGGACCGCGGCCGCGCTGCTGCGCGCGGCGGCGGCGGACGGCCACGCGGCCCTCGGCCGGCCGGACGCGGGCCGCCTCGAGCCGGGCGCGCTCGCGGACTTCACGACGGTGGCGCTGGACTCGGTCCGCACGGCGGGCCCGCTGCCGCGCCTCGCGGCCGAGACGGCGGTCTTCGCGGCGACGGCGGCGGACGTACGCCACACGATCGTGGCGGGCCGCCACGTGGTCCGGGACGGCGCGCACACGCTGATCCCCGACGTCCCGGCGGCCCTGGCCTCGTCCATCGCGGCGCTGCGCGGCTAGAGAGGAACCCATGACCACCACCGTCATCACCAACATCGGCAGCCTCGTCACCAACGACCCCGCCCTCGGCGACGGAACCCCCATCGGGCTCCTCCAGAACGCCGCCGTCGTCATCGACGGCGACCGCATCGCCTGGGTCGGCCCCACCTCGGCCGCCCCCGCCGCCGACGACACCGTCGACGCGGGCGGTCGCGCCGCCATCCCCGGATTCGTCGACTCCCACTCCCACCTCCTCTTCGCGGGCGACCGCACCCAGGAGTTCAACGCCCGGATGTCCGGCCGTGCCTACTCCGCCGGAGGCATCCGCACCACCGTCGCCGCGACCCGCGCCGCCACGGACGAAGAACTGAGCGCGAACGTCGCGAAGTACATGGCCGAGGCCCTCCGCCAGGGCACCACCACCTTCGAGACCAAGTCCGGCTACGGGCTCACCGTCGAGGACGAGGCCCGCGCGCTGCGGATCGCCGCGCTCCACACCGACGAGGTCACCTACCTCGGCGCGCACATCGTCCCGCCCGACTACGCCGACGACCCCGCCGCCTACGTCGCCCTGGTCACCGGCGAGATGCTCGACGCCTGTGCTCCGTACGCCCGTTGGGTCGACGTCTTCTGCGAGAACGGCGCATTCGACGGCGACCAGGCCCGCGCGATCCTCACCGCCGGCAAGGCGAAGGGCCTGCACCCCCGCGTGCACGCCAACCAGCTGAGCTACGGCCCCGGCGTGCAGCTCGCCGTCGAGCTCGACGCCGCGTCCGCGGACCACTGCACGCACCTCACCGACGCGGACGTCGACGCCCTCGCGGCCAGCGCGACCGTCGCCACGCTGCTGCCCGGCGCGGAGTTCTCCACCCGCGCCGAATGGCCGGACGCCCGCCGCCTGCTCGACGCGGGCGTGACCGTCGCGCTGTCCACGGACTGCAACCCGGGCTCGTCGTTCACGTCCTCCGTCCCGTTCTGCATCGCCCTCGCCGTACGGGACATGAAGATGACCCCGGACGAGGCGATCTGGTCGGCGACGGCGGGCGGCGCGGCGGCCCTTCGCCGCGACGACGTCGGCCGCATCACCCCCGGCGCCCGCGCCGACCTCGCCCTGCTCGACGCCCCGAGCCATGTCCACCTCGCCTACCGGCCGGGCGTCCCGCTCGTCTCGGACGTATGGCGTCAGGGCAAGAGGTGCCGGTAGCTGTCCGGGTTGTCCTCCAGGAACTCGGCGAGGCTCTTCGCCGGGTGTCCGGTCAACCGCGGTACGGCATCGGAGACGGTGGCCATCTCCCCGGCGGCGATGGCCTCGTACGAGGACACCCAGCCGGTGACCTCCCAGTCCTCGACGCCGTAGTGAGCCCGTGAGGCGTACGCCTCCTCGCGCGTCTCGGCCACATAGCTGACCGTGCGCCCGGTGACCCGGCTCAGCTCGGCGGCGGCCTCGGCGAGGGAGAGCGCGACGGGCCCGGTGACGTCGTACGTCGCCCCGTCGTGCCCATCGCCCAGCAGCACGGCAGCGGCCACGTCCGCGATGTCCTCGTGCGCGACGGCGGCCACCCGCCCGTCGCCCGCGGGCCCGCGGATCACCCCGTCGGCCCCGGCCATCGCGGGCAGCTCGGCCAGATAGAAGCTGTCCCGCAGGAAGGTGTACGCCAGCCCCGTGCCGCGGATGTACTGCTCGGTGTGCCAGTGGTCGCGGGCGTACGTGAACGTCGCGTCGGCCGCGGCGCCCAGGAAGGACACGTACACGATGCGCTCGACGCCCGCCGCCACGGCCGCGTCCACGGCGCTGGTGTGCACCCGCACACGGTCGCGCGCCTCGTGCGCGGAGACGAGAAACAGCGTCCGCGCCCCGTCGAGGGCCCGCCGCATCGCTTCCCCGTCCCCGTAATCGGCGGCCGGCCCGACGTCGGCTCCCGCGAGCGCGGGCAGCTGCGAGGGATCCCGCCCGAGCAGCCGGACCACGCCCCCGCCCCCGACGAGCCGACGGGCAACCCTCCCCCCGACGCGGCCACTTGCTCCGGTGACGGCGATGACTGGGGGCATGGACTGTCCTCTCGTCGTGCTGCTTGATCCGAGGCTACGGCCGGGCTTCGCCGATTCCGCTGAGCAGCGCCTCGAACGCGAAGGGGCAGCGCTCCGCGTCGTCCACTCCGGCTCCGGCCGCATCGGCAACCAGCACGTGCTGCTGGATGAGGTGACGGATAACGTCGGCCTCGGCAGCGTAGTCGCGGTGGGTTGAGAGCACCTTGCTCACCCCTGGGACGTGTCCATCGGAGGACGGGGCGGCGGGGCGGTGCCGTCGGTCAACCGCCGTACTTTGCGCCGACGAACATCAACGCCACAAAGATCAGCAGCACGAACCCGAGGATGCAGCCGCACCCTGAGCTATCAAGTGACTGAACCGAGGTTTTGTTTGATTCACGCAGGAACAACCATGCGACGATCCCAAGCACCACAAGTATCGGAACAACTGCATCAACCATGGCGTCCCCCACCGCTCGCTGTTGGGCTACCGCCCAACATGCCTATCACTGGGCGCCGGAGAGCTTACTGATTCCGCTGGGCTCCTCCTAGCGCAGCCGTATCGGGCAATACCTCTCCGTACTCCGCACCCGAATTGTCAGGCGGCGCGCGGCGCTGGCGGGCAGTCCCGGCAGTGGCCCGGCTCCGGGGCGCGGAAGGCTCGCTCGCAGCCGTCGCATGTTTGGAACGGCTCGGGCTTGGCGGCCGACGACGGAGCCGCAGGCAGCACAGGCGGCAGCCACTCCGTGAGCCGGTGCCGCAGCAGACCCGCCGGGTGGCGGATGATCCCGACAGGGAGGTCCCCGGTGAGTGTGCGGGCGACCTGAACGGGGGAGACGCCGCGGTCCAGCCAGGTCCGGACGGCAGGGGCGAGGCGGCGTACGTCCCGCTCGGAGAGCAGCACACGGGGGTCCTGGCGGCGGAGCCCGGCGAGGAGCTCGGCGGAGATGGAGTCGGCGGGCTCCGGTTCTGGCTGCGATGTCTGTACGGGTTCGGATGCGGGCTCGGGCTGGGCCGGGGCATCCGCAGCGACGGGCTGGGCGCCCGGCCGCTCGTACCACGTCGTACGGGTCACGACCTGCCCGCTCGCGATCCGCCCGAGCCGCCGTTCCAGGTACCCCGCGGCCTCCAGCTCTCGCAATGCGCGGGCGATGCGGACCTCACCCTCCGGGAAGCGCTCGACGAGCTTGCCGATGCTGACGCGAGCGCCGTCCGGGAGGGACTGGCTGTGGACGCCGATGCCGATCGCGACAGCGGACAGCTCACGGTGCTGGGCGAGGTGGTTGCCGACGACGGTGAACTCGGAGTCGTGGCGGTGCCGTACGTGCATCACTCCGGCATGCGGGTCGGTCTCGGCGCGCACGGACACGGGCGCGCTAAACTGCGTCGCAGTCATCGGGAAGCCTTTTCTTCCTGGATGAACAGGCCCTCGTCCGGGATGCCAGTCCCGGCGGGGGCCGTCGTCATATGCGGTTGGTATGGCGCGACCGTACCGCCCATCCCTGAACATCTGCCACTTCGTCACCTGAACGAGTGAGAAGTCCGGTTGGGTGAGGGAAGTTCCCAGGTTCTTTAAAGGGGCATCCAGCAAGCCCAGTTGGTGGCCCACCGGTGCCCGGATTCCACACCCCCGGCGCAAGGAGCCTCAGGCCGCCCGCAGTTCGGCGATTACCTTGATCGCCTCGGCGGTCAGATCGGCGGGGCAGCCCCAGTAGTCGTAGATGCCGCCACGGCCGCGGTTGCTGCCGCAGACGACGAAGACTCCCGTGCCCAGCCGCGCCTTGAGGTGCGTGGCCAGCCAGCCGACGAATCCGCTGTTGTCCGCCCCGTCGGGGAAGTGGAAGGAAAAGATCCCGAACCGTTCGGCGTCGTTGGCATCGCCGCCGCTTCCCGCGGCGGGAACCAGGCGGCTCCACGTGTCCTCGTCCCGGACCACGGCCAGCGTGTCCGAGGTGAGAGTCGGCGGTCGGTCGGCCGGGAACTCCTCAAAGAGCCACAGGCCCTCATGGATCACGAAGTCGGCTCCGGCGATCACGCGTTGGAGGCGCTCTTCGGTCTGCTGGGCGGTCTCGACACTGACACTGACCATGAGCGTGCTCCTCGATGCCTGAGACATACCTGAGATCTCGATGGGCGGACGTCCCTGGCGGCGGCCGCGTGACCAGTCTTTTCGGCCAGTCCTACACCTGAGGCTGCCAGACGTAGCGGACGTCCGGCTCATGTTCCTCATTGCGCAGCCCGTCGGTGCGCTCAACCGCGGTGAAGCCGTGCCGCTCGTAGAACCGTTGTGCCGATCCGTTGACCTGGAACGTCCACAAACCCAGTCCCTCGGGCCGCTGCCGCTTGGCCAAGTCCACGAACCGGTCGCCCACACCCCGGCCGCGCCACGACGGATCGAGGTAGAGCTGTTCCAGCTCCCCGCCGTCGAGTACCAGGAGCCCGGCCACGGAGCCCTCGGCGACGGCTATCCAGGTCTCGTACTGGGGCACGACCACGTAGGTGAACCAGTCCCGCACCTCGTCGTCGCCGTGCGCGCGGCGCACCGTCGGCAGCGCGGCGGTGAAGGAGCGCAGCCACACGTTGGCTATGTCGACGGCGTCAGCGTCATCCGCACGCCGAAAGACAAGATCAGCACTGTTCACAGCGTGCGACTATCGCAGATGAGCGATCCTGACGCAGCCGGATTTAAGGTCGCTGGACCGTAGGGCGTTTGCGCGTGAATCGGCACATAGATTTCGAGCGCCTGCACAACTTCCGGGACTTGGACGGCTATCGCACCGCGGATTATCAGGTCGCCCGCCCCTCACCTCCCCGCTCCTCACCTTCCCGCACGCGCGCGTTCAGGATCAGCAGCACCCCCGCCCCCAGCATCCACAGCGCCAGCAGCAGCGGCGTGAGCCACGCGCTGAGCGGACCCGCCAGCGACAGCACGGCCACCACGAAGCCCGCCCAGCCGAGCCAGGCCGGTACCGCGCGGGTCTCCTGGGCCGCGCGCCAGATCGCGAAGAGCATCACCGCCGCGCCCGCCATCGCCGCGATCAACGCGCCGTACGCCATGTGCAGCAGCAGCATCGCGGCGAGCGAGGTCGCCGGAACGACGGGGAAGACGTCGGAGTGGTTCACCGTGATCGCGAAGATGTTCCCGGCGAGCGCCGCGACCATGAGGAACACGGTGAACACCGTGCCGCCCGCCAGCACCAGGTGCGAGCGGTTGCCGGCCAGCCGGGAGAGTGCGACCAGGAAGAACAGGAACAGCAGGCCCGCCGCAAGCAGGATCAGTGTCGCCGCGTCCGACAGGTCCCGGTTGCTGTCCTGGGAGTAGAAGCGCACGACCCTCCTGATCGCGCCCCTCCCCTCGATGTCGGGTGTGCGCATCCACAGCACATGCCCGGTGATCAGCAGTGCCGCGGCGGCCAGACCGGCGATGCCGGGCCAAAGGTCTCTGTGCGGGGCGGGTTCCGCGTGCGGTGCGGGTTCCGTGCTCTGCGACGCCGTCATCGTGGCCTCCCACGCGAGCATCCCCGAGAAGGGTTCTTTATGGGTCTTTGTTCTATTTTGACACTTGCTCGCGGGGGCCGTACGGCGGGCGTGGCACAGTAGGCCGATGAAGACCATCGGGCTGATCGGCGGCATGAGCTGGGAATCCAGCGCGGAGTACTACCGGCTCATCAACGAGCTCGTACGTCGGCGTCTCGGCGGGCTGCACTCCGCCAAGTGCCTTCTCCACTCCCTCGACTTCGCCGAGATCGAGGAGCTCCAGGTCGCGGGCGAGTGGCAGAGTGCCGGCGAGATTCTCGCCGAGGCGGCCAGGGGGCTCCAGGCCGCGGGCGCCGACCTGCTGCTGATCTGCACCAACACCATGCACAAGGTCGCGGGCCAGGTGGAGGCAGCCGTCTCGGTGCCGTTGCTGCATCTCGCGGATGCCACCGCCGATGCCCTACGGGCCGCGGGTATCGGCCGCGTCGGACTGCTCGGGACCGCCTTCACCATGGAGCAGGCCTTCTACCGGGACCGGCTGGCCGGGCATGGGCTCGACGTGCTCACGCCCGACGGTGAAGGGCGTGCGCTGGTGCACCGGGTGATCTACGAGGAGCTGTGCCTCGGTGTCGTACGCGAGGAGTCCCGCGCCGCCTATCAGGACGTCATCGGCAAGCTCGTCGCCGCCGGGGCGGAAGGCGTCGTACTGGGATGCACCGAGATCGAGTTGCTGATCCGGGACGAGGACAGTCCCGTGCCCGTCTTTCCGACGACCCGGCTGCACGCCGAGGCCGCGGTGGACGCGGCGCTGCGGTAGAGGCTCGCCCACGGGCCGGGGCGGGCGGCCAGGGGGCGAGTCCTCCGCGTGCTGCGGCGGCGGACCACCCCCGCGGATGCGGGGCCCGGGCCGCCGGCGAGCCAAAGGCATCGGGGATGCCGGCGAGCCAATGCCTCAGGACGGCGGGCCGGCCGTAGCCCTCGCAGGCGCGGGCCAGTCACAGCCCTCAGGGCCGCAGGCGCACCGGCAGTTTCTGCACGCTGTTGCCCACGAAGCTTGCGTGCCGCTGCAGTTCCGCCTCCGGGATCGCCGGCTCCAGCTCCGGGAAGCGCGCGAACAGCTGCTCCAGCGCGATCGTCGCCTCCATCCGCGCCAGCGGCGAGCCCAGGCAGTAGTGCGGGCCGTGCCCCAGCGAGAGATGCCGGGCGCCGCCGCTCCTGGTGATGTCGAAGCGGTCCGCGTCCGGGCCGTGCGCGGCCTTGTCGCGGCCCGCGGCCGAGTAACCGGCAAGCACCGGCGTGCCCTTGGGGATCACCGTCCCGTCGAGCGTGAGATCACGGGTCGGATAGCGGAACGGGAAGAAGCTGACCGGACTGTCCCAGCGCAGCGTCTCCTCGACCACGTCCGGCCAGGACGCCTTGCCGGACTGTACGAGCTCCAGCTGGTCCCGGTGCGCGCACAGCGCGCGGACGGCGTTGGTGATCAGGTTCAGCGTCGTCTCGTGCCCGGCGATGATCATCAGCAGCAGGGTGCCGATCAGCTCGTGCTCGCTGAGCCGGTCGCCGTCCTCCTCGCGGGCGGCGATCAGCGCGCTGGTCAGGTCGTCGCCCGGGTTCTCCATACGGGCCGCGGCGACCGACGCGAGGACCGCCACCATCTCCCGGTTCGCCGCCATCGCCTCCTCGGGGCCGATGGAGGTGCTGACCACCTGGTTCGACAGATGGTGCAGCCGGTCCTGGTGCTCCGCGTCCACGCCGAGGAGTTCGCAGATCACGCCCATCGGCAGCGGCAGCGCGAAGTGGGTACGCAGATCGGCGACGCCGTCGCCCGCCACGGCCGCCTCGCCCAGGCCGTCCAGCAGCTGTGCCGTCACCGTCTCGATCCGCGGCCGCAGCTCCTCCACCCGCCGTGCCGTGAACGCCTTGCTCACCAGCGAGCGCAGCCGCCGGTGGTCCGCGTCGTCGGCGGTGGTCATGCCCTGCACGGTGGCGAAGGTCTTCAGCGGCCAGCCGTCGGGTATCTCCCCGTCGCGCAGCGCGGTGAAGTGCCCGGCGCCTTTGGCGACATCGGGGTGGGCGAGGAACTCCTTGAGTGCGTCATGGCCGAGCACCGCCATGCCCGCCACATCGCCGGGGAGCACGACCGTGGCGACGGCGCCCTCGGCGAGCAGCCGGGCGTTGTCCGCGTGCGGGCATCCGCCGGCCGGGTCCATCCGGTGCGGGGTGTCACGTGGGGTGGTCAACTGGGCTCTCCTGACTGGAAGTTGGTGTGCGAGGCGTACTGTCGTACCGGCCGCTGCGGTACGGACGGCAGCTGTGGGTCGGTGAAACGCACCGGGAGCGCCGCGAGCCCCTTGCTCCACGGCGACTTGATCCACGCCAGCTCGCTCTCCGGCACGGCCAGCTCCAGATCCGGCAGCCGGTGCCTGATCGTGTCCACCGCTGTACGGGTGATCAGCCGGGCCGGGTCCTGCGCCGGGCAGGTGTGCGGGCCCGCGCCGAACGCCAGATGCGAGCGGTTGCCGGTGACCGGGACGCCGTCGGCGGGCAGGATGCTCGGGTCCTGGTTGGCCCCGGCCAGCCCGAGGACCAGCATGTCCCCGGCGCGGATGTCCTGGCCGCCGAAGTGCAGATCGCGGGTGGCGTAGCGGGCCGGGAAGTTCTGCGTCGGCGGGAAGCGCCACAGCACCAGGTCGAGCGCGTCGTCGACGGAGAGATGCCCGCCGGTCAGCGAGGACCGGAAGGCCGGGTCGCAGAGCAGGATGCGCAGGGTGGTGGCGATCCAGTTCACGGTGGTCTGGTTCCCCGCCACGAACATCACCACCAGGTTGTGCAGCACCTCCTCGTCGGTGAGCCGTGCCGGATGGTGCAGCAGCGCCGAGGTGATGTCATTGCCCGGCTTGTGCCGCTTCTCGTCGATCAGCGCGAGCAGGATGGCGCCCATCCGCTTGCTGGCGTTGACCGAGTCCGCGTTGGCGACGGCGGTGCCCGCGATGGCCTGCACCAGCTGCTGCCCGGTCCGCTCTTCGACGCCGAGCAGACCCGTGATGACCTGCATCGGCAGCTTGCGGGCGTAGTGCGGTACGAGGTCGGCCTCGCGGCGGTCGGCGAACGAGGCGATCAGCTGCTCGGCCGCGGCCCGTACGCTGCGGCGCAGCTCGTGCCCGTTGATCCCGGCCAGCGCGTCGGACACGGCGGCTCGCATCCGGCGGTGCTGCTGCCCGTCGCTGAACAGCAGCGCCGGCCGCCAGCCCACCAGCGGCAGAATCGGCGAGTCCGCGGGCACCCGGCCCTCGCGCAGCAGCCTCCAGCGCCGCGGGTCGTGCGAGAAGTCCTGCTCCTCGCGGGTCAGCCGGAGCAGTTCACGGTGGCCCAGCACCAGCCACGCCTGGATGCCGGGTGCGACGGTCACGGGGGCCACCGGACCGTGTTCGCGGCGCAGTTCCTCGTACAGCGCGGGCAGTCCGTCGCCGTCGAGGTCGGGCCCGTACAGCGGGGTGGCGACCGGGCAGCGGCCGCCGATGCCGGGGGTGGAGTGTGCGGGGTGCGTCATGAGGACTCCGTGGCGGCGTGGATGAGATGGCGTACGAGGGCGATCAGCGCCTGGACCGAGGACCTGGGGTCGCGGGCGTCGCAGGCCACCAGCGGGGTGTCGGGGAGCAGATCGAGGGCGGCGCGCAGCTCCTCGTCGGGGTGGTGCGGGCTGCCGGGGAAGACGTTGACCGCTACGGCGAAGGGCAGCCCGAGCTCCTCCAGATTGCCGAGCGCGTCGAACGACGCGGTCAGATCGCGGGTGTCCACCAGGGCCATTGCCCCGAGCGAGCCTTTGGCCAGATCCCGCCAGGCGGGCAGAAACCGCTGCTGGCCGGGGGTGCCGAACAGATAGAGGACCAGGTCGCCGTCGATCGTCATCCGGCCGAAGTCGAGGGCGACGGTGGTGGTGGTCTTCGTACGCTCCACGCTGGTGTCGACGCGGGCGCCGGCCTGCGTCATCACCGCTTCGGTGGACAGCGGTTTGATCTCGGAGACCGTGCCGATCAGCGTGGTCTTGCCGACTCCGAGCGGACCGACGACGAGGATCTTGGCCGCGCCCGCGACGCCGGACGAGAGGTACTTGCCCGCAGCCGGACCCGCGGCGTCAGAGGCGGCTTTCGAGGCCATGGAGGACCTTTCTGAGCATGGTCATATCGGCGCGTTCGGCCGGCGGTATGGGCGGGCGGGTCACGATCAGGCCCCACTCGACGAGGTCGGACAGCAACACCTGCACCACCGAGGGCGGCTGGCCGAGGTGGGCCGCCACCTCGGCGACCGACAGCAGACCCTGACAGTGCGACAGGATCGTGTGGTGCTCCGGCTGGAAGGACGCGGGAAAGGCGGCGTCCGTGGCCATCACCAGCGTCTCCCAGGACAGCGGCTCGCGGCCGGTGTCCGCGCGTCCGCCGGTGATCACATACGGGCGCACCGCCGAGGTGGTCCGTTCCTCCGGGCGGTCCGTCATGAGCGGTCCGTCATGACGAATCGGTCACCGGATCTCGTGGCTGACTGCTCAGGTGCGCGCCGATCTTCGCGACCAGCAGCTGCATCTGCTGCGCGACCAGGCCGACATCGGCTTCTGTGTCGGTCGCCACGCCCAGATGCGCGCCCACTCCGGCGTGCGTGAAGAGCACGAATCCGTGCTCCGACTCCAGCATCAGCTGGCGCACGCGGGCACCGCCGCCGAACAGCAGGGCCGCGGTGGACCGTCCGGTCATGGTCATCGCGGCGCAGGCGGCGGAGAGCGACTCGGCCTCGCCCACGCTCAAAGAGGCCACCGGACCGGAGAGATTCTCGGCGGAGGCGTGCCCGAGCCGCAGACCGTCCTCGGAGACGACCACGGCATGCCGGACGCCCGGGATCTCGGTGAGTGGCCGCAGCATCCAGCCCAGGTCGGGGAGTCTGGTTATGGTCCCGGTCACGGTCGGCCTCCATCGTGCTCGTCGGGTACGTCGGTGTCGTCCACGGCCGCGCGACCACGCCGCGATCCGGACACCACGCTGGCGATCGACGCGCGCGCGGCCTCCGGGGTCCAGGGTGAGGAGGGCTCGGGATCGGCCGGGGCGGGCTGCGGCGTCTGGAGGACCTGCTGGGCCGCCGCCTCCACGGCGGCGCCGCGGCGGCTGCGGCGCCGGGGGAGCGCGCCGGGAGCGGCGGACGGCTGCGGCTGCGCGGCTTCCGGTACGGCCACCGGCGCGTGGGTCGGCTGCGGCTGCGCGGCTTCCGGTACGGGCACCGGCGCGTGGGTCGGCTGCGGCTGCGCGGCTTCCGGTACGGGCACCGGCGCGTGGGTCGGCTGCGGCTGCCCGGCTTCCCGTACGGCCACCGGCTCACGGGCGGGTTCCGGCGTCTGCCGCGGGCTGCTGAAGTGCGACAGCGGTTCGGTCAGCAGCCGGTACGGCACGAACGTCACCGCGCGCGTGCCCCCGTACGCAGAAGCGCCCGTCAGCTCCACGTTGAAGCCCAGCTCCCGGCTCCACCGCCCGACACAGGCGAGCCCGAGCCGCGGCACCGCGCCCAGCCTGGCCAGGTCCAGATCGTCCCGGAGCTGACCGGTCGCCTGCTCCAGTACGTCCGGGGGCATGCCGAGCCCCGCGTCGTCGATCTCCACCACCGCGCCGGCGCCCACCTCCCGCACGGTGACGACGACCTGGGTGCGGGACGGCGAGAACACCGTGGCGTTCTCCAGCAGTTCCGCGATGGCGTGCATCAGGCCCTCCACCGCGGGCGGCACCACATAGAGGGTCTGCCCGCCGTGCACCTCGATCCGGCCGAACTCCACGATCCGGGACTGTGCGCCCCGTACGCAGTCGTAGAGCGAGACCGGCTGTGTCTCCCGTCGGGCCGGCCAGATGCCGCACATCACCAGCAGGGTCTGCGCCTTGCGGGTCATCTGGGCGGCCGCGTGGTCGGCCTTCATCACGTCGGCCATCAGCCGGGAGTCGTCGATGGACCGCTCGACCCGGTCGAGCACCTGCTGCTGCACCGTGGCCATCGCGTGCATATTGCGGGCCACCGACTCGAAGGCCGCCTGCACCGAGTCCCGCAGCGCCCGCTCCCGGCGTACCGCCTCGTCCGAACCCAGCGCCACGACCACCGATGCCAGCGCCGCGGCGAACTCCGCGCCGGTCTCGGCCTCCGGGGCGAGGGGGCCGGGGACGCCGCTCAGCCGCTGTCCCGTACGGAGGCGCTCAGCGATGGCGGGCACCCGCACCGCCGCCAGATGCGCCACCTCCGCGCCCCGGGCTGCCGCGAGAGCCCGCTCACGGGCCCGTTCCGCCGCCAGCCGGCGCAGCAGCAGGAGCGCCCAGGCGAGCAGCAGCCCGGCCGCTGCGACGCAGCTGCCCGCGACGATCTTGTAGACCTCGACCACGAAGACTGGGCCCTTCCAGGACACGCCGATTCCCCTGGGTGATCGGGGGCATCCGAATCCTACGAGCAACAGGGCACGTGCGAACGCCAGTTGGACAACTCCCGGCACACTGCCCACGTCAGTCGGACAACTTCTGGCAGATTGCCAATGTGTCGGCCCCTGTCTCCCCTCCCGTCTCCCTCCCGTCACTCGGACATCATGGGTATCCACCCTTTCCGGCTTCTTCACGGATCCGTCACAAGAAGGGCGTCGCTCCCTACCCTGTCGGGATATCGACCGGTACCGTCCTGTCCCGGGGAAGCTCAAGGGGGAGGACCGGGGGGTCGAGTTGAGCGGTGTACGCATTCGTGTGCTGAAACCGGACGAGCTGGGCGAGGAGCAGACCGAGGCCTGGCGGGAGCTGCGGGCCAAGAGCGGGTCGCCCGCCAATCCGTTCATGGAGCCGGAGTTCACCCTCGCCGTCGGCCGGGTGCGGCCCGCGGCCAGGGTGGCGGTGCTGTGGGAGGACGGGGAGCCGGCCGGCTTCTTCCCGTACGAACGAGGGCCGCTCGGTCACGGCCGCGCGATCGGCCTGGGGGTCTGTGACTGCCAGGGCGCGATCCTGCGCCCCGGGCTGACGGTCGCGCCCCGAGAGCTGCTGCGGGCCTGCGCGCTGTCGGCCTGGGAGTTCGACAATCTCGAAGCGGGTCAAGGCCTGTTCCAGCCGGATGCCGCAGAGGAGTTCGCCTCTCCCGTCATCGACGTCGGCGCGGGCTATGCGGCGTACGAAGAGGTGCTGCGCGCCCAGTCGCCCAAGTTCCTCAGGACGACGCTGGCCAAGGAGCGCAAGCTGGGCCGGCAGGCGGGCGACGTGCGGTTCGTCTTCGACGAGCGCGACCCGGCCGCGCTGCGCACCCTCATGGAGTGGAAGTCCGCGCAGTACCGCAGGACCGGCCGCCGGGACCGCTTCGCCAGGGAGTGGATCAGCAACCTGGTGCGGCTGCTGCACGAGACGCGCACACCCGGCTGCTCCGGGGTGCTCTCCGTGCTGTACGCCGCGGACCGGCCCGTCGCCGCGCACTTCGGGTTGCGCTCGCCCACCGTGCTGTCCTGCTGGTTTCCGGCGTACGAACCCGAGTTCGCCAAGTACTCACCGGGTCTGATCCTGCATCTGCGGATGGCCGAGTCGGCCGCCGCGGCAGGCATCGGGATGCTCGATCTGGGGCGCGGGGCGGCCGAGTACAAGGACGCGCTGAAGACCGGCGAGCTGCGGGTGTACGAGGGCTCGTCCGTGCGGCCCGGGGCGCGGGCCGCCCTGTACTGGCTGAGCCGCGAGCCCTCACGCCGCGCGCACAGCTTCGTACGCGGCAGGCCGCGGCTCGCCGGATACGCGCAGAAGACGCTGAACCAGATCGGCAGGCTGCGGGGCAACTGACCGCCGGAGCATCCGCGGCAGCCGTCGTGCAAACAGCCGCGCAAGCATCCGCGGCAGCCGTCGTGCAAACATCCGCGCAAGCGGGGGGAGTCTCGTGAACAGCACACCGCACAGCCGCAACACACCGGGCCCGCCGCCCGGGCAGGTCCCGGCGGCCGGACCCGACGCGGCGCGCGGACGAGGCACGTCGCGCGCGCCCCGGCTCGCCGAGATCCAGGTCACCGAGCTGGACCTGGACGGTCCCGACGGAGCCGTCCTCAGCTTCGGCCCCGCGACGGCCGGCGGCCCGGCCGTCCGGGCCGGCGACGTCTACGCCCTGGTGCGCCTCCGCGGCCGCCCCGTCGCCACCGTCGTCTGCCGTGTCCCGCCCGGCAAGGCGCCCGCCGACGCTGTAGCGGCGGCCGCCCACGCTGCCCTCGTGGGCCGCGAGATGCCCGCACCGGCTCCGTCCGGGGATCCGGGGCGTGCAAGCGTCGTCGTCGCCACCCGCGAGCGAGCCGACCAGCTGGCCCGCGCGCTCGACTCGCTGCTGGACCAGGACCACCCGGACTTCGAGATCGTCGTCGTCGACAACGCGCCCGTCACCAGCGCCACCCGGGACCTCGTCGAGCACAAGTACGGCGAACGCGTCCGGTACGTCCGCGAGCCCGTGCCCGGCCTCGCGATCGCCCACAACCGCGGGATCGCCGTGGCCGACGGCGCGGTCATCGCCTTCACGGACGACGACGTGGTGGCCGACCCGCACTGGCTCACCGCGCTCACCGCGCCCTTCGCCGCCGACCCGGGCCTGGGCTGCGCGACCGGGCTGATCCTGCCCGCCCGGCTGCGCACGCCCGCGCAGATCCTCCTGGAGAGCCACGGCGGCTTCGCCAAGGGGTTCGAGGCGCGGCTCTACGACCCGGCGCGCCCGCCCGCGGACGAACCGCTCTTCCCGTTCACCGCGGGCAGTTTCGGCTCCGGCGCCAATATGGCCTTCCGCGCCACGGCGCTGCGGGACATCGGCGGCTTCGACCCCGCCACCGGCACCGGCACCCCCGCCAGGGGCGGCGACGACCTGTACGCGTTTGTGAGCGTCCTCGCCGCCGGGCACCGGTTGCGCTACACACCCGACGCGCTCGTCTGGCACCACCACCGGGAGACCTGGCAGGACCTGAGAAACCAGGCGTACGGATACGGAGCCGGCCTCACCGCGTATCTCACCGCCCTTCTGGTGCGCCGCCCCGCCCTGCTGCCCGCGCTGCTGCGGAAGGTGCCGCGCGGCCTCGCGCACGCCCGCACCATCACCGCCCACCGCGAGGCCGCGGGGGCGGCCGTGCCGGGTGAGCACGGGGCGCAGGACTATCCCTGGCCGCGCCAGCTGTCCCGGCTCGAGCGCCGCGGCATGCTGGCCGGGCCGTTCGGGTACGCGAAGGCACGCCGACGGGTCCGGGGCGTACCGCTCCCCTGGGACCGGCGGGGGGAGAAGTGAGAGGCACGGGGGAAGTGAGAAGCACGGGACAAGTGCGAGGTGGGGGACAAGTGAGAGGCGGCGGACAGGTGAGAGCCGTGGGAGAGCCGAGAGGCGATGGTGCGACGATGCCCCGGATTCCCGTACTGCTCTACCACACCGTGATGGATGATCCGCCCGACTGGATCGCCGAATTCACCGTCACACCAAGGGACTTCGGGGCACAGCTGGACGCGATCGTGGCCAGCGGCCGCACGCCGGTCCCGATCAGCACCCTCGTGAGCCACCTCGCCGACCGCTCGCCGCTGCCGGACCGGCCCGTCGTCCTCACCTTCGACGACGGCTTCGCCGATCTTCCGGGCCCCACCGCCGAGGCGCTCGCCTCGCGCGCGCTGCCCGCCACCGCCTATCTCACCACCGGGGCCATCACCCCCGGACGGCGCAGCCTGCTGCCACCCGCGCCGATGATGACGCTCTCCCAGACGCCGCTTCTCGAGCAGTACGGCATGGAGGTCGGCGCCCACACCGTCACGCACCCCCAGCTGGACACCCTTCCGCCCAGCGCGCTCCGCCGGGAGCTGCGCGAACCCAAGACGGTGCTGGAGGACGTACTCGGCCATGAGGTGGCGCATCTCGCCTATCCGCACGGCTACAACAGCCGCGCCGTGCGCAAGGCGGCTCTCGGCGCCGGCTACGCCTCCGCGGTCGCCGTCCGGCACGCGCTGAGCTCCGAGACCGACGAGGCCTATCGCATCGCCCGCCTCATCGTGCGCCACAGTCACACCGTCGCGGACATCGAGGCGTGGATGGACGGGCGGGGCGCTCCCGTCGCGCCGTTCCCCGACTCGCTGCCGACGGTCGGCTGGCGGCTCTACCGGCGGGCCCGCGCGGCCGTCAGGGGCCCCGTCTTCGCGGGCTAGGCCCGGGGCCGGGCCGCTGAGCCAGGGCGACTTCCACGATGCGGAATGTGAGAGATGTGGCATTCCGGGTAACTGCACAGTATGAATGCATTCATGTACGCACAGGCCGACCAGCTCGCGGATCCTCTCGCCCGGGGGCTGGGGGCCTCCGTCGCGCCGGTCGCCGCCGTCGTGGTCATCGGCGTGGTGATCTTCGTTGCGGCGATGTGGGCGAACCGCAGACGCCCCTACCAGCCACCGAGCCCCGAGGAGCAGCCGCGGCCCCCGGAACACCCCACCCACCTCGGGGAGACCCGGGAACCCGACGACGACTTCGGCGCCGAAGGCGGGCGCCGCATCCTGCCGCACGAGATGAAGGGCTACGGGAACTTCGGCTCCCACACATCACACGGCGAACGGCCCGCCGACGACGAGAGCAGCGGTGGAGCTTCCGCCGGCGGCCGGCCCGGCGGCTGACCGACGGCGTGACCGCGCGCGACCGGGCGCGACCGCGCGCGAGGGTGAACCGTCATGGCCGCGGCTGGTTGAAGTACGGGTCGGAGACCGCCTTGCTCAGGCTCTTCCAGGACTCGTCCCTGGCCAGTGAGAGGTCGCAGCCCGGACCCGGGTCCCGGTAGTTCCACTGGAGCGCGGCCCGTACCCCCTCCAACTCCTTGATCACACGCGGTACTTGTTCGTACCACTCGGCCTGGGCGGACGGCTTCGCGGGATCGTCCGCTGTGCCGAACTCCGAGAGCATCAGCGGCTTGTCCGCGGAGAGGTTCTCGCGGATCCATTCGTGGGACGCCGTCTGCGTCTGCTCGAAGCTCTGCCATTTCGCCTTGTGGCAGCTGAAGTAGTTGTACTGGTTGTAGCCGATCCAGTCGACGTACGCGTCGCCCGGATAGAGGGCGCGGAACAGGTCGCTGTGGCCGGTGTAGCCGGTGATGATCCACGTCCAGACCACATTGGTCACACCCAGCTCACGGAACCGGTCATGGATGTGCCGGTAGGCGGCGACGTACTCGGCGGGTGTGCCATTGGCGGGAGTGCGGGTGTCCATCTCCAGGTCGAAGGAGAGGAACAGCGGCTTGCCGTACTCCTTGATCCGCTTCGCCTGGGCGTCGATCACGCTCGCGTCGAGCGCGCCGGAGGTGATCTGCTTCCAGCTGGGCTGCTGCGCCGGGGTGCCGTTCCACCACTTGCTCTCCCACGACAGGAGCAGCATCCGGTCCTTGCCGACGCGCCGCTCCTGCTCGGTCAGCAGCTGTCCCTCCAGGCCGTCCAGGGACATGTCGTGGTACGTGTAGACGATGTCCAGCTTGCGGCCGATGCGCTTCTCGTAGGCGAGGACGTTCTCTTCGAGGTCGGGCTTGGCGTGCCGCACATACGCGCCGAACCAGGCGCCGCAGCGCGGCACCAGCAGTTCGGTCGGCCGGCATTCGGCGCTGTGCGCCGAGGGGTCGGAGTCGTCGGAACCTGAGGACTTGAGGGCGAGTACGCCCACGAGCAGCACGGCGACGAGGGCTGTGGACACGGCCCACGCTCCTCGTCGGTCGTGCGGCCTGCGATGGATGCCTGGCGCCCCGCGAACGGGGCGTCGGGGTAACGTCACAGGGGTGAGCCTTTCTGTGGCGGCGAGGACGCGCGCGCCGTCCGTGTCCGGCCGGGCAGCTGCGGACAGCAGGCGGCGAGCATGGTCAGCACAGTCAGCAGCACCAGAACCCGAAGGCCGCTGAACGCGTGCGCGGCCATCAGCGCCGTGGCGCAGACGAGCGTCGCGCTCACACTCAGGAAGGCCGCGAGGACGAGCTGCTCCAGATGGTCGGAGTCCCGTTCGAAACCGCGGTCCCAGCTCTCCACCGGACCGACCGCCTGATGACGTCTCAGGGCGGGGCCGCAGATACGCATGACGGCGGCGCCGGGACCGGCGAGCAGGAATACGACGACGGGGACGACCCGCAGCGGTGATCCGGCGGACAGTGTGGTGGCGGCGACTGCGCACCAGCCGGCGAAGGGCGGCAGCAGCCGGATCGCGAGCGACTGAGGTCTCATGGGGTCCTCCCCGGCGAGCTGTCGGTGCGCTTCAGTTCGTAGACGACGCCTGCGCTGTTGCTGCCGACCCGCTCGAACAGCGGTGAGGCGGCGACGGACTTCTCGATGCTCCGCAGCTGGTCGCCGGTGAGCATGCCGTTCATCTCGGAGTTGGCGATCTGGCCCTGGGTGAGCAGGAAGTACGCCCTGGCGGGCGGTTCCACCGCGGCCATGTCCCGGGCGAGCGTTCCGGCCGGGTCCTTCAGGATCTCTGCGACATGGCTTCTCTCGTCGTCGAGGAACCAGTAATGCTGCACATTCCAGTACGAAGCGTACGCGAGCGGGTAGTTGCGATGGGCGGCAACGACAAGAGAACCCTGGGGCGCCCGGTCGAAGACCTGCTGGACCAGCGCGACCTCCTGCGGCGGGAAGTAGCTGAGCCGGTCCTTGCCCGAGTAGCTGGGCACGAACGCCGCCGTCAGCGCCAGCAGCACGACCCCGGGCAGCACCGCGAACCGCAGGCCCACCGCGGGCAGCGGTACCCCGTGCCCGCCGGGCTCCGCGGCCAGCGGCCGCACCGCGGGCAGCAGTGCGGCAGCTGCGAAGAAGCACGCGCCCGGAAGCATGAACAGCAGCACCCGGAAGATCATTTCGCTGCCGTAGTCATTGGCCACCAGCATCAGCAGCGGGACCGCGGCGATCAGCAGCAGCGGCCGGGCGCGGTGCCGCAGCACACGCTGGCTCAGCACGCCGATCCCGGCGAGCAGCAGTACGGAGGCCGAGAGGATCCGGGACACCCAGGAGACGATCACCGGTCCGGTGCCGGTCGGCGTCGACCCGTACCCCGTCTCGAGATTCCCGCTCACATCGCCGAAGGAGCTCACCATCTCGGGCACCGCCTCCCGCAGGAACGGCAGCGAAGCGGTGAGATTCCACGCCAGGAACACCAGCAGCAGCGTGACCAGCAGTGTCCAGTCGCGGTAGCGCCGGGTCAGGCACAGCGCGCCGAGACTCGCCACCAGCATCACCGGGGTGAGCTGGTGGGAGATG
Source organism: Streptomyces sp. NPDC002870 (assembly GCF_042888505.1). Lineage (NCBI taxonomy): Bacteria > Bacillati > Actinomycetota > Actinomycetes > Kitasatosporales > Streptomycetaceae > Streptomyces > Streptomyces sp. NPDC002870. The sequence goes on from NZ_JBIAPW010000007.1 coordinate 233,022, forward strand.
ACGATGGCGGTGATCAGCGGGACGAGCAGGGCGGTCCACAGCACCTGCCGCGATCTGCGGCCCCGCGCGGGGCGCTCGCCGCGTCGCAGCACGACCGCGATCACACCGAGATACAGGGCGAGGGCCACCGACTGCGGCGAGAAGTAGTCCTGCCCCACCCAGTTGGCGACGTAGAAGAGCCAGACAGCGGTCCAGATCAGGCGGCGGTCCTGGGTGAAGGTGCGGTAGATCAGCAGCAGCGGCGCGAGCAGCAGGAGGCTGGAGACCAGTGGCCACCAGGCCATGTACATCGCCGCGTTCTCCACCCCTGTCAGCCGCACCAGCGCGGCCTGCGCGGCGAAGAAGCCGGGCCACTGGTCGTAGACCGCCATGTCGCCCAGCTGGTCGCCGCGCTGGAGGCCGCCCGCGGTGAGCAGATGCTCTGTCACCGCGTCGTGTTTCCACGCCCAGGAGTACAGCGGGGTGGGGTAGACGAGCGCCTGGGTGGCGCGCTCCAGCACGATCAGGCCCACGGTGTACGCCAGCGACCAGCCGTTGCCGCGCAGCGGATCCCGTACGCAGAACCAGAAGCCCGCGGTCAGCAGCGCAAGCGAGATCCAGAAGGCGACCGGCAGCGCTCCGACGAGCCCGAAGTCGCCGAGCCTGGAGGTGTCGGTGCGCACCATGGCGTACGCCCACAGGGCGAGCGCGCCGGCCAGCGGGGCGGCCGGCCGAAGCCGCACCGTCCGGCGCGAGTGGTCGGCGGCGGGCAGGTCGGCGAGGTCCATCGTGGGATCGCTCCCCTCCCGCTGGTCGGGGGCGGCCACGGGTCTCCCGGTCTCGGTGGCTGGCTGTTGCACGCTTGTCCCCCTGGTGGTTCAGTTCCGTGCCGGCGTCGAACGCGCCGCGCGTATCCAGATCAGTGCCAACGCCGCGCAGGTGAGGAGTGCTTGGAGCGGGAGCGCGACGGGCGCGAGAGGTCTCTGCAGCGCCCAGCCGCACACCGCGAGCAGCCACAGTGCCCCCCACTGTGCCGCGACGGGCAGCTTGATCGCCCGGAGAATCGCCAACACGGCGACAAGGCAGAGGAGTTGGCAGACCACAGGCAGCCAGCGGAGCAGCGGCTCGGGGCTGTCGAGTCCCGCGGCCGCCGCGAGGAAGCCGGCCAGCGTGTCGTACCACCTGCCCTGGACGGGTTCCGGTTCCAGGCCGAGCGCCGCGGGTGCGGTGTGCAGCGCGGCGAAGGTGACCAGCAGTCCCGCTCCGAGCAGCGCCGGACGCGGACGCAGCAGCGAGCAGGCGGCGCTGTGGACGACGATCAGCAGGACGCCCGCGGTGAGGGTGATCGGCGGCAGCGACCTCAGCAGCTGCGTGCCGGAGAGGTGGTCCACGGTGATGTCCGGGGCGTGGAGCAGGGGCGCCCAGAACAGCACGGCCGCGAGCCCGAGCAGCAGCCAGAGCGCGAGAGCGAGCCGCGCCTCGCCCGGGTCGGGCACCGGGTGCCGAGCGGTCGCGGCCTGCGCGCGCCCGTCGGCGTCCCCGTCGCCCGCCCGCCGAGCGGGATCCCGTACGTAGACGGGTATGCCGAAAGCAGGCGTCGCCGTGTCGTCGTGCACCCCCCGCAGATACGCCGTCTGCCGCGCCCAGTCCTTCCCGTACTCCTGCGCGTACTCCGCCGCCGCCTCCTCGCGCCGCTCGGCGGCCCGGCGCGCCCAGGTCGTGCCGTACCCCTCCTCCTCGACGGTGCTGCGCCGCATCAGCCGGGTGAACAGGCTCGGCCGGGGCTCGCGGGCCGAGAGCACCGCGCGCAGCCCAGGGGCGGAAACCGCCGCCATGACCGTCATCGACAGCAGCAGCGCCAGGCCCGCGCCGGAGATCCCGACGGGTCCGAGCAGCAGCGCCGCGCTGCCCAGCACCAGCGCGCACATCGTGCCCTGGAGGGCGGCGAGCGCGCCCGTACGTCCCTGGACGCGCAGCACCCCGATGTACAGCTCGACGACGACCCGCGGCAGGGCGGCTGCGGCCAGCAGCCGCAGCACCGTGGTGCCGTGCGCGGCGTAGTCCTCGCCGAACGGGGCGAGGATCTGCGGGGCGAAGACGACCAGGAACACCACGACCGGCACCAGCAGCACGGCCATCCGGCGCAGCGCGCCGCGGACCCCGCCGGCCAGGCTCTCCGGGCTGTGCGAGGCGTGCGCGGTCAGCGAGGAGGCCATGTTGATGGCCATGAACTCCATCGTCCCGCCGACGGTGTACGCGATGTAGAAGAAGCCGTTGTGCGCGGCGTCGAAGCGGACCGCGACCATCACCGGCAGCAGATTGATCATCGCGAGCGAGAACAGCGACCCGACCGAGTCGCCGGCGAGGAAGCGCCCTATGTCGCGCATCCGCAGCAGCTCGCGGTGGTGGTCGGCCGCGGCCTGGCGGGGGATGAGCCGGCGGAAGATCAGCCAGCCGAGCGGCAGCACGGACAGGGCGATGGCCGCCGCCCAGGAGACGAAGATGCCCAGCACGGGCAGGGCGGTGGCGAAGACGGCGAGCAGCAGCAGCTTGCCTATGGAGAAGACCGCGTTGCCGACCGGCACCCACACGGCCTTGCGCAGCCCGGTCAGCACGCCGTCCTGCAGGGTCAGCAGCGCCCAGCCGACACAGGACGCGGTGAAGATCAGGCCCGCACCCACGCCGCCGAGCGGTGCGTACGAGGGGCCCCACAGGTCGAGCGTGAACAGGAACGCGACGGAGGCGAGGCACACCACCAGCGAGCTGACGGCGTACGCGCGCCACACCAGCGGCCCGGTGGCGCGTCCGGCCCGCGGCACGTACCGCACCACCGCGCCGATCATGGTGGTCGCGGTGATGGAGGCCAGTAGCCGCATGGCGGCGATGGCGGCGGAGCCCTCGCCGACCGCCTCCTCGGTGTAGTAGCGGGCGGCGACCAGCCAGAAGCCGAGGCCCAGTGCGGCGGAGACGCCGGTGGAGAGCATCAGCGCGTAGGCGTTGCGGAACATCGAGTCGCCGCTGGGACGCTCGGCACTCACGGCGCCGCCGTCCGGCTCGGTGCCGGGCAGCGCGGCGCCGGGCCCGTCCGGCCGGTGAAGCCGGGTCGTATCAGCCACTGTCCCCGCCCCGCGGGCCGGTGGCCCGGTCTGTGTCGCTGTGGGCCCTGGCGGGCCGGGCGTTGGCTGCGACGCCGCCCGCACCGTCGCCCGCCGGGCCGCCCGCTCCCGGACCGCCGGTCCCGGTCGCGAACGCCGCCGGTACCTCCGCGGGCCTGGCGCCCAGTCGCGTGAGGACGGATATCGCCACCTTTGCGCGAAGCGGGTCGACGGGCAGCGCGTGCCGGGCGAACCAGGCGGCCGGTCCCGGCGCGGGAGACGGGTCGGTGAAGAGTTCGCCCGCGTACGCGTCGAGCGGCGGGTCGTAGAGGTAGCCGACGGTGATCCGGCGCCGGGCGAGCGCGGCGATGGCGGCGTCACGGTCCTCGACCAGCAGTGGCACCCGGAACAGCGGCTGCGCGGGCCCCGGCCGAGGCAGTGCCCACCGGGTGGCCGACAGCACCTGGACGCCGGCCCGGTGGTGGGCCAGCCGGTTTTCGAGGCGGGCCAATAGCCGCTCGGTGCGCCGCAGCCGCAGCCCGCCCGGTCTGCGGCGGTAGTCGTGCATGTCCACCCGTATCCAGGAGTGGAAGTCCGCGAGCGCGGGCGCCGCGGACTGCGCCCTTTTCAGCTCGCCGGGCCGCAGCTCCATCCGGATGTCCTCGCGCTCCTGAAGACCGAGCAGCCGCAGGGTCGCGCGGGCCGCGCCGACGAGCCGCAGTCCGCGCACACCGGCTTCGGCGTACGGCCGCAGGCCGTAGGCGAGCTCCGCCGACAGCCTTGCGGGTTCGAGGAGTTCGTCCCGGGCCCGCTCAAGTCCCGCCCGCAGCGCCGGATCGGCGACGGTGAGGAATCCGCCGGTCTTGGCCCCGGTGTGCTTGGAGAGGCTGAAGACGGACGCGTCGCCGAAGGTCCCCACCGGCTGCCCGGCCACCGTGCTGCCGATGGCGTGCGCGGCGTCCTCGAGCAGCGGGATCCCCAACTGGTCGCAGCGTGCACGCAGTTCGGGAGCCGGGTCGGGATTGCCGTACAGATTGGTGGTGAGCACGGCGGAAAGACCGGGCCATACGGAGTCGGGGACGGCCGCCAGGTCGATGGAGCCGTCCTCCGCCCTCAGCGGCGCCTGTACGGGGCGCAGTCCCGCGGCGAGCACCACGAAGAAGATGACGTCGTCGTTGACCGGCGACATCAGCACCCGCCCGCCGGGCCGGCACCAGTGGCGCAGGGCCACGTAGAGCCCCAGACGGCATGACGGCACATACAGACATTCCCTGCCCAGGCGTCGGCGCATCAGTTCTTCCAGTGGTGCGTACGCCGCCGGGCAGCCCTCCCCAAGAGCCATGTTCGTCCCCCCACTAACCCCGTGCTCAATGTGGACCAATCCGGACTGCCCCGTCAATAACGGGGAAGGGCCCATTCCTTGACGGAATGGGCCCTTCGTGCGGTCGGTGGGGCGCTCCCCGCCGCGTCCTCGCTACTCCTCGAGCGTCAGGCCCTTCCTGAGCCTGACCAGGGTGCGGGACAGCAGCCGGGACACATGCATCTGCGAAATCCCGAGCTCCTCGCCGATCTCCGACTGCGTCATGCAGGCGACGAAGCGAAGGGAGAGAATTTGACGGTCCCGTGGCGGAAGGCCCGCGATCAGCGGCTTGAGCGACTCGACGTACTCGATGCCTTCGAGCCCGTGGTCCTCGTAGCCGATGCGGTCCGCGAGGGCGCCCTCGGTCTCGTCCTCCTCGGGCTGGGCGTCCAGCGAGCTCGCGGTGTACGCGTTGCTCGCCGCCATGCCCTCGACGACCTCGTCGTTGCTGATGCCGAGCTTCTGGGCCAGTTCGCCGATGGTGGGTGCGCGGTCGAACTGCTGGGAGAGTTCGTCGCCCGCCTTCGCAAGGTCGAGGCGCAGCTCCTGGAGCCGGCGCGGCACCCGCACGGACCACGAGGTGTCGCGGAAGAAGCGCTTGATCTCACCGACGATGGTCGGCATCGCGAAGGTCGGGAACTCGACGCCCCTGCTGAGCTCGAAGCGGTCGATCGCCTTGATCAGGCCGATGGTGCCGACCTGGATGATGTCCTCCATCGGCTCGCTGCGGGAGCGGAAGCGGGAGGCGGCGAACTTGACCAGCGCCAGGTTGAGTTCGACGAGCGTGTTGCGCACGTAGGCGTACTCGTGCGTGCCCTCTTCGAGGTTCTCGAGCCGGGCGAAGAGCGTCTTCGACAGGGATCGGGCGTCCAGCGGCCCCACCTCGTCGAAAGGCGGGATCTCCGGGAGGCCTTCGAGGCCTTCCAGCTGCTCGGTCGGGACGCCGGCGGGGGTGGGCAGTGCCGACGGCGCGGTGGGGGTACGCGATTCGTCGAGCCGGGGTGACATGGTCTCCTCCATCGTTCTCGGCATATGGCCGCCGATGCCAATACATGCTGCTGCGGTGAGCGGCGCCTCCAAAGCCGGCCGTGGTTGGTTGTGTCTTTACTAGGCCTACCCGCTTCATGTGGCCAGTTGCAAGTGTCAAATGTCCCGAATGTCGGGTTTGATGGGGAGTTCGGGTGGCCCGACGGCGTACCGAAGGCGTAATGTTCGACGGGCGTCAGCCGCCGTCCGTCGACGGCGTCCGGCGCGAAAAGCGACACGGCGGACGATGCGGCGAAATCGGCGAGTACGCAGTGAATGCGCAGCGAACGACACGGCGAAGAGGGACGGGCATGGACCGCGGGACGGTCGGCAGCGCGAATCGGGGCCGACTTCAGGTCGAGGTTCGGACCGAGGGCCACAGTGAGGTTGTGAAACCGGCGGGTGAGTTGGATCACCACACCGCCGAACTCCTCCGTGTGCCCTTGGACGACGCACTCGAGCAAGGCCGTGCACGCTTGGTCATCGACTGCTCACAGCTTGAGTTCTGCGACTCCACCGGACTCAATGTGCTGCTCGGGGCCAGGCTGAAGGCGGAGGCCGCCGGAGGAGGGGTCCATTTGGCCGGGATGCTGCCCGTGGTGGCGAGAGTCTTCGAGATCACCGGGGCGGAGGCGGTCTTCTCCGTGCACGACTCGCTCGAAGATGCCCTCTCCGACTGACCGGCCCCCTTGTAGTCCACGTCACGCCCACCGCGTCGACGTAGTGGGTGTTGTCACGATTCGGCAGGGCAGGAGAACCCCCGCGGAACGTTGACCATCCAGCACCCTGAGTATTGAAGTCATGGCGAATCGGTGAATCGGTGAGGTGAAGCGCTGATGAGCACCACCCGGCAGCAGCAGCCGGGCGACCTCGGCCCCGAGCCGAACGGCGCCGGCGCCGCCGGCCCCTCCGGGGTGCCCGGCGGGGCGGTGCGCAGCCTTGCCCTCGGCAGCGCCAGCGGCATCGTTCCGCTCGCCCGCGACTTCACCCGCCAGGCGCTGTACGACTGGGGCTGGCTGCCTGCCGCCACGGCCGACCGCCGGGCGGCGGCCGAGGACGTGCTGCTGGTCGTCTCCGAGCTGGTCACCAACGCCTGCCTGCACGCCGAGGGGCCGGAGGCGCTGCGCGTCGGCTGCGACGGCAAAGTGCTCCGCCTGGAAGTCACGGACCGCGGCACCGGGCAGCCCGCGCCGCGCACCCCGCACCGGGCCGGGCGGCCCGGCGGGCACGGCATGTTCATCGTCCAACGCCTCTGCATGGACTGGGGAGTTGTGCGGATTCCCGGCGCGCCGGGCAAGACGGTGTGGGCGGAGCTCGCCGCCCCGGCGTAGCGACGCCGCACTGCCTTCGTGCTGGTGTACGCAGGTTTTGAATCTCTTGTAGAGCACGTCAATACGGCGTGCTCTTTGTCTTCCCTCCCCACGGTCCCAGGCGTACCTTGAGCGCCCGATCTGATGTGTCGTCAGTAACTTCGGCGACTCACGGCAGTAACTCCGGCGTGAGGGGAACTCGAGGTGTCGTACCAGAAGCGGACAGCTCTCGCGCTGGCAGCAGCGGTGGCGGGCTCGGTGGTGCTGATGGCCGCCCCCGCCGCCCATGCCAGTGTTGTAGACGTCGACTACCAGTGTCAGACGCCGATCGGGCCCAAGGGCGCGGTCTCGCCGATCGACATCAAGGCCGTCAGGAGCGGCAGCGGCTACCGGCTGACCATGTCCTTCCAGAAGGGCGTCTCCTCCAGCCCGGTGGAGCTCGGCAAGGGCGCGATGAATCCGAGCGCGCTGATCAAGCTCGGCGGGGTGGGAGCGGGCACGGTGGCGGTGTCCGGGCCGGCGAACGCCGCGGCGATCCCGGCCAACACCCCTATCAAGATCAGTGACTTGACGGGTACGTACACCCCCAAGAAGAGCGGCAAGGTCACTTTCACCGCCGGGGTGCTGACCATCAAGGCGCTCGGTACGACCACGACCTGCACGCCCAGGAACAACCCGAAGCCGTCGCTGGAACTGGATGTCACCGCGGCGTCCGGCGCCGGCCCCCAGACCGCGCCCTCCGGCGGTGACGAACTGCCCAGGACCGGCTCGCTGGACTCGGCCATGGCGCTCGGCACCCTCGGTGGCACCGTGCTGCTGGCCGGGGCGGCCGGGGTGCTGTGGCTGACCAGGCGCGGTCAGCGGACCGCGAGCTGACCCGTGCGGATGCGCTCGCTCCTCGCCGTGGTCGCCGCCGTCGCCGCGCTGGCGTGCGCGCTGGGCGCACCGGCGCGGGCGGTGGACGCGGCCTGGGCGGTGGAGCCGGCCTGGACGGCGGATGCGGCCTGGCCGGCGGATGCGGCCTGGCCGGCGGATGCGGCCTGGGCGGTGGAGCCGGGCGGCGGCAGTAGGCCGTACGTCTACCTCGAGGGTGCGCCCGGCGCCGTGCTGGAGGACAAGCTGTCCGTGACGAACCCGGGCGCGAAGCCGCTCACCGTGAGCCTGCGCCCGGCCGACGCGTACAACACCCCCTCCGGCTCGCTCGCGGTGCGCGGCGCCCGCCAGTCCAAGGGCGCGGGCACCTGGATCACCCTCGCCTCCGACCGCGTGACGGTCCCACCGCGCACCCGCGCGGAGATCCCCTTCTCGGTCACGGTCCCGCCGGGCGCGCTTCCCGGCGACCATCCGGGCGCGGTCATGGCGGCGGTCGGCGAGCGGGAGGCGAGCGTACGGATCCATCTGCGCGTCAGCGGCCCCACGTTGGCGGCGCTCACGGTCGAGGACGTACGAGTCCTCGGCGGCGTCATCCACTTCACCCTGGTGAACCGCGGCAACTCGGCCCTGACCCCGCGGCTCACGGTCCGCGCGGACGGCCTCTTCGGCCAGGTGCTGCGCCGAGCGCCCCGCACACTCCCGGAACTGCTGCCGGCCCAGCGCGTCACTCTCACCGAGAAGTGGCCGGATCATCCGGCCCTGGACTCGGTGAAGGTCCATGTCGGGGCGACGGCCGCGGGCGACGCGCGGGCCGAGGCGTCGGCGTCGGCGACGTTCGTGCCGTGGGGGACGGTGGCCGGCGCGGCAGCCGCACTCCTGGCGGTTTCCGGCGGCACGGCGCTGTGGTGCGTACGGCTCAGGAGATCAAGGGGCCGGACGGCGGACGGTCCGCCTGCGGAACAGGCGGACGGGAAGCGCGAGTTGACGGGAGCGGCCAGGTGAGTACGAGGGGTCTGAAGGCGACGGCGGCTGTGCTCGTGGCGCTGGCGTTCGTACTGCTGCCCGTACTGCCTGTGCTTTCTGTGCTGACTGCGCACAGTGCCGCCGCGGCCGACCAGAAGCCCGAGGTCAGGCTCTCCCAGACGCAGGCCGGCAAGGGCGGGGACATCACGGTGAGCGGCACCGGATGGCGGCCCGACACGCTCCTGATGATGCTCATGTGCGGGGAGGCCGTGCCCGACAGAGGCGTGATCGGCGGCACCAACGCCTGCGCCAACGCCGACGGCCGCGCCGTCACCACCGACGCCAAGGGCGCCTTCAGCAAGAAGATGCCGGTTGCCGAGCCGCCGAAGCCCTGCCCCTGTGTCGTCCATGTGGCGACCGTCACCGGTGAACAGGCCACCGTGGACGCCCCGTTCACCGTCGCGGGCCACCCCACCGCGCCGCTGCCGCAGCCCACCGGCGGCAAGCTCGCCGTGCTCGCGGCCACCCGGCTCGAAGGTGACTCCGGCATCCTCGTCTTCTTCGGGGCCCCGGCATCGCGGACGCTCGAGTTCACCGTCGGCAACCTCGGCTCCGCGCCGGTGCGCGACCCCGTCTTCCAGGTCGGCAGGGCGCACGGCGTCTTCGCCCCGCAGTGGGAGGAGCAGCAGTGGCGCGGCACGATCGCGCCCGGCCAGAAGGCGCTGGTCAAGCTGCCGGTCCAGCTCTCCGCGGGCGCGCACGGCGACTACCAGATCTCCGTGAAGTACGGCACCAAGGTGCTGGCTGAACAGCCGTGGGGCGTCGGCCGCCCCTGGGGCGTCACGATCTTCTGGATCCTGCTCGCCGTCGTCGTGCCGGCGGCGGTGTTCCGCATCGGGATGGTGATCGTCGACCGCGTCCGCCCGCGGGTCCGGCCCCGCGGCACCGGCCGCCACCGCACCGTACAGCTGGAACGCCGGCCGGCCGGCACCCCGACCACCACGGCGGCTCTGCCGTGGTTCACACCTGACTCCGCACCGTCAGAGAACCGATCCACGACGAAGGGACATTCGTGAGCACGCAACGGAGGATGAGCGCGGCCGGAGTCGCGCTGATGCTCGGCGGCGCGGGGATCCTGCTGGCCGCCGGCCCCGCCCAGGCAGCTGAGGTCGCATACAAGACGGAGTGCATTCCTCCGCCCATCTCGGGTCTGCCACCCGTGCAGGGCACCACCAAGGTGCTGATCACCGCGCCCGCAGAGGCCAAGGTCGGCGACGAGGTCGAGGTGGTGTGGAAGTTCGTCGAGGCGGCTTCCAAGAACCCCGACATCCTCGACCTGGACAAGGACACGGTGAAGCCGACCGGCACGCTCAAGGCGGCCGGCGCGCAGACCGCGGACATCGCCATGGAGGGACCGCGGACGAACCCGCCGATCCCCAAGAACAGCCCGATGGTGCTGTCCGACATGAAGGCCAGGATCAAGCTGACCAAGGCGGGCGAGGTCACCCTGACGCCCGGCGCGTACAACATCAACGTCTCCAAGCCGATGTCCACCGACACCAAGTGCTCGCCGAAAGAGACGGTAAAGGTCGCGGCGACGATCAAGGTGTCGGACGGCGGCGGCACTTCGGGGGGTACGACGTCGGGCGGTACGACGTCGGGCGGGACCACGTCGGGCGGTACGACGGCCGGCGGGACCACGTCCTCCGGAGGCACCACCGCCGGGGGCACGACCAGCGGTGGCACCACATCCGGCGGCACCACATCCGGTGGAGGCGGCGGCCAGAGTGACTTCCCCGGCAAGGAGGTCGGCGTCACCTTCGAGTGCAAGTCGCCCGGACCGGCGACCATCAACTCCAAGGTGACCATCAACGCCAAGAAGAACGGCGGGAGTTACGACCTCGTCGTCAAGACCGCCAAGGGCGTCATGAACAGCCCGGCCGCGCTCCCGGCGGGCGCCCTCAAGCCGTCCATGGCGGTCCTTCTCGGCGGCGCCGACAAGGGCACCGTCCCCGTCACGGGCCCGGCCAACAAGGATCCGCTGGAGCAGGGGAAGCCGGTGGACCTGCCCGACATGGCCGGTACGTACAAGCCGGGTGCCAGCGGCAAGTCGACGCTCAGCCCCGGGACCCTGACGATCGACGTCACCCTGGGCGGCCAGAAGATCAGCATCCCGTGCACGGTCAAGGGCAAGGCGGAGGCTTCCCTCGAACTCGACACCGCGGCCCAGCCGGGCGGCGCGTCCGGCGGCGGCAGCGCGGGCGGCAGTTCCAGCGGCGGCGCGTCCGGCGGCGGTTCGAGCACCAGCGGCGGCCTGGCCCAGACGGGAGCCGAGGACAACGGCGCCCTGCGCGCCCTGGCCCTGGTCGCCGGCACGGTGATCCTGCTGGGTGGCGCGGTATTCACCTTCACCCCATGGCGCCGACTGCGCGGCGGCACCCGTTAGACAGCCGTAGAGCAACGGCTGGAAAGCGGTGGAGCAACGACGAAGGGCCGCCGCACCGAATTCGGTGCGGCGGCCCGTGCGTACACATGCGAGCTACGTCAGTGGACGTCGCCCATCAGCGTCTCGACCTTCTTGCGGTACATGTAGATCGCGAAGCCGGCCGCGGAGGCGAGCAACGCCTGCATGGCGATGATCGAGGTTCCGTTCAGGTCGACACCCGCGAGCGAGAGCAGACCCGTGGTGCAGTCACCGGCGGTGACGGCGAGGAACCAGACGCCCATCATCTGGCTGGCGTACTTCTGCGGCGCCATCTTGGTGGTGACCGAGAGGCCGACCGGGGAGAGGCACAGCTCGGCGATCGTCTGGATCATGTAGATCGAGACCAGCCACATCGGGCTGACCTGCGTGCCGTCACCGGCCATGCCCATCGGCACGATGAAGACGAAGAACGAACCGCCGATGAGGACCAGAGCCATCGCGAACTTCACGATGGTGCTGGGCTCCTGGTTCCTGCGGGCCAGCCACAGCCACATCCAGGCGAAGACCGGGGCGAGCGCCATGACGAACAGCGGGTTCAGCGACTGGAACCAGGTGGCAGGGAAGGCGAAGCCGAACAGGCTGTCGCCGGTCTTGTCGTCCGCGAACAGGGACAGCGTCGAGCCGCCCTGGTCGTAGATCATCCAGAAGAGGGCGGCGGCCACGAAGAACCAGATGTAGCCGCTCATCTTCGACTGCTCGGCGGTGCTCAGGCTCTTGTCGAGCTTGATGCGGACCAGTACCGCGACCGGAATGATCAGACCGGCCAGGGTGAGCGGGACCAGCGCCCAGTTCAGGGTGTACTTGCCCGCCATGACCACTGCGCCGTAGAAGCCGGCGACCACGACGACGGAGACGGCGACCTTGAGCAGGATGCTCTTGCGCTCCGCGGCGTCGAGCGGGTTCGGGACGATGCTGCTCTTCTCGCTCAGGTTCCGGGTGCCGATCAGGAACTGGGCCAGACCCAGGGCCATGCCGACCGCGGCGAGCGCGAAGCCGAGGTGCCAGTTGTACTTCTCGCCGACGGTGCCGATCACCAGCGGCGCCGCGAACGCGCCGAGGTTGATGCCCATGTAGAAGATCGTGAAGCCACCGTCACGGCGCGGGTCGTCCGGGCCGTCGTAGAGGTGACCGACCATCGTGGAGATGTTGGCCTTGAGCAGACCGGAGCCGACCGCGACGAGGATCAGGCCGACGAAGAACATCGCCTGGCCCGGGACGGCGAGCGAGAGGTGACCGGCCATGATCACGAAGCCGGCGATGGTGACCGTCTTGCGAGCGCCCCAGACACGGTCACCGAACCAGCCGCCGGGCATGGCCATGAGGTAGACCATCGAGACATAGACGGCGTAGATCGCCGATGCCGTCGCCGCGGTCATCGCGAGACCGCCGCCCTGGCTGCCGGTTGCCGCGTCGGCACCACCGGAGACCAGGTAGAGCACGAGAAGGGCGCGCATGCCGTAGTAGCTGAAGCGCTCCCACATCTCCGTCATGAAGAGAGTGGCCAGGCCGCGGGGGTGGCCGATGAAGGTCTTCTCGGAGCCAGGGGTGCTGGCCGAGTCCTTCGTCAGGCTGGACGCCATGGTCGATCCTTGCTTGATCGGGACGCGGCGCCTTGTGAGCGGTACGCGCCCGGTGGGGGGTTGGCCGGCACCGGCAGGGGACCCGTCCCGCCCCACGCCTCAGGGGTTCGCTCCGGTACGTCGGAGACGGGGGGACTGTCCGCACCGGGATCCACGCCCCGCACGCGACATCGCGCTCGGGGTCCGGCCCACAGGTCATTCGCTGTCTTCGAGGCCGGCAAGCCAACCTCGCGCAGCAAAGAGACCCTTGGCGTGTGTCGCGTGCCAAAGGTCCCGTGTGGTGCTACAGGCGTCACGCCACCATACGTCACGACAGTGCGGCATATAGAAGGACTTGAGATATGGATCACAGGCGTTGCTGGAACTGTCTGCCCTGAATCGAAGGTCGTAGTCATGATCGCATCCCACACCCACAGGGCTTGACGATCACGCACCGACGCGTACGTCATGCGGACTACCATCACCCCATGACCCGTGTACTGCTCGCCGAGGACGACGCTTCCATCTCGGAGCCGCTGGCCCGCGCCCTGCGCCGGGAGGGTTACGAGGTCGAGGTCCGGGAGGACGGTCCGACCGCGCTCGACGCCGGACTTGCCGGTGGCGTCGACCTGGTGGTGCTCGACCTCGGGCTGCCCGGCATGGACGGCCTGGAGGTCGCCCGGCGGCTGCGTGCCGAAGGCCACACGATCCCGATCCTGGTGCTGACCGCCCGCGCGGACGAGGTCGACACCGTGGTTGGCCTGGACGCCGGCGCGGACGACTACGTCACCAAGCCGTTCCGCCTCGCCGAACTCCTCGCCCGGGTACGGGCCCTGCTCCGGCGGGGCGCCACCGAGCCGGTCCCGGCGCCCTCCACCCATGGCGTACGGATCGACGTCGAGTCGCACCGCGCCTGGATGGGCGACGAGGAGCTGCAGCTCACGGCGAAGGAGTTCGACCTGCTGCGGGTGCTGGTCCGGGACGCCGGCCGGGTCGTCACCCGCGACCAGCTGATGCGCGAGGTGTGGGACACGACCTGGTGGTCGTCGACCAAGACGCTGGACATGCACATCTCGTGGCTGCGCAAGAAACTGGGCGACGACGCGGCCAACCCGCGGTACATCGCGACGGTACGGGGCGTCGGCTTCCGCTTCGAGAAGAGCTAGCAGGGCTACGGGCCGGGGCCCGCCGCCCTCGTACATCGCGTCCCGCCCGGAGGGCACATTGCGCCGCCGTCTGATCAACTCCACGCTCGCCGTCGTGCTGGTCGTCATCGCCGTCTTCGGCGTCTCGCTCGTCCTCGTCGAGACCCGCACCATCAGCAGCAGCGCCCAGGAGAGCGTGGACTCCGAGGCCCTGCGCCTCGTCAGCATCGTCGACAGCCGGCTCATCGGCCGCGAGCCCGTCAACCCCGACATCCTCGCCGAGCAGAGCGGCGCCAAGCGGTACGCCCTGATCGAGATCCCCGGCCGCGCCCCCATCGAGATCGGCGAGCGCCCCACCGGCAGCGTCATCCGCGGCACCGCGGAGGGCGAGCGCAACGAGACCGTCACCGTCGAGGAGCCCCGCTCCACCGTGACCCGCGAGGTCGGCCGGAGCCTCCTGATCATCGGCGGGGTCGCGCTGCTTGCGGTCATCGCCGCCGTACTGCTCGCCGTACGCCAGGCGAACCGCCTCGGCTCCCCGCTCACCGATCTGGCCGAGACCGCCGAACGCCTCGGCTCCGGCGACCCGCGGCCCCGCCACAAGCGCTACGGCGTCCCCGAGCTCGACCGGGTCGCCGACGTCCTCGACGCCAGCGCCGAGCGCATCGCCCGGATGCTCACCGCCGAGCGCCGGCTCGCCGCGGACGCCTCGCACCAGCTCCGTACGCCGCTGACCGCACTGTCCATGCGGCTGGAGGAGATCACCCTCACCGACGACCCGGAGACGGTGAAGGAGGAGGCGAGCATCGCGCTGGCCCAGGTGGAGCGGCTCACCGACGTGGTGGAGCGGCTGCTCACCAACTCCCGGGACCCGAGCACCGGTTCGGCCGTCACCTTCGATCTGGACGAGGTCGTCAAGCAGCAGCTGGAGGAGTGGCGGCCGGCCTACCGCAGCGTGGGCCGGGCCATCGTCTGCTCGGGACGGCAGGGCATGCGGGCCGTCGGCACCCCGGGCGCGGTCGCCCAGGTGCTCGCCGCGCTGATCGAGAACTCCCTCATGCACGGCGGCGGCACGGTGGCCGTGCGTACCCGCGCCACCGGCAATCAGGCCGTGGTCGAGGTGACCGACGAGGGACCCGGCGTACCGGCCGACCTCGGCGCGCGGATTTTCGAGCGGACCATCAGCGGCCGCAATTCCACCGGCATCGGACTGGCCGTGGCCCGCGATCTGGCGGAGGCGGACGGCGGCCGTCTTGAGCTGCTCCAGCAGCATCCGCCGGTCTTCGCGCTGTTCCTGAGCCGGGTGGCGCGCAGCCGCAAGGACGACCGGCGCAAGGACGACCGGAAAGAGGACCTGCACAAGGGCGACCTGCGCAAGGACGACCGCAAAGAGGACCTGGGCAAGGACGACCAGCGCAAGGACGACCCGCCCACCGTCAGGTAGTCAGCCGCGGACCTTGTCGGGCTGCGGCCGTCGCTGCCCCAGGAACGACTCCGCCGTCTGCACGGCCTCGCGCGCCGGCAGCGCCCGGAACACCCAGGTGCGGTACGACCAGAAGCGGAACAGCGTCGCGATGCCGATGCCCAGGAACTTGAAGATGTTGCTCTGCAACGGACTGTCCCAGCCGAAGCCGTACGTCGCGGCGTACAGCACCCCGCTCTGGATCACCAGACCGACCAGGCTGAACAGGAAGAAGAGGCTCAGCTCCTTGGTCCTGCGGCTCTTGTCGCGGTCCCGGTAGGTGAAGTAGCGGAAGCCCAGATAGTTGAAGCCGATCGCGACAACCGTGGCGACGATGCTCGCCCGGACGACGGGAATGTCCGTGAGCTGGCGTAGGAGATTGAAGACCCCCAGGTCCACCAGGAGTCCCACGCCGCCCACTGCTCCGAACTTCGCGAACTCGCGAGCGAGCTGTTCGAGCCGCACGCGCAGTGCGCTTCGTTCACTCATGGTGATCGCTAGCCCCGTTCGGGTCGGTGTCTCGACGCACCATGCTAACCAGCGCCACCCCACTCCCGCCTTCGGGCCGCCGCGATGGTGTGGCGAGGCTGTGACGAGGCAGTCGGCGTCCGGGGCCGGTGACAGCCGACGGCAGGGGCGTCCCGGGGCGGCGGATACCCTAGGAGGGTGACGTTCCCGGTAGTCGGCATGGTCGGCGGCGGTCAGCTCGCCCGTATGACCCACGAGGCGGGCATCCCCCTCGGCATCAGATTCAAGCTCCTCAGTGACACCCCGCAGGATTCCGCGGCCCAGGTGGTCAGTGATGTCGTCATCGGCGACTATCGCGACCTGGACACGCTGCGTGACTTCGCGCGGGGCTGCGATGTGATCACTTTCGATCATGAGCACGTCCCGATCGAACACCTGCGGGCCCTGGAGGCGGACGGCATTCCCGTCCGGCCGGGGCCCGACGCGCTGGTGCACGCGCAGGACAAGGGCGTGATGCGCGCCAAGCTCGACGAGCTCGGCGCACCCTGCCCGCGCCACCGCATCGTGGCGGACCCCGCCGACGTGTCGGCGTTCGCCGACGAGGTCGGAGGCTTCCCGGTCATTCTCAAGACGGTGCGCGGCGGCTACGACGGCAAGGGCGTCTGGTTCGTCCGTACGCAAGAGGACGCCGAGGCCCCCTTCAAGGCCGGCGTCCCCGTCCTCGCTGAGGAGAAGGTCGACTTCACCCGCGAGCTGGCGGCGAACATCGTCCGCTCCCCGCACGGCCAGGCCGTCGCCTACCCCGTCGTCGAGTCCCGGCAGGTCGACGGCGTCTGCGACACGGTGATCGCGCCCGCGCCCGGTCTGGACGAGGAGCTGGCCGGCCAGGCCCAGGAGCTCGCTCTGCGGATCGCTAAGGAGCTGGGCGTCGTCGGCCATCTCGCGGTCGAGCTCTTCGAGACGACCGACGGCCGCATCCTGGTCAACGAGCTCGCCATGCGCCCGCACAACTCCGGCCACTGGACCCAGGACGGCGCGATCACCTCGCAGTTCGCCAACCACGTCCGTGCGGTTCTCGACCTCCCGCTCGGCGACCCGCGCCCGCGCGGCACATGGACGGTCATGGCGAACGTCCTCGGCGGGGACTATCCCGACATGTATCAGGCGTATCTGCACTGCATGGCCCGTGACCCCCAGCTCAAGATCCACATGTACGGCAAGGACGTGAAGCCCGGCCGCAAGGTCGGCCATGTCAACACTTACGGCGACGACCTGGAGGACGTGCTGGAGCGCGCCCGTCACGCCGCCGGCTATCTGCGAGGGACGATCGTTGAGTAACCCACTGGTCGGCATCGTCATGGGCTCGGACTCCGACTGGCCCGTCATGGAGGCCGCGGCGCAGGCCCTCGACGAGTTCGAGATCCGGTACGAGGTCGATGTCGTCTCCGCGCACCGGATGCCGCGCGAAATGATCGCGTACGGAGAGGAGGCCGCGGACCGCGGCCTCAAGGCGATCATCGCGGGCGCCGGGGGAGCGGCCCATCTGCCGGGCATGCTCGCCTCCGTCACCCCGCTTCCGGTGATCGGCGTCCCGGTGCCGCTGAAGTACCTCGACGGGATGGACTCGCTGCTGTCCATCGTGCAGATGCCGGCGGGCGTGCCGGTCGCCACCGTCTCGGTCGCCGGGGCCCGTAACGCGGGCCTTCTCGCGGCCCGCATCCTGGCCACGCAGGACGCTGAACTCCTCGCCCGTATGCGGGAGTTCCAGCAGGAGCTGAACGACCAGGCGACGGAGAAGGGCAAGCGGCTGCGTACCAAGGTGGAAGGTGCGGCGGCCTTCGGTGTCGGGAAGTAACACCGCTATGGACCTTCTCAGCCGGGCACGGGAACTTCTCGCCGAGCATCCCGTCGTCGACGGGCACAACGACCTGCCGTGGGCGCTGCGCCAGCACGTCCGCTACGACCTGAACCGTATGGACATCGCCGTCGACCAGACGGGCCGGCTGCACACGGACATCCCGCGGCTGCGCGCCGGAGGGGTCGGCGCGCAGTTCTGGTCCGTGTACGTACGCAGCGACATGGCCGGGGACGACGCGGTCAGCGCGACCCTGGAGCAGATCGACGGGGTGCGGCAGCTGCTGGAGCGCTATCCGGCCGACCTGGCCGCGGCGCTGACGGCGGACGACATGGACAAGGCGCGCGGCGAGGGCCGGATCGCCTCGCTCATGGGTGCCGAGGGCGGGCACTCCATCAACAATTCGCTCGCCACCCTGCGGGCGCTGTACGCGCTGGGCGTGCGCTATATGACGCTCACCCACAACGACAACGTCCCGTGGGCGGACTCGGCGACCGACGCTCCCGGGGTCGGCGGCCTCTCGGACTTCGGTCACGAGGTCGTACGGGAGATGAACCGCACCGGCATGCTGGTCGACCTCTCCCACGTGGCCGCGACCACGATGCGCGACGCGCTCGCCACGTCGGCCGCCCCGGTCGTCTTCTCGCACTCCTCGTCCCGGGCGATCTGCGACCACGTGCGCAACATCCCGGACGATGTGCTGGCGCTGCTGCCCGCGAACGGGGGCGTCGCGATGGTCACGTTCGTGCCGAAGTTCATCCTTCCTCAGGCCGTCGCCTGGACCCAGGCGGCCGACGAGAACATGCAGACGCACGGCTTGCACCACCTGGACACGACCCCGGACGCGATGCGGATCCACGCGGCCTTCGAGGAGGCGAACCCCCGCCCGGTGGCCACCGTCGCGACGGTCGCGGACCACCTCGACCACATGCGCGAGGTCGCCGGCGTCGACCACATCGGCATCGGCGGCGACTTCGACGGCACCGCCTTCACCCCGGCCGGCCTGGACGACGTCGCGGGCTATCCCAACCTGATCGCGGAGCTCCTGCGGCGCGGCTGGTCGGAGTCCGACCTGGCGAAGCTCACCTGGCAGAACGCGGTGCGCACGCTGCGCGCGGCGGAGGACGTGGCCCGCGATCTGCAGACGCGGCGCGGCCCGTCGAACGCGACGATCGGGCAGCTCGACGGCTGAGTGCGGTCCGCTCGACGGCTGAGTGCCGTCCGCTCGGCGGCCGGGCGCGGTCCGGGAGGTACGGGGTCGGGCCTCGTACCCCCGAACGCACCACCCACCGTGAACCCTCGGCGCTCCCGTGCCACGGTGGCTCTACGGCACGGTCGTTCGAAGCTCGGAGCACCCGCCATGGCAGATCTGCAGGACGAACCCCAAACCGCCACCCCCGCGGTCGGCCACTTGGGCGACCTCGGCGATCTCAGCGATCTCAGCGACCTCGACGAGCTCGACGCACTGGCGCCGCCCCGCAGGGAGGCGGCGGCCGAGCCGGTCGAGCCCGTCGAGCCGGCCGCGGGGAGCCTGGGTCGGGCGCGGGAACTGCTTGCCGCACACCCGATTGCCGACGGGCTCAGCGGTCTGGCCCAGGCGCTCAGGGGCACCCCGTCGCACGACATCGAACACGGCGAGCTGACGCTGGAGACGGACGTACCCCGGCTGCGTGACGGTGGCGTCGGCGCGCAGTTCTGGTCCCTGCACGCGCCGCCCGAGATCACCGGTGACCGCGTGCTGACCGCGACGATGGAACAGCTCGATCTGGTCCGCTCGCTGGTGAAGGGCTATCCCGAAAGCCTGCGCCTGGCGCTGAACGCGGACGACCTCGCGGACGCGCGCAACTGCGGCCGCATAGCCGTACTGCTCGGCCCGGTGGCGGGCCCGGCCCTGGGCGACTCGCTCAGCACGCTGCGCGCGTACCACGCACTGGGCGTCCGCAGCCTGACTCTCGCGGGCACCCGCTGGACCCAGCGAACCGGCCTGACCTCCTTCGGCCATGAGGTCGTCCGCGAGATGAACCGGCTGGGCGTCGTCGTCGACCTCTCCGGCTGCACGCCCGAGACGATGCGCCGGGCGCTGATGGTGGCCCAGGCGCCGGTCGTCATCTCGCACCACCCGGAACCGGTGCCGGACGACGTGATGCGCCGGCTCCGCGCCAACTGCGGCGTCTGCATGGTCCCTTGCACGGCCGCCTCCCTCCGCGAAACGGTGGACCTCCTGGACCACGTCCGCGACGCGGCGGGCCCGGAGTCGGTAGCCCTCACCGGCGCCTACGACACGGGCGCCCCGCACGCCCCCGGACTGGCGGACGTGTCCTGCTTCCCCCGCCTGATCGCCGAACTCCTGGACCGCTCCTGGCCCGAACCGGACATCGAGGCGCTGACCTGGGGGAACGTGTACCGGGTTGTGAGGGACACGGATTTCGTGGCCAGGGCGATGCAGTCCCGCAGGTCGGCGTCGCAGGCACGGGTGACGACGCTGGACGAGGCGTAAGGGCCTGGGGCTCAGCCCCGCTCGGTCCGCGCAGAGCGCCCCCGCTCAGCCGCGCAGAGCGCCCCCGCTAGCACGCGCAGAGGCAGAACGGATGCCCCGCCGGGTCCGCGTACACCCGCCAGGACCGGCCCCTGTCGTCCGCGTCCAGCGGCTTCGCGCCCAGTGCCAGCGCCCCCTTCTCCGCCTCGTCCAGGTCGTCCACCGTCAGGTCCAGGTGGAACTGCTGCGACGCGTCGGGCGCCGGCCACTTCGGCGGTACGAAGCCCGGCGCCTCCTGGAACGCCAGCGGGGCGCCAGGAGCTCCCCTCAGGGAGACCCAGCCGTCGCTGTCGGCCTCGATGTCACCGCCCAGCAGCCCGGCGTAGAAGCGTCCGAGCGCGACAGGGTCGGGACAGTCCAGCACCACAGTCCCCAGCGTGGCGATGGCCATGGTCCGCTCCTCTGTCCGGGTTACCGGTGCAACGGTGCAACCGGTAACGGTTACCTCATACTCCCCCACCAGAGGTAACGTCGCAACCATGAATGACAGGGCACCCGCACCCGGCGGCCTCGCGCTGGTCGAGGCTCTGGTGAACACGCTGGACATCGAGACAGGCGCCGACCTGCTCGACACCGCCGACGGACGCGCCGCCTTCGGCCTCGCCGAGCGCGACGTGCCGGACGCCCGTGAGCTCCGCGAGGCCCTGCGCGGCGCCTGCCTCGCGCACGCCGGGCACCGATCACCGGGCCGCTCGCCCGCCGCGCTCGACCGGCTCCTGGCCGGGGCACCGCTGTACGTCACTGTCGCCGAGGACGGCGCGGCGGCACTGCGCCCCGCGACCGCGGACGGCCCGCTCGGCTCGCGTATCGCAGAGGCCATCGCGGCCGCGGCCGCCGACGGGACATGGGAGCGCCTCAAGGCGTGCGAGGCCGAGGACTGCCACTGGGCGTACTACGACCGCAGCCCGGCCGGCCGCAGCCGTTGGTGCTCGATGGCGGTATGCGGCGCCCGCGCCAAGATGCGTACGTACCGCGCCCGCCGCACGTCGACAGGCTGACGAGCCTCAGCAACCCGCCACCGCGCCGGCTCAGGCTCATGCCGCCCGCCGCGCCGTGAACGGCGAAAGCCCACGCCGACCCGCCGCGCCGTGAACGGCGGAAGCCCACGTCGACCCGCCGCGCCGTGAAGGCTCATGCCGCCCGCCGCGCCTCGAACGGCTCTGGCCGACCGCCGCGCCGCGAACGGCGAACGCCATCGCCAACGCCGCGCCGCGAACCGCGAAGCCTCAGGCCCGCGGCCGCCCCATCGCCCGGTATGTCCAGCCCGCCTCGCGCCACTTCACGCCGTCCAGCGCGTTCCTGCCGTCCAGCACTATCCGGCTCGTCACGACCTCGCCCAGCGCCGCCGGGTCCAGCTCGCGGAACTCGCGCCACTCCGTCAGGTGCAGCACCACATCCGCGCCCCGCACCGCCTCCAGCGCCGACGCCGCGTACCCCAGCGTCGGGAACAGCCGTCGCGCGTTCTCCATGCCCTTGGGGTCGTACACCGTGACCTGGCCGCCCTGCAGATGGATCTGGCCCGCCACATTCAGCGCCGGCGAATCGCGTACGTCGTCCGAGTCCGGCTTGAACGTCGCGCCCAGCACGGCCACCCGCTTCCCCAGGAAGGAGTCGCCGCCCACCGCGTCCCGCGCCAGCTCCACCATGTGCCCGCGCCGCCGCATATTGATCGAGTCGACCTCGCGCAGGAACGTCAGCGCCTGGTCCACGCCCAGCTCACCGGCCCTCGCCATGAACGCCCGGATGTCCTTCGGCAGGCAGCCGCCCCCGAAGCCGACGCCCGCCCGCAGGAACTTCTTCCCGATGCGCTCGTCGTGCCCGATCGCCTCCGCCAGCTTCACCACGTCGCCGTCCGCGGCCTCGCAGATCTCGGCCATGGCGTTGATGAACGAGATCTTGGTCGCCAGGAAGGAATTCGCCGCGGTCTTCACCAGCTCCGCCGTCGGGTAGTCCGTCACCACGAACGGAGACCCCTCCTCGACCGGCGTCGCGTACACCTCGCGCAGCAGCTTCTCGGCCCGCTCGCTGGTGACTCCCACCACGAGCCGGTCCGGGTGCAGCGTGTCCTGCACGGCGTAGCCCTCCCGCAGGAACTCCGGGTTCCAGGCCAGTTCCACGTCCCCGGGGGCCTTCTCTGCGAGCAGTTCGGCCAGCCGCTGCGCCGAGCCGACCGGGACGGTCGACTTGCCGACGACGAGCGCGGTCCGCGTCAGTACCGGAGCCAGCGACTCGAAGGCGGAGTCGACGTACGACATGTCGCAGGCGTACTCCCCGTGCTTCTGGGGGGTGTTCACGCATACGAAGTGAACGTCGCCGAACTCCCCGATCTCCTCCCAGGAGGTCGTGAAGCGCAGTCGCCCGCTCGATCCCTCGATCCCTGCCACATGCTTGGCGAGCAGCTCCTCCAGCCCCGGCTCGTACATCGGGACCTTGCCTGCCGAGAGCATCTCGATCTTCTCGGGCACGACGTCGAGGCCGAGCACCTCGAAGCCCAGCTCCGCCATGGCCGCGGCGTGCGTGGCGCCGAGATATCCGGTGCCGATCACGGTGATCTTGAGGGCCATGCGGTGCTCCAGGGAAGTGCGGGCTCGGAATGCGAGCCCGAGCATAGCCGTGCCCCCACGGGGCACGTTTCCCCCTGTCGCGGCCCCTGTCGCCAAGGTCACGTATGCCTGGCTGCGGGCGCCCTCTAAAATTGGGTTACTTAACGGTAGTTAGCGTTCCTTGGGGAGTGAGTGACATTGGCCGGATCGACCGGTAACTCGGCATTTGACCTGTACCGCCCGTCCGAAGAGCACGACATGCTCCGCGACGCCATCCGCTCGCTCGCCGAGGCAAAGATCGCTCCGTTCGCCGCCGAGGTCGACGAGGAGGCCCGCTTCCCGCAGGAGGCCCTCGACGCCCTGGTCTCCGCCGACCTGCACGCGGTCCACGTCCCGGAGGAGTACGGCGGCGCCGGTGCCGACGCCCTTGCGACCGTGATCGTCATCGAAGAGGTCGCGCGCGTCTGCGCCTCCTCCTCCTTGATCCCGGCCGTGAACAAGCTCGGCTCGCTCCCAGTGATCCTCTCCGGCTCCGAGGACCTCAAGAAGAGGTACCTGGGCCCGCTTGCAGGCGGCGACGGGATGTTCTCGTACTGCCTGTCCGAGCCGGACGCCGGCTCCGACGCGGCGGGTATGAAGACCAAGGCCGTGCGCGACGGCGACCACTACATACTCAACGGCGTGAAGCGCTGGATCACCAACGCCGGCGTCTCCGAGTACTACACGGTGATGGCCGTCACCGACCCGACCAAGCGGTCCAAGGGCATCAGCGCCTTCGTCGTCGAGAAGTCCGACGAGGGCGTCTCCTTCGGCGCCCCGGAGAGGAAGCTCGGCATCAAGGGCTCCCCGACCCGCGAGGTCTACCTCGACAACGTCCGCATCCCCGCCGACCGCATGATCGGCGAGGAGGGCACCGGCTTCGCCACCGCCATGAAGACCCTGGACCACACCCGCATCACGATCGCGGCCCAGGCTCTCGGCATCGCCCAGGGCGCTCTCGACTACGCCAAGGGCTACGTCCAGGAGCGCAAGCAGTTCGGCAAGCCGATCGCCGACTTCCAGGGCGTGCAGTTCATGCTCGCCGACATGGCGATGAAGCTGGAGGCCGCCCGCCAGCTCACCTACGCCGCGGCCGCCAAGTCCGAGCGGGTCGACAGCGACCTCACCTTCTTCGGCGCGGCCGCCAAGTGCTACGCCTCGGATGCCGCCATGGAGATCACCACGGACGCGGTCCAGCTGCTCGGCGGCTACGGCTACACCCGTGACTACCCGGTCGAGCGCATGATGCGCGACGCCAAGATCACGCAGATTTATGAGGGCACGAATCAGGTCCAGCGGATCGTCATGGCCCGCAACCTGCCGTAAGCAGGCATGCGAAGGGGGCCCGCACCGGAGACGTCCGGTGCGGGCCCCCTTCGCTGCGTCGGGTCAGCGGTCCGAGGTGACCGTGACCGTCTCGTCGTTCTTCAGCTGCTGCACCAGCTGCTTCACCTTGGTCTTGTCCCAGACCAGGTTCCCGGCCCGGCTGCCCGAGATCGGCATGTTCATGGACTTGCCGTCGCCGCCCGTGACGCCCTTCATCGCGAAGAACATCTTGCCCAGCGACCACAGGGACATGTCCTTGTCGACGATCAGGGTGTCCAGGCCCGCGCCCATCGTCGGGTAGAGCTTGAACGGGTTGAGGATCGTGCCCGGCGTCGCCGTCTGGCTCGCCAGGGCCGCGAGGAACTTCTGCTGGTTCTTCGTACGGTCCAGGTCGCTGCCCGCGAAGGCGTACCGCGTCCGCACGAACGCCAGCGACTGCTCGCCGTCCAGCGTCTGCTTGCCTGCCTGGAAGTCCGCGCCGGACTTCTTGTCCTTGAAGGCCTTCGGGATGTCGATCTCCACGCCGCCGATCGCGTCGACGATGTTCGCGAAGCCCGCGAAGCCGATCTCGACGTAATGGTCGATGCGCAGGCCCGTGTTGTGCTCGACGGTGCGGACCAGCAGCTCCGGGCCGTCCTCCGCGTACGCCGCGTTCAGCTTCACCCGCCGGCCCTCGGCCGGGAAGAGCTTGCCGGACTGCGAGCCCTTGAAGGACGGTATCTCCACGTCCGAGTCGCGCGGCAGCGAGATCAGCGTCGGGCCGTTCGAGCCTTCGTGCAGGATCATCATCGAGTCGGTCCGCTTGCCCTCGGCCGAGCCCGTGTGGAGCTTCTTCTTGTCGTCGGCCGTCATGCCCTCGCGGCTGTCGGAGCCCACGATCAGATAGTTCGTGCCCTCGCCCTCGCCGGGACGCTCGATGACCTTGGAGAGGTCGACCTCGCGCTTGAGCTTGGAGTCGGCCCAGAAGTACGTGCCGATGGAGACGGCGAGCAGTAGGACGACCAGGGTCAGCGAACCGACCTTGAGGCGGCGCCGCCAGTTGGGGACGGGCCGGCCGGCGTAGGGCTGGCCGCCGTGCGGCGGGCCGCCATTGCCGCCACCGGGGCCGCCGTAGACCTGGCCCGTGTTGTAGCCGCTGTCGTACCCCTGCTGGTCATAGCCTTCGTCGTACCCTCGCGACTGGGGAGGGACCCCGCCGCGCGGGGGTGCCGGGCGCCGCACCTGGCGCATCACCCGCGCGCCCTCGGGCTGAGCGCCGCCGCTGCCACGGCCGTACCCGGCTGCGTTGCCATTGCCGCGGTCGTCGGACCATCCATTGGGCCAGTCATTCATGCGGACCAGTGTGCAGGGCGGGCCCCCGCCCCAAACAGGGCGGGTGGGGAATAGGGGCTGGGCTGTTGCGAAGCTGATGCAATGCGAGGGGCCCAGAGCACCCGCATATGGTGGACGCCATGACAGATCAGGCCCAGCGCCCGGAGGAAGAGATTCCGGGCAAGCCCACCGGGGCGTCCCGAACCACCCTCAGCCACATCATGACCGGCAGTGACACCAATCTCCTCGGCACGGTGCACGGCGGCGTGATCATGAAGCTGGTGGACGACGCGGCGGGCGCGGTCGCGGGCCGCCACTCCGGAGGCCCTGCGGTCACCGCGTCCATGGACGAGATGGTCTTCCTGGTGCCGGTCAGGGTCGGCGATCTGGTGCATGTGAAGGCCCAGGTGAACTGGACGGGCCGGTCCTCGATGGAGGTCGGCGTACGGGTCCTGGCCGAGCGCTGGAACGAGTCGACCCCGGCGACCCAGGTCGGCAGCGCCTACCTCGTCTTCGCCGCCGTCGACGGGGACGGCAAGCCCCGACCCGTACCGCCGGTGATCCCCGAGACCGAGCGTGACCAGCGGCGCTACCAGGAGGCGCAGATCCGGCGTACGCACCGGCTCGCCCGGCGCCGCGCGATCAAGGAGCTCCGGGAGAAGCGCGCGGCGGAGGGCCTGGAGGACTAGGGCCCGCACGGCGGCGAGGGGGGCGGGGCGGGGGAGCGGGGCGGAGCCCCAATCATGGGCAGAAGCTACGGACAGACCACCTGGTCGCCGGTGACCGCGCCGAACTCGCCCGGAGGCGGCTCCTCCGCCCGCACCCGCGTGACCCCCTTGTAATCCGTCCCGGCCGTCACCTTCATCGTCCGCCCCTGCCCCTTCACCGCCCGCAGCTCACACCCCGGCAGCGCCGCCGCGAGCGATCTCGCCGAGCGGTCCCAGCGCGGGTCGTACGCCACGTAACTGCGTTGCACCTCGGTGCCGCCCCGGTTCATTGGAGCGCGGGTCGTGTTGAAGCCGGTGGCGCGCAGCGCATCGTCGACCGTCTTGCCCAGGCCGTCGGTGAGCGTCCCGTTGTAGACCTGCACCCGGATCTGCCGCGGCGACACATCGACCACCGTCGCCTGCGGCCTTTTCGGGCGGTGCGGCGCGAGCGGCTTGTCCTCGCGCAGCGTCCGGAACAGCTTCCTCGCCTTCGCCTCGTCCCACTTCACCGTCGAGCCGAGACCCCTCACGGGGCGGCTGGTGTCGCGGAGCGGGACGGAGGTGAATTCCGACGAGGCCGCGGTGAAGCCCCGCATCGCCCTGGCCAGGGCGAGCATCTCCTCTGCGCCGAATCCCTTGTCGGCCCGTACGGAGCTGAGCATCGTCGAGGAGACCTCGCGGAGCTTCACCGGGTTCAGCAGCGCACCGCTGCCGGTCGCCTGGTGGATGAGCGCCGCGAGGAAGCGCTGCTGGCGCTGCATCCGGCCGAGGTCGGCCGCCCCGTCGATATGGCGCGAGCGCACGTACTGCAGCGCCTGCCCGCCGTCCAGCTTGTGGGTGCCCGCGGCGAGATTCAGCCCTGTGTACGAGTCCTTCATCCGCCGGGGCGTACAGATCTCCACTCCGCCCAACGTGTCCACCGTCTTCATGAAGCTGGTGAAGTCGACCTCCAGATAGTGGTCGATCTTCACCTTGGTCAACTGCTCGACGGTCCGCACGGTCAGGCTCGGTCCGCCCTCCGAGTACGCCGCGTTGAGTTTCAACGGGTGTTTCGAGTGGCGCTTGCCGGTGGCGGGGTCGGTGTGCTCGGGGATCACGACGTAACTGTCCCGCGGCAGGCTCACCACGCTGGCGCGTTCCCGGTCCCCCGAGATGTGCACCAGCATGATCGTGTCGGTGCAGCGGCAGGGCGCGCCGCCGAGCCGGTACCTGCGCTTCTCTGCCTTCGTGATCTTGTCGCGGCCGTCGGTGCCGACGAGCAGGAGGTTCATGCCCTGGCCCGGCTCTGGCCGGTTCTTCATGTCCTTGAACGCGTCCACGCGGCCGATGCCGGTGTCCACGCTGGTCACCACCGCATGCCCGATGCCGCCGGCCGCCAGCACCAGGACCGAGAGCGTGGTCGCCACCCGCATGCCCCAGCGGGGCCGCTCGACCGGCTGTCTGGTCCTGGACCGGGCATTCGGCCGGGGAGGGCCGGAGGGGGACGGCCGGGAGCGGGGCGGCGTGGGCACGGTCGGGGAAACCTCCGCGGGCGACAGGGGGAGCCTGCGACACCGTAGGCCCATACGATCTGCGGCGACGGGCAGCGACCCGGCCGCCGCGCGTCCGTGTCCCCCATTCGCGGTAACGTGGCGGGCGATGAACGCCACGCCCCCTGTCTCCGTGATCATGCCGGTCCTCAATGAGGAGCGGCATCTGCGCAATTCCGTCCGTCACATCCTCGAGCAGGAGTACGACGGCGAGATGGAGGTGGTGATCGCGCTCGGGCCTTCCACGGACCGTACCGACGAGATCGCCGCCGAGCTCGTACGGGAAGACGCCCGCGTCCACACCGTCCCGAACCCCACCGGCCGCACCCCGGCCGCGCTGAACGCCGCCATCAAGGCCTCCCGTCATCCGATCGTGGTGCGGGTCGACGGCCACGGCATGCTGTCGGCGAACTACATCGCCACCGCGGTCCGGCTGCTCGAGGAGACCGGCGCGCAGAACGTCGGCGGCATCATGCACGCCGAGGGCGAGAACGACTGGGAGCACGCCGTCGCCGCCGCCATGACCTCGAAGGTCGGCGTCGGGAACGCCGCCTTCCACACCGGCGGCGCGGCGGGCCCGGCAGAAACCGTGTATCTGGGTGTCTTCCGTCGCGAGGCGCTGGAGCAGCAGGGCGGCTACAACGAGGAGTTCATCCGCGCCCAGGACTGGGAGCTGAACTTCCGCATCCGCGAGGCGGGCGGCCTGGTCTGGTTCTCGCCGGAGCTCAGGGTGCAGTACCGGCCGCGGCCGAGCGTGCGCGCCCTGGCGAAGCAGTACAAGGACTACGGCCGCTGGCGCCACGTCGTAGCCCGCTTCCACGAGGGCTCCATCAACCTGCGCTACCTCGCCCCGCCGACCGCGGTCTGCGCGATCGCCGCGGGCCTCGTGGCCGGCGCGGCTCTCACCCCCTGGGGCTTCATCGTCCCGGGCGGCTATCTGGCCGCCATAGCGGCGGGCTCCCTCCCTGCGGGCAAGGGCCTGCCGCTCAAGGCGCGCCTGCAGATCCCCGTGGCGCTGGCCACCATGCACATGTCGTGGGGGTACGGCTTCCTCACCAGCCCGCGCGCACTGGCGAAGAAGGTCATAGCGAGCCGCCGCCCGGCGGTGCGGGCGACGTCCGTCTGACTCGCCTACGCCGCTGACGTACGCCTCTGACAGATACGAGAGGGCCCCGGGTGCACGCGCACCCGGGGCCCTCTCGCGTACGAGCTACCAGCTGAAGCCGGGCTGCACGGGCATGCACGCCTCGTCGTTGTCGCCCTTCAGCGCGTTCGCCGACTCCGGGGTCTTGTTGTCGCCCTGCACCGCCGACTTCGGGTACGCGTCGCCCTGACGCCAGTCCGCGCCCACGATCAGCGAGATACCGGTGACATCCGTCGACTTCTTCACCGAAGTCAGCGGAATCCCGAGGGACTTGGCGACCGCCTGCGCATCGCCCTCGAGCTCGGCGTTGGAGAACCGGATGACCGTCTTCTCCTGCGGGTTCGTCGTGGCGTCCGCCCTGGCCTGTGTGAAGCCCTTGGCGGACAGGATCCCGGCGACCGCCGTCGCCCTGCCCTTCTCGGCGAACCGGCCGTCGCCCCCGGTGCCGTTCTGCACCATCACCGCGATCTCACCGGGCGTCGCAGCCGGGTCCTGGGAGACGGCGGGCGTGGCGGCCGGCTTCTTCTTCGGCGCCTTGCCGTCCAGCGGAATGTCCTCACGGACCATCCGGAACAGCTGCTCGGCATCGCCCGGCTGGGGCTCGACCTTGCCGGCGAACCCCGGCCGCTCGGAGTAGAAGTTCGGCATCGTGGTCATGGTGATCCGGGCGGTCGGGACGCTCTTGAGCTCCTCGCCCAGGTCGAAGAGCTGCCGGACGGAGTTGATGCCCTTGTCGACGGTGAGCGCTCCGATGGCCGCCTCGGCGAGCTTGCGCAGCTTGTTCGGGTCGGTGAGCTTGGTGTTCCTGCGCAGCTCCCGGACCATCGAATTCATGTACATGTGCTGCGCGCGGGTGCGGGCGAGGTCGGTGCCGTCGCCGAAGCCGTAGCGCGTACGCAGCCACTGGAGCGCCTGCTCTCCCTTGACGGGGTGAGTGCCCGCCTCCAGCTTCAGCCCGGAGCCCTGGCCCGTGCTGTTGCGCGAGTAGACGTTCTTCTCGACGCAGACCGGGACGCCGCCGATGGCGTCGGCCATGGAGACCACACCGGCGAAGTCGATCATCATGAAGTGGTCGATGGTGATGCCGGTGAGGGCGTACCAGGTCGCGACCGTGCAGCCGGGCCCGCCGCGGCCGAGAGACTCGTTGGTCAGCGTCCAGCCGGTGGCGGCGTACGTCTTGTCGGTGTCCGGGTCCTTGCACTCGGGGATCTTGACCACGGTGTCGCGCGGCATGCTGATCACCGAGATATTGCTGCGGTCGGCCGAGAGGTGCAGCAGCATCTGCACATCGGCGAGCGGCTGTCCGCCGAAGGTGCTCTTTGCACCGCCGAGCTGCTGGTTCTCCTTGGAGTCCCGCGCGTCCGAGCCGATGAGCAGGATGTTCAGCGGGGTCTGACCGGCGGAGTTGGCCTGGTGCTCGGGCATCTTGTCGCCGAGCGTGAGGTCGTCCTTCTTGAGCTTGCTGTTGAGGCGCTCGTAGTAGAGGTAGCCGGCGCCGGCCGTGCCTAGTATCAGCAGCGACAGGACGGACGCGACCCAGCGAAGTATGCGGCGTTTGCCGCGTTTTCCGTGCCGCTGCGGGCCGCTGCGCGGGCGTCCGGCCTTGTGGCCGCCGTCGCCGCCGTCCGCAGGCCCTCCGCCCGGCCCGGCCTGTCTGCCGGTCCTGCTCCTGCGGCCTCCGGCGCCCTGGCCGCCCCCTTCGCCGTACAGGCTGTCGTCCCAGCCCAGTTCGCGGGCGTGCGGGACGCGGCGCCGCGTCCCCTCCCCTCGCACGCTGTTCTGTCCCACCCCGGGTCCCCCCTGTCGTTCAGGCGCGCCTGATGACCCGGTGTTCCGGCGTCACTTGGCACACACCTGTTTGTCCGCTTCGACCTTCTGCACACCCTCCGGCGCCTTCGCCGGACCGGTGATGGGCACCCCCGCACCCTTGAAATCCGCGCCGAGGGTCAGCTGCATGGCCTCCAGACCCACGGCGTCCTCGGCGCCCGGCTTCAGCGCCGTCGCCGGCAGGCCCATGAGGTCCGCCAGCTTGCGGGCCTGATCGGCCTGGTTCGGCGCGTACGCCAGCGTCGTCTTGGGCAGCTTGCTCGGGGCATTGCCCTCGTTGCTCGACTTCAGTACGCCCTGCTCGTTCTGCAGCCAGGTCAGAGTCGTCAGCGCCGCCCCCTGCGTGTCGCTGCCGTTGAAGACCGCGACCCGCACCTCTGACGCGTTCGCCCTGGCCCCCTTGAGCAGACCCTGCTGCTTGTTCTTGGCGTCCTGTTCCTGCTGCTTCACCTCGGTGAGCGAGGTGTCGTTCTGAATCATCGAGAACAACGGCTTGGCCTTGGCCTCGTTGAGCAGCACGGTCGCCCCGTCGGTGTTGTCGACCACCGGCACGGTCGTGAAGGTGATGTTCTTCGGGTTCACCTTCGACAGCTCCAAGCCGAGATCGCGAAGCCTGGAGATCTTGCCTATGCCATCGTCTACGGTGAGCGCCTTGGTGGCGGCCTCTGCCAGATCCCACATCTTGGAGGGGCTGGAGAGCGTGTCGCTGGACTTCATCTTGCGGATCAGCGAGCTCAGGAACTGCTGCTGGATCTCGATGCGGCTCAGGTCGCCGCCGAAGCCCACCGAGTGACGCGTACGGACGAAGGCCAGTGCCTCCTCGCCCTTGATGGTGTGCTTGCCCGCCGGGAGGTCGAGCTTGGAGTCCTTGTCCTTGATGTCCTTCGCGAGACAGACCTCGACGCCGCCGACGGCGGTGGTCATCGTCTTGACCGCGTTGAAGTCGGCCATCATGAAGTGGTCGACGGTGACGCCGGTGAGCTCCTTGACCGTACGCATGGTGCAGCCCGGGTCGCGGCCCGACTGGCCGAGGCTCTCGTTGAACCGGGTCTTGCGCGTTCCCGCGATGTCCTTGGTGCCGTCGGCGGTATTGGTCTTGCAGGCCGGGATGTCGGTGATCAGGTCGCGCGGGATGGACAGCGCGGTGGCGTTCGTCCGGTCCTTGGAGACATGGAAGAGGATCGTGGTGTCGGCGTGCCCGACGCTGTCCCTGTCGCCGTAGGACTCATTGCCCTCGCCGGACCGCTTGTCGGTGCCGATGACGAGGACGTTGACGGCCTGGTCCTTCTTGAAGCCGCCGCTGCCCGCGCCCCCGACATCGATCGTGTTCAGGTTCGAGTCGAAGTGCCGGTAGACGAGATAGGTGCCCACGGCGGCGGCCACCACGAAGAAGGCCGTCACGCCACCCGTCCACAGAAGCGCCTTCTTCTTGCGGGACTTGGGCTGCTTGCGCTTGCGCCGGCCCGCTGTGGGGGGAGTGGTACCGACGGAGGCATTGCCGGCCCGGCCGCCGGAGGCATTGCCCGCACGGCGCGAGCGCTGCCCGGGCACCTCCCGGTCGGGGGACGCGGTCCTGTGGTCCTGCGGACTTCTCGGCGCCGGAGTTCTGGGAGCGGCGCTTGCCGACGCGGACGACTGCGGTGCGGATTGGTCCAGTCGCAATTCGTAATTGCCGGTTTGCGGGTTGAGTACCCACTGGTCGGCGGGGTCGATATCGTCCGCCCGTCCACGGCTTTGCGCATCCACGGTTGCTTGAGTCCTCCGTCGGTGCCACGCGAGGCGCCTCCCCCGAAGGGCGCTCGGTCTTTCGATCCAGCAGTGCGCGACCGAAGGTCGGAAGCACCGGATCGCGTCACACTATCCGCCCAGGTCAACGTCGAGCGACGTCAGTGACAAATTCCACGCTCCTTACAAGCGGGCATTCCGCCCAATCGTCATGGACTGCCGACTCCGGCTTGGCCATCGCTTTACTCACAGGTGCCTTCTGCGGCGGTTGTACCGGAGAAAGTCGGCGTCCGAGTCGGGCTCGCGGGCCCGCTGCCGTCCGGCTTCTCATCCGGCGAGGATTCTGCTTGCGAGGGGTCTTTCTTGTCGCCCTTGTCCGGGACGACGGTGACGGGCTTGTCCTCGCGCAGTCGCTTGAAGAGCTCAGCCGCGTCGGGCTCGACGAGCTCGTCGCGGTTCGGGTCGGCTCTGTACGGCTGCCGCGGAACGGTGAGGAACTGTACCTTTTCGGTTGGAATGCTGCGGATTGAGCGGGTTAGGTCGTACAGATCCTTCAGCGAGTTCAGACCCGGGTCGGTGGTCAGTGATTTGGTCGCCGCGTCCAGCACCGGGAAGAGCCGGGTCGGATTGAGCAGTACGCCATTGCTCTGCACCTTCTTGACCAGCGCGCCGAGGAACTGCTGCTGGCGTTCCATGCGTTCGGTGTCACTGCCGTTGCCGATGGACTTGCGGGCCCGTACGAAACCGAGGGCCTGCTCGCCGCGCAGCGTCTGCTTGCCCGCGGGCAGCTCGAGGTGCGCGTCGGCGTCGTCGATCGGTTCCTTCAGGCAGATCTCGACCCCGTGCACGGCGTTGACCATGTCCTTGAAGCCGCTGAAGTCCACCACCATGTGGTGGTCGACGCGGATGCCGGTGAACCGCTCGACGGTACGGATCGTGCAGGCCGCGCCGCCGAACTCGAACGCCCAGTTGAACTGCGCGAACTGCGCCTTCGTACGGGTGCGGTCGGCCCCCCGGCAACTGGGGATGCTGACCATCAGGTCACGCGGGATGGACATCGCGGTCGCGCTCTTCCGGTCCCCGGAGATGTGCAGCAGGATCGTGGTGTCGGAGCGCTGGCTGCCCCCGTCGTCGCGGCCGTACTGGCTGTTGCCGTCGCCGGAGCGGGTGTCGGAGCCGAGGAGCAGGATGTTCTGCGCGTCGCGCGAGAGGGGCTTGGGCCGCTCCTTCTCGTACGCTTCGAGCTCGGCGGCCGCGGTGATGTCGGTGGTGATGTTGGCATCGAACTTGCGGTAGAACCACCAGCCGACGGCGGCGGCGGCGAGGACGACGACGGAGGTGCCGAGGGCGGTCCAACGCAGCAAGTGATGTTTGCGGTTGGGGGGCTGGGCGCCCGCCTCAGGCGTGCCGAGCGTGTCGTCCGCGCCTGCCGTGTCGTCGGTGCTGTCCGTGCCGACGGTGCCTGCCGTTTCGTCCGCGTCCGCTGTGCCCGCTGTGCCCGCCACGTCCTTCGCGGTGGCGGCGCCAGCCGTGTCGTCCGCGTTCTCCGTGCCGGCAGTGCCGGTTGCACCGGCAGCGCCAGCCGTGCCGTCCGCGTCAGCCTTTGCCGGATCCTCGCCGTTACCGGCCTCGCCCGTACTACCAGGCCCGCGCGTTCCGGTCGGCGGCTCGTCGTCGGCCGGGCCGTCCGGTTCGGCGGGCGTGCCAGCACTGTCCGTCACGTCTGCGTCCATCCTTCATGGCGTCGGCGGCGCGCTGGGTCGCCGATCGCAGGACTAGACGGCTGAACCTCGCGCTTGGTTGTGCGTTGAAGCACGCGTATCGCCGATCATCCACCGGAGTTGACGCTCAGGCCCGGGGGCTCGGCCCGCATGTGCGCCACACGAGTGGACCTCAGAGGGTTGTCACACCGCGGTGTTCGTGACGCGCTCGCTCTCGATCCGCTTCTCGCGGCCCTCCTGCGACAGCTCACCGAGGTTTCGGCAGAGCACCACCGACCCACCGGCCGCAAGCGGCGCGAAGAGCCCGGCCGACAGCCCCTCCCACGAGTCGTATCCGCGTCCCGTCAGCAGCCGCGAGCCGGGCGTAAGGCCCAAGTCGGCCGCGTCCGCGCGGGCCCGCTCCACCAGCTCGACGCCGGTCAGTTCCATGCCGCCCACGGTGAGCGCGGGCGCGGACGGATCCACCGGTGCGTACGGCGCGAAACGGTCGCCCTGACCCGGCACCTCCACCGCGTAGTCCACGAACCCCGCCGGCGGCTGCGGGAAGCGCCCACCCAGCGGCCGCAGCGCGAGGGCCACCCGCTCCCCGGAACAGGCGCGCGCCTCCTCCAGGGTGTCCGGACCGCTGACCACAAGATCCGCGTCCGCCGGGTCGCCGCCCACCTCGACGCTCACGCCGACCGAGGAGCAGGCGAGCAGCCAGACCGCGCTCTGCCAGTGCGCGGGAAGCAACAGCGCGAGCCGGTCACCGGGCTGGGCGGCCAGGTCGCCCTGGAGCAGATTCGCCGTCTTTGCCACCCAATTGGCGAAGGTGGCCACGGACAATTCCACCCGCTCACCGGTGGCGTCGTCGTAGAAAGTGACCAAGGGGCGCGCCGGGTCCGCGGCGAGCGCGGATCGCAGCAGGTCGGCAGGGGTACGGTCGCTGGCGTTCACCCGTGCAAGGGTACGCGGCGGGGCGGGCGGGAAGCCGCCGTACCGGTGACGGGGTCCTCCGGTTGGAGCGATGGGCCGTCAGTTTCCCGGATAGCGGAGTCCGCGGCCCCGGCTCAGGATCGTCATCATGCGTGGATTTCTTGCAACTTCCGTCGGCGTCGCGTGCTCAGCCGCGCTGATAGTTCCGCTCTCACTGCCCTCCGGCGCGACCGCCGCGTCCCCACCAGTGCCGGATCTGCCCGGTTCCACTCAGTCGCTGCCGCTGGCGCCGACCGGGGAGGGGGCGTCCGACCGGTCACTCGGCCCGGCGACGGAACAGGGGGTGACCGAACGTGACGTCAGACCCTTTTCCCTCGTCGGCGTCGTCTGGGACGACGTGAACGTCGAACTGCACGGCACGGTCGAGGTCAGAACCCGGGCCGTCGGCTCCGGCGAGTGGTCCGGCTGGCAGGACGTGGAGACCCACAACCACGAGCACCGCGCGGACCCGGGCAGCGCGGAGAGCAAGTCGGGGAAGATGCGCGGCTCCACGGCCCCGCTGTGGGTCGGCGCGTCGGACGGCGTGGAGGTACGCGTACGCCAGGAGGCGGCCGGACGGACTCCGCTGCCCGAGGGCCTGCGCCTCGAACTCGTGGACCCGGGGGAGGGAGCGGCGGACGAGCCCGCACTGGCGGGCGTACCTGCGCCGACGAACGAGCCCGCTCTGGCGGGCGTACCTGCGCCGACGAACGAGCCCGCTCTGGCGGGCGTACCCGCGCCGACGAACGAACCCGCTCTGGCGGACGTACCCGCGCCGACGAACGAACCCGCTCTGGCGGACGTACCCGCGCCGACGAACGAACCCGCTCTGGCGGACGTACCCCCGTCGACGAACGAACCCGCGCCCGCGGGCGAATCCCCACTTCCGGACGAGCCCGCGCCCGCGGAGGAACCCGCGCCCGCGAACGAGAACATGCTCCCGGCGCTGTCACGAGAGGAGACGGAAGCTGAGTTGGACCCGTCGGCCCTCGCAGGCGCGGTGCCGTACATCGGGCCTCGCCCGGCCATCATCACGCGCAAGGGATGGGGCGCCGACGAGTCGCTGCGCGAGAAGACTTTCGTCTACACGTCGTCCGTCAAAGCCGCTTTCGTGCACCACAGTGCCACCGGAAACAACTACACCTGCGCGCAGGCGCCCTCCGTCCTGCGCAGTATCTACCGCTACCACGTCGTGAGCAGTGGCTGGCGCGACTTCGGCTACAACTTCGCCGTCGACAAATGCGGAAACATCTACGAAGGGCGCGCGGGAGGCGTGGGAAAGCCGGTTCTCGGCGCGCACACGCTGGGTTTCAACACGAACAGCGTGGGCATCGCCGTGCTCGGCACGTACAGTCTCTCCACCCCACCGCCCGCCGCCGTGACCGCGGTCGCGAAGCTGACGGCTTGGAAGCTCGGGCTTTACGGCATGAACCCGCTCGGCAAGGTCCTGCTGACGTCGGGAGGGAGCGGCAAGTATGCGGAGGGGGTAAAGGTCAACATGAACGTCATTTCCGGGCACCGGGACGGATACTCCACGGACTGTCCGGGAGCCCTCCTCTACAACAGGCTCGGCACCGCCCGCCGTGCCGCGGCCACGTACCAGGGACGTGCCTGAAGCAGAGAACGCACCAACCAACTGCATAAACTGGCCGGTCTCGAACGAGTGACCATGACGAGTGACCATGCCGGCCCCAGCAGGAAGCAGAGACGACAAGGTGACAGAAGCGATCCTCCTGGTCGGCGGCAAGGGCACCCGGCTGCGCCCGCTCACCGTCAATACGCCCAAGCCGATGGTTCCGGCGGCGGGCGTACCGTTCCTCACACATCAACTGGCACGGGCCAGGGCGGCGGGCGTCGAGCACATCGTGCTGGCGACGTCGTATCTGGCGGAGGTCTTCGAGCCGTACTTCGGGGACGGCTCCGCGCTCGGCCTCCAGCTGGAGTACGTCACAGAGGAGGAGCCGCTCGGCACCGGCGGCGCGATCCGCAACGTCGCCTCCCGGCTGCGGTCGGGCCCCGAGGACCCCGTGCTGATCTTCAACGGCGACATCCTGACGGGCCTGGACATCGAGGCGCTGGTCACCACGCACCGCTCGTCGGGCGCGGACGTTTCCCTTCACCTCACCAGGGTCGAGGACCCTCGGGCGTTCGGGCTGGTCCCGACGGATCAGAGCGGCCGGGTCACGGCCTTCCTCGAAAAGCCGCAGACCCCCGAGGAGATCGTCACCGACCAGATCAACGCGGGCGCGTACGTCTTCCGCCGCTCGGTGATCGACACGATCCCGGCGGGCCGCCCGGTCTCGGTGGAGCGCGAGACGTTCCCGGACCTGCTGGCCTCGGGAGCCCATCTCCAGGGCATGGTCGACTCCACGTACTGGCTGGACCTCGGCACCCCGCAGGCTTTCGTCCGCGGCTCGGCCGACCTCGTGCTGGGCCGCGCCCCGTCGCCGGCTGTCCCGGGCCGGTGCGGTGACCGTCTGGTCCTGCCCTCGGCATCGGTCGCCCCCGACGCCAAACTCACCGGCGGCACGGTCATCGGCGCGAACGCGGTGATCGCCGAGGGCGCCCGCATCGACGGCAGCGCGGTCCTGGAGGGCGCGATCGTGGAGGAGGGCGCGGTGATCTCCTCCTCCCTCATCGGCGCGGGCGCCCGGATCGGCGCGCGCTCGGTGCTGTCGGGGGTGGTGATCGGCGACGGCGCGGTGGTGGGCGCCGACAACGAACTGCGCGAGGGCGCGAGGGTGTGGTGCGACGCGGTGCTGCCGCGGGCGTCGGTGCGCTTCTCGTCGGACCAGTAGTCCCGCGCCTCAAGCGCCGGCGGGGCTGGTTTCGGGGCTCCGCCCCGGATCCCCGCGCCTCAATCGGTGGCGAGGCTTGAATTTCCCGCCGGTCGGCCTGAAAACGCAGGCCGACCGGCGGAAATCAAGCCCGTTGGGGGTCCCCCTCCGGACGAAGTCGTGGGGGAGATTGAGGACACGGCCGAAGGCCGTACCTGGGGGTCCCCTCACGCCCGCAGGCCGTAGGGGGAGGGCGGGGCGGGGGAAAGTCTGCCGGGGCCGACGAGGGCCCGTACTCTCATACACCGTGGCAGGACGCTTCGCACCGAACCAACCCACCCGCACCACCGTGCGGGGCGGTCACACCCCCGTGCCCGCCTCCACCGGCATCCCCCGGCAGGCACCCGCGTCCCGCACCCGCCGCTGGACCCCGCCCGGCCCCCTCGACCTGGGCCTCGTCCTCGGCCCCCTCCGCCGCGGCCCCGCCGACCCCACCTTCCGTACCACCCCCGACGGCTCCGTCTGGCGCGCAACCCGTACGCCCGACGGCCCCGGCACACTCCGCGTCGCCCTCCGGCCGGCGGCCGCGGAGGCCGAGGCCGAGGCCTGGGGCCCCGGCGCGCCGTGGCTGCTCGCCCGGCTGCCGGACCTGTTGGGGGCGCAGGACGAGCCGGACCTCTTCGAGCCCCGCCACCGCCTCGTCGCCGCGTCCCAGCGTCGCTCCCCGGGCCTCCGCCTCACCCGCACCGGCCTGGTCCTCGAATCCCTGATCCCCTCGATCCTGGAGCAGAAGGTCACCACGGACGAGGCGTACCGCGCCTGGCGGCTGCTGGTACGGAAATACGGCGAGCCCGCCCCCGGACCGGCGGCCGATGGCACGCGCCGTATGCATGTCATGCCGGACCCGTCCGCCTGGCGGATGATCCCGTCCTGGGAGTGGCACCGCGCCGGTGTCGACAACAAGCGCGCCTCCACCATCCTGCGCGCGGTCCGTGTCGCCCGCCGCCTGGAGGAGGCGTCGGCCATGGAGCCCCGACAAGCGCAAGAACGCCTGGAGTTGATTCCCGGCGTCGGTCCCTGGACCTCCGCAGAAACGGTCCAGCGTAGCAACGGCGCCCCCGACGCGGTCACCGTCGGCGACCTCCACCTCCCCGGCATCGTCGGCTACGCACTCGCGGGCGACCGCGACGCCGACGACGCGGCGATGCTCGAACTCCTCGCCCCCTACACGGGCCAGCGCCACCGCGCGGCCCGCCTCATCCTCCTGGGCGGCCGCACCCCGCCCCGCCGCAAGCCGAAGATGCCACGCGTCGACATCGCCACGCTGTAGAACGCCGAGGACCCGGCGGCCTCTTCGACCCGCCCGAAATGACGGACGACGGACAGGGCGCCGGCTGTGTGTTCTTCGGCGACTGCGTGCCGGGGCCTTCCGTCGCGCCAGGAGGTCACCGCACCGCGATGAAGTCCCCCGGCTCCCGCGCCGGCCGCTGCTTCGGCGGTGCGGCCGCATGACCCACCGCCACCGCGCCCATCGGGTCCCACCCTGCGGGCAGGCCAAGCACATCCCGGACCACATCGCGGCAGAACATCGTCGACGACACCCACGCAGAGCCGAGCCGTTCGCCCGCCAGCGCCACCAGGAAGTTCTGGATGCCCGCGCCCGCCGCGACCACGAACATCTCGCGCTCGGCACCGTCGCGCCGCGGATCCCCGTAGTGGTGTGAGCCGTCCATGACGAGGCACGGCACGACCAGATACGGCGCCTTGCGCAGCAGATCCCCGCGCCGCACGCGCTTCGCGACGGACTCCTCCGACTTGCCGTCGCGCCGCAGATCCGCGGTCCACGCGTCCCGCATCGCGTCCAGCAACTCGGCGCGGGACGAAGCAGATTCGAGCAGTACGAAACGCCACGGCGTCGTGTGATGCGGCGCCGGAGCAGTCACCGCGGCCGCGACCGCCCGGCGCACCGCGCCGCCGTCCACCGGCTCGTCGGTGAACTCCCGCACCGTGCGGCGCTGGGTCACCGCCTCCCGTACCGCCTCCGAGGTCCCCAGCCGGAACATGTCGTCGGCCGCGACCCGCACCATCGCCCGGGCGCCTTCCGCGTCATCCGCCACCACATGGGACAGGCCGCGCACCACCGCGACCGGCAGGCCGTCGGCCTTGCCCTTCACCAGGTCACCGGCGGCGGCCAGTTCGTCCGCGGTGGCGACGACGGTCGAGCTCAGCGGATTGCCGTATCCGTCGACGCCGCCCCGCAGATCGTCCAGGACCCGCACTCCGGCCGCGCCGATCGCGACATCCGTCAGACCGTTGCGCCAGGGCCGCCCGAAGGTGTCCGTGACGATCACGCCGACGTCGACGCCCAGCGCCGCCCGCAGCCCCTCGCGGATCGCGCGCGCCGAGGCATCAGGATCGGCAGGCAGCAACAGCACAGTCCCGGCAGGGATGTTGGAGGCATCGACGCCGGCCGCGGCCATCACCAGGCCCTGCCGGTTCTCGACGATACGAAGGGGCCCGCGCCGCGCCACCACGCGTACCGTCTCCGCGTCGATCGCCGCCTCGCGGTCCGCCGCCTCCACGATCCTTCCCTCGGCCTTGCTCACGATCTTCGAGGTGACGAGCAGGACATCGCCGTCCACAAGCCCGGGCGAGGTGGCGATGATCAGCTTCGCGAGGTCGTCGCCCGGCCGGACCTCACCCAGACCCGGCAGCGCCCAGACCCGGTACGAGGGGGAGGACGAGGGGGAAGGGGAGTCCGCGGCAGAAAGGGAGGAGGAGTCCGCGACAGAGGGAGAGTCCGCGGCAGAGGGGGAGGGCGTGCTCACGCCCGTACCTCCTCGGCCAGCTCCAGCGCCCGCCGCGCCATCTCCGCCGTCGCGTCCACATCCGTCATCAGCAGCGGCACAGCCCGGCAGCGGATCCCCGCCCCCTCGACCTCAGCCACCGCGCCCGCGTCGACGGTGTCGACCAGCCAGCCGTCGAGCAGCCCGGAGCCGTAGTGCTGGGCCACCGCCGCGGCGGTCGCCTCCACGCCCACCGCCGCCAGTACCTTGTCCGCCATCCCGTGCACCGGCGCGTTCCCGACGATGGGGGACAGGCCCACAACCGGGACGCCCGCCTCTGCGATGGCCTCGCGGATCCCCGGCACCGCCAGGATCGTGCCGACGCTGACGACGGGGTTGGACGGCGGGAAGACGATCACGTCGGCGGAGGCGATCGCCTCCAGCACCCCCGGCGCGGGCTTCGCCTGGTCCGCGCCGACGGGCACGACGGCCTCCGCGGCCACGGACGCCCGCAGCTTCACCCAGTACTCCTGGAAGTGGATGACCTTCCGCTCGCCCTCGACCTCGACGGCGACATGCGTCTCGACGCGGTCGTCCGACATCGGCAGCAGCCGAACGCCCGGATTCCAGCGCGCGCAGAGCGCTTCGGTGACGGCGCTGAGCGGATAGCCCGCGGCGAGCATCTGCGTACGGACGATGTGTGTCGCGAAGTCGCGGTCGCCGAGGCCGAACCACTCGGGCCCCACACCGTAGGCTGCGAGCTCTTCCTTGACCCGGAAGCTCTCGTCCGTACGCCCCCAGCCCTGCTCTTCATTGATGCCACCGCCGAGGGTGTACATCACGGTGTCGAGGTCGGGGCAGACCTTCAGCCCGAACAGATGGATGTCGTCACCGGTGTTGCCGATCACCGTGACGTCCGCTTCGGGCGCGGCCTGCTTGAGACCGCGAAGGAAACGGGCGCCGCCGATGCCGCCGGCCAGAACCACAATGCGCATGCAGACAGTGTGTCAGGCGGAGCCTGATCGAATGAGGGGTGGTGGTCGGGCGACGGGCGGGCGTGTCAGGCGGGCAGGATGTCGCGTTCGGCCGGGGAGCGCCCCTGGCATTCCGCATGGGGGATGCCGGCGCTGTGCATCGGCATATCGGTCAGACCTGGGTAGTAGATGTGCAGACTGACGGCCGGTTCGAGCGAATCATTGACGACTTCGTGCACATAGCCGGGCGCGAACACCCGCTGCGCGCCCGCGGCGAGAGACCGGGGGCCCCGCTCGCTGCGCTCGGTGAGCTCGCCGTCGAGGACGGTCAGTACGCCTGACGACAGTCCGTGGTCGTGCAGCCCGCTGCCCTGACCGGGGACCCAGGACAGCAGCCACACCTCGTAGCCGGGCCCGGTGCGCAGCCGGTGGTACCAGCGGGAGGCGGTGTCGTACTGGACGAGGTGAGCCCACTGCGCGCCGTCGGCGGCGATGGAGCGGGCCAGCCCGACGAAGTCGGCGACGGTGGCCGGGTGCTCGCGGGCGGGCTGGAGAAGGTGTTGTACGGCGAGGATGTCGCCGGCGATCTGGAGGTCGCTGTCGCTGTTCATGGGTGCGGTGGTTCCTCGGCAGAGAATGTGCAGTGCTGGGGTGTCGCAGGACATGCGGTGCAAGCAGTGCACGCGGGCTGAGCCGCATGCGGTGAGTGGCTGGAGCGCTACGGGCGCATCAACAGCAGGAACAGCAACAGCGCGCCTGGACAGCGCTGCGGAACCCACGGAGCGGGGTCGCGGTGTGCGCTGAGGTCGCTGGCATGGGATCAAAGGTGACGGGTGAGCTCCTTACTGTCAACTCAATGCCCGATTTGGCGGTAATGTTTCACCTCATCCGGTTACTGGATGCGGAGAAAGGTTTGTGCAGCCGCGACCGCGGAGACATGGCGCAGCAACCGTGCTCGTAAACGCCGTTGCGGCCCCGTGATCGGACTGTGATCCGGATCGCTTAAATGGCTCGATCGCAACAAGATCGAACCCTGCGGCGTCTTCTCCTCGTGAGAGGAGGGTGCGGGGCAGGCCTCTGGCATGTGTCAGTTTTTTGGTGATTTGAACACTTTCCGCATAGCTTTGGTTCCGCAGAGTGAATACCGGGCCCAATAGCAGATCTCAGCTTGACTGGCCCGGAGCCACACACTTGTAATTTCACTCGTGTCGTTCGGCCGAAAATCGACAACGGCAACATCACGGGGACGCAAAGACAGATCGAGGGGCGCACATGACCGAGCTGTTCGAACAACTGCTGGTCGAGGACGCGGACGAGGAACTCGGCTGGCAGGAGCGCGCGTTGTGCGCCCAGACCGATCCCGAGTCCTTCTTCCCCGAGAAGGGCGGTTCCACCCGCGAGGCCAAGAAGGTCTGCCTCGCCTGCGAAGTCCGCTCCGAATGCCTCGAGTACGCCCTCGCCAACGACGAGCGATTCGGAATCTGGGGCGGCCTGTCCGAACGTGAACGCCGTCGACTGAAGAAGGCCGCCGTCTGAAAACCGCACCGATATCCGAAGCCCGGTCCGAAGCCCGATCCGGAGCCCGGTCCGAAGTTCGGCCCGAAGCCCGATCCGGGTCCCGGTTCGAAGTCCGGCAGGTAACCGAAGCCCGACCTGTAACCGAAGCTCCACCTGAGGTCCCGCCCAAGGGTCCGACGAAACACCACAAGCAGGTACGTAACCCCCGGTCCGCCGACTGCATCCTGACCGCAGTCGGCGGACCGTTCGTGTACCAGCCGTTAGTGTGGGGCCCCGTCCGAGACGCTCCAACGCCCCTAGGGGGCGACCCCCCGGCCGGAGGGCCCGTACCTCAATGTCCGCCACCACAGCCGCGTTCGCCCCCGCACACCCGCCCGAGTTCCCGCGGCACGTCGTCACCGCCGTGCTCGTCTCCCACGACGGCGCACGCTGGCTCCCCGACGCCCTCGCCGGACTCATCGGCCAGGAACGCCCCGTACAGAACGTCGTCGCCGCCGACACCGGCAGCGCCGACGACTCCGCGCGGCTGGTCACCGAGGCATTCGGCGCCGAGCGCGTACTGCACCTCGCCCGCCGCACCGGTTTCGGCACCGCCGTCGACGAGGCGGCCCGCACCGCGGGCGTGCTCACCCCCGACGACCTGCCCTACCTGAAGCGGCCCAGCGGCTGGGACCCCGCCAGCAGGACCTGGCGCGACGACGCGTACGACATGCCCGAACTGCCCTACGGCGAACCCGTCCAGTGGCTGTGGCTGCTCCACGACGACTGCGCACCCGAACCCGGCGCCCTCGCCGAACTGCTGCGCGTCGCCGACTCCGACGAATACGCCGCCATCGTCGGCCCCAAACTCCGCGGCTGGTACGACCGCAAGCAACTCCTCGAAGCAGGCGTCTCCATCGCCAACAGCGGACGCCGCTGGACCGGACTCGACCGCCGCGAACAGGACCAGGGACAGCACGACCAGATCCGCCCCGTCCTGTCCGTCTCCTCCGCCGGCATGCTCATCCGCCGCGACGTCTTCGAGCAGCTCGGCGGCTTCGACCGGCGACTGCCCCTCATGCGCGACGACGTCGACCTGTGCTGGCGTGCCCACGCCGCCGGCCACCGCGTCCTCGTCGCCCCCGACGCCGTCATGCGGCACGCCGAAGCCGCCGCCCGCGAACGCCGCACCGTCGACTGCGCCGGCCGCTCCGTCGCCAGCCCCCACCGCGTCGACAAGGCCGGCGCCGTCTACACCCTGCTCACCAACGCACGCGCCGCGGCCTTCCCCTACGTACTGCTGCGCATCGTCTTCGGCACACTCCTGCGCACCCTCGCCTACCTCGTCGGCAAAGTCCCCGGCCAGG
Organism: Streptomyces sp. NPDC002870; assembly: GCF_042888505.1. Lineage (NCBI taxonomy): Bacteria > Bacillati > Actinomycetota > Actinomycetes > Kitasatosporales > Streptomycetaceae > Streptomyces > Streptomyces sp. NPDC002870. The sequence goes on from NZ_JBIAPW010000007.1 coordinate 277,365, forward strand.
CCGTCGACGAAGTCATGGGCCTCTTCGGCACCCTGCTGCGGCCCGAACGGATCATCGCCGGCCGCCGCAGGCGCGCCAAGCAGCGCGGCGCCGTAGAAGCGGGCGAACTGCGCCCGCTCTTCCCGCCGCCCGGCGCGACCGTCCGCGCCACCGTCGAACAGGTCGCCGGCCACTTCGGCGGCGGCTCCGACGCCGACTCGGGCGGCTCACGCCACGGCGCCGTCGAATCAGGACCCGGCGGGGACGACGCCGACTTCCTGGAGATCGAACAGTTCGCACGCCTGAAGAAGATCGCCCGCAAGCCGGGGCCGGTGCTCTTTGCCGTACTGCTCCTCGTCTCGCTCGTCGCCTGCCGCGGACTCTTCGGCGGTGGAGCGCTGGCCGGCGGCGCACTGCTGCCCGCCCCCTCCGACGTCTCCGACCTGTGGTCCCGCTACGCCGACAACTGGCACCCCCTCGGCACCGGCGGCACCCAGACCGCGCCCCCCTACCTCGCCGTGCTCGCGGCCCTGTCCACCGTCTTCCTCGGCTCCACCGGCTTCGCGCTCACCGTGCTGCTCGTCTGCTCGGTCCCGCTCGCCGGACTCACCGCGTACTTCGCCTCCCGCCCCATCGTCGAATCCCGGCCGCTGCGGGCCTGGGCGTGCATCGCGTACGCCTTCCTGCCCGCCGCGACCGGCGCACTCGCCACCGGACGGCTCGGCACCGCCGTCCTCGCGATCCTGCTGCCGCTCATCGCCCGGGCAGGCGTCGCCGCCCACGGACTGCGCAGCGGCACCGGCGGCGGGCGCGGCAGCTGGCGCGCGACCTGGGCGTACGCGCTCCTGCTCACCCTCGCCATGGCGTTCACGCCCATCGTGTGGCTGATCGCGCTCGTCCTCGGCATCGCCGTCCTCGTACTGCGACGCGACGACATCACTGCGTACGGGCTGCGGTTCCTCGCCGCCCTCGGCGTCCCGCTGCTCGTCCTCGCACCCTGGTCGCTGACCCTGCTGACCGGCCCGTCCGCCTTCTTCCGCGAAGCCGGACTCGAATTCGGCGCCGGATCGGCGAGCGCACTCGACCTCCTCGGAATGAGCCCCGGCGGCCCCAAGGCAGCAGGCGGAATCCTCCTCATCGGCATCGTCCTGGCGGCACTCGCCGCCCTGCTGCGCGGCGAACGGCAGTTCGCGATCCGCGCCTCCTGGGCCGTCGCGCTGGTCGGACTGGTCTTCGCGGTGATCGCCAACGGCTCCGGCTGGGCGGGCCCGGCCACCCTCGTCTACAGCATCGCCCTGCTCGCCGCGGCCGTACTCGGCGCCGAAGGCGGGCGTTCCCGCGTCGCCGCCCAGGACTTCGGCTGGCGCCAGCCCGTCGCCGGCCTGATCGCCCTCGCGGCCGGCCTGGCACCCCTGCTCGCCGCGGGCAACTGGATGCTCAGCGGCGCCGCAGGCCCGCTGGAGCGGCGCGACCCCGTCCAGGTGCCCGCGTTCGTCGCCGAGGAGAGCGACACCCGCGACCAGCCGCGCACCCTCGTCCTCGGCGGCGCCTCGGCCGCCAAGGTCTCCTACACCCTTGTACGCGGCTCCGGCGGCCGGCTCGGCGACGCCGAACTCGCCGAGGCGGGCGGCAGCGACCCCCGCCTCGACAAGATCGTCGCGAATCTCGTGGCAGGCTCCGGCGCCGACCAGACCAGCCAGCTCAGCGGATTCGCGATCCGCTACGTACTCGTACGCGACGGAGCGCCCCGCCAGACCAGCCGCGTCCTCGACGCCACACCCGGGCTGAGCAGGCTCAGCCAGCTCGACGGCAGCGCACTGTGGCGCGTCGACCGCCAGGTCGCCCGGGCCACCATCGTCAGCGGCAAGGGCGACCCGCTGCCCGTCGCGTCCGACGCCGTCGAGGCCCACGCCAAGATCCCGGCGGGCGAGTCGGGACGGCTGCTGCGCATCGCGGACCGCGCGGACGACGGCTGGCAGGCCACGCTCGACGGCCGCGTACTGAAGAAGACCACCGTCGACGGCTGGGCCCAGGGCTTCGAACTCCCCGCCGAGGGCGGTCGGCTGGATCTGACGTACGAAGACCCCGCCACCCATACCGGCTGGATCTGGGCCCAGGCCGGGCTGGCGCTGGTGCTGCTGGTCCTCGCTCTGCCGGGCAGGCGGCGGGAGATCGACGACGACCTGCCGGAAGAGGAGATCGTGGTCCCCGCGCAGGCGGTGGAGGGCGAGGGGCGCAGGGCACGCAGGCTGCGCGCGCAGGCGGAAGCGGAGACGGAAGCGGAGGCCGGGGCCACGTCACCGTCGCAGTCTTCGCCGTCTTCGTCGCCCGAGGCTGCTGCGGCGCACCCCGATCCGTACGCTCAAATCCCCGCCGAACATGACGTCTTCGCGCAGCAGCACCAGCAAGGGGTGCAGCAGCAAGGAGTGCAGCAGCAAGGGGAGCAGCAGTCCCCTTATGCGGCGGTCCCGCAGCAGCAGTACGGCGAATGGGACGCGCAGTCGTACGCGGACGCCGGATACACCGCCCCGTACGCGAACGAGCAGTACCAGGGCACCGCGTACGGCGACGGGCAGCAGCAGTACGACGGTGAGCCGTACCAGCAGCCGCAGCCGTACCAGCAACAGCCGTACCAGGGCGAACAGTTCCAGGACCAGTACCAGGCCGACCAGTACCAGGCCGCGCCCTACGGCGACGGTCAGTACCAGGAAGGGCAGTACCAGGAGGGGCAGTACCAGGAGGGGCAGTACGACCCCTACGCGTACGGCAGCGAGACCGACCAGCACCCCGACCCGAACGGCAACGCCGGCAAGACAACCCGAGGCGAGTCAGAGTGAAGCGCACAACCATCTCCCTGCTCGCCACCGCCACCGCCCTCGCCGCGGTCACCGGTGTCGCCGCGCTCACCGCGCCGGACGGCGGTGCGGCGACGGAGGCCAAGGCCCCGCCGCGGCTGCCGGTCGAGCGCTCCAGCCTGCTCTGTCCCGCGCCGAGCAGCTCAGAGGTCGCGGAGACCGCCTACACCTCCTTCACCCCGGCGGGAACGGCCGGGGAAGACGCGAAGGACGGTACGGCCGAACTGAAGCCGTCCTCGGCCGTGTTGTCGGACCCGGACACCGCGCCCAAGAAGGACGACGAGTCGAAGGCTGACGCGGCGAAGGGCGACGCCGCGAAGGGTGCGAAGAAGCCGGCGTCCGGCAAGCCGGTGCTCGCGCTGAAGGAGCCCGGCAAGCCCGTCGCCGCCACGGCCGAGGGCGGCGACGCTCCCGCCCTGGTCGGCACCGCCACCGGCCGCCTCGCCCCCGGCTGGACCACCCAGCAGACCACCACGGTCACGGCGGGCGGCTCCCGCGGCCTGCTCGGCCTGAGCTGCACCGGGCCGGACACCGACTTCTGGTTCCCCGGAGCGTCCACGGCCGAGGACCGGCAGGACTACGTTCACCTCACCAACCCGGACGACACCGCGGCCGTCGCCGACATCGAGCTCTACGGCAAGGACGGCGCCCTCAAGACCACTCTCACCGAGGGCATCCCGGTCCCCGCCGGATCCAGCGTCCCGGTCCTGCTCTCCACCCTGACCGCCGCCGAGCCCGCCGCGGATGTGACCGTTCATGTCACCACCCGCACCGGACGGGTGGGAGCCGTGGTGCGGGCCGCCGACGACAAGGCGGGCAGCGACTGGCTGACCGCCTCGGCCGACCCGTCAGGCACCGCGGTGCTGCCCGGCATCCCGGCGGACGCCACATCGGTACGTCTGGTGGCCTTCGCGCCCGGCGACGACGACGCCGACCTGAAGGTGCAACTCGCGGGTGCGACGGGCCGGATCACCCCGGCCGGACACGAGACGCTGCACGTCAAGTCGGGCATGACCGCGAGCGTGGACCTGCTGGACGTCACCAAGGGAGAGGCTGGATCGCTGATCCTCAGCCCGTCCCAGAGCGGCCGGGCGACCCCGGTGGTCGCGGCGCTGCGCGTCGTACGCGGCAAGGGCGACAAGCAGGAGGTCGCCTACATCCCGGCGACCGCGCCGGTGGGGGGGCGGGCGACCGCCGCCGACAACCGGGCCAAGGGCTCGACGCTCTCCCTGACCGCGCCGGGCGCCACCGCGCAGGTCAAGGTCACCGCATCGGCGGGCACGCTGGGCGGCACGCAGGTCGTCAAGACGTACACGGTCAAGGCCGGTACGACTCTGGCGGTCACCCCGCCCGTCCCGGCCGGGCTGAAGGGCTCCTACGCACTGACGGTGGAGACGGAGTCGGGCGGGCCTGTGCACGCGTCGCGGACGCTGGCGCTGGCGCAGAACGGCATCTCGATGTTCACGGTGCAGACGCTGCCGGACGACCGGGGGACGGTGGCGGTGCCGGAGGCCGAGCAGGACCTGTCCGTACTCGACGACTGACGCTGCCTGACGCCTGACGCCTGACGCCTGACGGATATCGGATATCGACTGACGGATGCCAGCTGACAGATTTTGAGATCTGTCAGCTGTCAGTCCTGCCCGTACCGCGGATCCACCGACTCCGGCGCCAGCCCCAGCAGCTCCGCGACCTGCTCCACGACCACCTCGTGCACCAGCAGCGCCCGCTCGTCGCGATTCTTCGTACGGATCTCGACGGGCCGCCGGTAGACCACGATCTGAGCCGGCTGTCCCTTGTTCGCCGGAACCGAGCTGCCCAGCGGCACTGACCCCTCCGGCGCGCCCGGCACGTCCAGTACCAGAAAATCCACGTCGGCCAGCTGCGGCCAGCGCCGTTCCAGCCGTTCCACCGAGTCCTGCACGAGGTCCCGGAAAGACTCGGCCCGGCTCGCGGCGAGGGGCACCTGGGGCGGGGCGACGGGCCCGCGCATGCCGCGGCCGTGGCGGTCGCGACGGCGCGGCCGTGGCTCGGTCGGGCGGGGAGGTACGGGACTGTCCATCACTGACGCAGAGTAGCTCTCCCCGGCGCGCGGCGATCGAGTGCGCGCGCCGGGCGGGAAGCTTGTCGCTAATTGAACATTCCAGCCAAGCTTGGGCCCGATTGCATACCTCCCCGCGATCGCCGATCTCGTCGTGATTGACCTCATTTACGTCAAGTCATGACCGGATCACGGGCGGTCGCCGACCGCGCGTGTCTCTTTCCGTGCAGGTCAGGGCAGTTGCTGGGCGAGTCGCCATGACCGACGTCACAGCACGACACGGTGGAGTGACCTGGTGGAGAGTCGTCGCAGCCCGCTCAAGAGTGCGGTACCGTCCAACGTCGTGAGCCCTGTACGTCGCTGTTCGCGCACCGCGTGCGGCCGCCCTGCCGTCGCGACACTGACGTACGTCTATGCCGACTCGACTGCGGTCCTCGGCCCGCTCGCCACCTACGCCGAGCCCCATTGCTACGACCTGTGCGCAGAGCACAGTGAGCGCCTGACCGCCCCGCGCGGCTGGGAGGTCGTCCGGCTCACCGACGGCTCTGTGCCGGCCCGGCCCTGCGGCGACGATCTCGAGGCGCTCGCCAATGCCGTACGGGAAGCGGCCCGTCCTCAGGGGCGTGCGGCCGAGGCCGGTGCGCAGAACGGCCGGCGGACGGCGGACCCGATGGAGGTCGCGCGCCGCGGCCATCTGCGGGTACTGCGTTCCCCGGACTCCTGAACCGCCCGGTTCGCGGCGGCTGACTGCCCCGGCGCAACTCGCCGACATCCGAGCGGCGTTGGCGCGCGGCAGCGCCGGGTTGGATGCTCCCCTAGTTTGTGCGGGTACTTTGAGGTGACCGCAGAGACTCCAGGAGGGTTGGCCCGTGACTGCTGATCTGTCGCAGATCGTGAAGGCGTACGACGTCCGCGGGGTGGTGCCGGATCAGTGGGACGAGGCGCTGGCCGAACTGTTCGGCGCGGCGTTCGTCCAGGTGACGGGCGCGGAAGCGATTGTCGTCGGCCATGACATGAGGCCGTCGTCGCCGGGGCTCTCGGGGGCGTTCGCGCGGGGGGCCGCGGACCGGGGCGCGGATGTCACGCTGATCGGGCTGTGCTCGACGGACCAGCTGTACTTCGCGTCGGGGAATTTCGACATTCCGGGCGCGATGTTCACCGCTTCGCACAACCCGGCGCAGTACAACGGCATCAAGATGTGCCGCGCGGGTGCGGCGCCGGTGGGCCAGGACACCGGCTTGGCGGACATCCGCGCGCTGGTCGAGTCCTGGTCCGAACAGGGCGCCCCGGAGCCGGCGGCCGAGCGGGGCAAGGTGACGCAGCGGGACACGCTCACCGACTACGCTGCGCATCTGCTGTCGCTGGTGGACCTGTCGTCGATGCGTCCGCTGAAGGTGGTCGTGGACGCCGGCAACGGGATGGGCGGCCACACGGTCCCGACGGTTTTCGAACCCCTTCCCGTCACTCTCGTACCGATGTACTTCGAGCTGGACGGCACCTTCCCCAACCACGAGGCGAACCCGCTGGACCCGGCGAACATCGTCGACCTCCAGGCGCGCGTCCTGTCCGAGGGCGCGGACCTGGGTATCGCATTCGACGGCGACGCGGACCGCTGCTTCGTGGTGGACGAGCGGGGCGAGGGCATCTCGCCGTCGGCGATCACGGCGCTGGTCGCGGCGCGCGAGCTGGCGAAGCACCCCGGCGGGACGGTGATCCACAACCTGATCACGTCGTGGTCGGTCCCTGAGGTGGTCCGCGAGAACGGCGGGACCCCGGTCCGTACGCGGGTCGGCCACTCCTTCATCAAGCAGGAGATGGCCCGTACGGGAGCGATCTTCGGCGGCGAGCACTCGGCGCACTACTACTTCCGCGACTTCTGGAACGCGGACACGGGCATGCTGGCGGCCCTCCACGTCCTTGCGGCGCTCGGTGGCCAGGACGGCACGCTGTCGGAGCTGGTCGCCCAGTACGACCGCTACAGCGGCTCGGGCGAGATCAACTCCACGGTCGACGACCAGGCGGCCCGCACGGCGGCGGTGAAGGCGGCGTACGCGTCCCGCGAGGACGTCACGATCGACGAGCTCGACGGCCTGACGGTGTCGACGGAGGACTGGTGGTTCAACCTCCGCCCGTCGAACACGGAGCCGCTGCTGCGCCTGAACGTGGAGGCGCGTGACGCGCAGACGATGGCAAAGGTGAGGGACGAGGTGCTGGGACTGGTCCGGGGGGCATAACGCCCGGACCAAGGGCGGAAGGGGATGGGGCGGCCGGAAGGGGTCGGGGAACGCCCCGCCCCGGCCGGGCGCGCACAAGGAACAGCCCCGCCCAGTACGGGCGCCCGTTCCCCCAGAACGCGCCGCACCCCGCCCCCCAGCGGTACGCTGACGTCGCTCATTCCGGATCACCGCGACCGCATGTTCGACATGCGAAATGCCCGAAGGGACACACCACACATGCCGCTCGAAGCCGGCCTCCTGGAGATCCTCGCCTGCCCGGCCTGCCACGCCCCTCTCAGCGACCGCACGGCAGCCGACACCCCGGAGCTGATCTGCACCGCCAAGGACTGTGGCCTGGCCTACCCGGTTCGGGACGGCATCCCCGTACTCCTCGTCGACGAGGCACGCCGCCCCGCCTGACCCACCACCGCACGGCGATCATCGGAGGCCCACCCCCATGCTCGACGAGTCACTCCTCGACGCCCCGGAAGCCCTGGCCCGCGCCGATCGCCGTGGACTGCTCCGAGGCGCCGCAGAAGCCGGGGCGCGCCTACGCACCGCCGCCCGGCACGCCGCCGAGGCCGGCATCGCCGAGCTCACCGCCGAGGGCCGCCCCCGCGCCGTCCTTCTCGCCGGCGCCGGCACCGCCGCAACAGGCGTAGCCGACCTCATCGGCGCCCTCGCCGGAGCCTCCGCCCCCGTCACCCGGATCCACCCCACCGGCGTAGCCCCCGCCGCCGGCGCGCTGCGCTGGGCGCTCCCCGGCTGGGCCGGCTCCGTGGACCTTCTCCTTGTCGCGACCACCGACGGCAGCGAACCAGGCCTCGCCCTCCTCGCCGAGCAGGCGTACCGCCGCGGTTGCAGCGTCGTCGCCGTCGCCCCCGAGCGCTCCCCGCTCTCCGAGGCCGTCGGCGGCATCCACGGCCTGGTGGTGCCCATGGCCACCGCCCCGCACGAGATGTACGAGGAGATCCAGACCGCGAGCCCCGGCGAGCTGTGGGCCCTGTTCACCCCCCTCCTCGTCCTTCTCGACCGTGTCGACCTGCTCGAAGCGCCCCCGGAGACCCTCGCCAAGGTCGCCGACCGCCTCGACCACGCCGCCGAACGGTGCGGCCCGGCCATCGCGACGTACAGCAATCCGGCCAAGACGCTCGCCGCCGAGCTCGCCGACAGCCTTCCGCTCATCTGGACGGAGGGCGCGGGCGCCGCCCCGGCAGGCCGCCGTTTCGCCGCCGTACTGGCAGAGCTGGCCGGCCGCCCCGCCCTCGCCGCCGAGCTCCCCGAGGCGCTCCCAGCCCACGGCGTGCTGCTTACCGGCGATTTCGCGGGCGGCGCCGACCCGGAGGACTTCTTCCGCGACCGTGTCGAGGAGCAGCAGGCGCTGCGGGCACGTGTCGTACTGCTGCGCGACCGCCCCGTCGGCGGCCTGAGCGCCGCGCCCGCCGCCCGCGAACTGGCGCTCAGCCACGACACCGCGATCAGCGAGCTGGAACCGGCGGAGGGCACCGATCTTGAGTCGATCGCCGAACTCCTCGCCATCACCGACTTCGCCGCCGTCTACCTGTCCCTGGCGGCCTCCCACACCCCGAAGTAGCGACACGTCCCGCGACGTGACGACACGTCCCGCAAGCAAGTCCCACAAAGCAACGCAAAGCAAAACGCAAAGCAATAGGAAGACAGGAAGAACCGGGAAGACCATGGATCGTCTCTCCAACACGGTGCGCCCCTACGCCTGGGGCTCCACGACCGCCATCCCGGAACTGCTGGGCATCGCGTCCACCGGCGAGCCCCAGGCCGAGATGTGGATGGGCGCCCACCCGGGAGCGCCCTCCCGTGTCACGCGCGACAGCCACGACACCCGCAACGCCGCCGAGCAGCCGCTCTCCGACCTGATCGCCGCCGACCCGGTGGGCGAACTGGGCGCCGCGGCCGTCGAGAAGTTCGGCCCGCGTCTCCCCTTCCTCCTCAAGATTCTCGCGGCCGGCGCCCCGCTCTCCCTCCAGGTCCACCCGAACCTCGCGCAGGCGAAGGAGGGTTACGCAGCCGAGGAGGGCGCGGGCGTCCCGATCGACGCCCCGCACCGCAACTACAAGGACCCCAACCACAAGCCCGAACTGATCTGCGCGCTGACGCCCTTCGACGGCCTGTGCGGATTCCGTACGCCCCTCGCAGCCGCCGATCTTCTCGCCGGACTCGACGTGGACTCCCTCAAGCCGTACGTCGACCTCCTGCACGCCCACCCGGAGGAGGCCGCGCTCCGCGAGGTCCTGACCGCGGTGCTGACCGCCGACCCCGACGAGATGGCGGCCACCGTCGCGGAGGCCGCGGCCGCCGCGGAACGGCTCGGCGGCGCCTACGCCCCGTACGCCTCGATCGCGCACCACTACCCCGGCGACCCGGGCGTCATCGCCGCGATGCTGCTCAACTACGTCCAACTCCAGCCCGGCGAGGCCCTGTTCCTCGGCGCCGGCGTCCCGCACGCCTACCTCAACGGCCTGGGCGTGGAGATCATGGCCAACTCCGACAACGTGCTGCGGTGTGGACTGACCCCCAAGCATGTGGACGTCCCGGAGCTGCTGCGCATCGTCCGCTTCGAGGCGAGCGACCCCGGCGTTCTGCGCCCCGAGGCCTCGCCGTCGGGAGAAGAGGTCTACGACACCCCGATCGATGAATTCCGCCTCTCGCGTTACGTCATCGCGCCGGACGCGGCGCCCCGCGACCTCACCGCACACACCCCGCAGATCCTGCTCTGCACGGCGGGCAGCGTGACGGCCGGCGATCTGACCCTCGCCCCAGGAGAGTCGGCGTTCGTGCCTGCGGGGGACAAGGTGGAGATCTCGGGCACCGGCGACAGCGCGGGCACGGTCTTCCGAGCCACTGTGGTGGCCTGACGCGGCGCCGTTTTCAGGGGCTGCAACAATGGCGCATCGCAAAGACCGGGCAAAGCCTGGGCGGCGACCGACGTAGGCACGAAGGGACATCCGGCACTCATGAGCGCGTCAGGCGGAACCAAGGCGATCGTGGCGGCACTCGCCGCCAACCTCGCAATCGCGGTAGCGAAGTTCGTTGCGTTCCTGTTCAGCGGCTCGTCGTCGATGCTCGCTGAGAGCGTCCACTCGGTCGCGGACTCCGGCAACCAGGGCCTGCTGCTCCTCGGCGGCAAGAAGGCCAAACGCGAGGCGACCCCGCAGCACCCCTTCGGCTACGGCCGTGAGCGCTACATCTACGCCTTCCTCGTCTCCATCGTGCTCTTCTCGGTCGGCGGCATGTTCGCGATCTACGAGGGCTACGAGAAGATCAAGCACCCGCACGAGATCGAGGCCTGGTACTGGCCGGTCGGCGTCCTCGTCTTCGCGATCATCGCCGAGACGTTCTCCTTCCGTACGGCGATCAGGGAGTCCAACGAGACGCGCGGCAAGAAGTCGTGGACGGAGTTCGTGCGCCACGCCAAGGCCCCCGAGCTGCCCGTCGTGCTCCTCGAGGACCTTGGCGCGCTCGTCGGTCTGGTCCTGGCGCTCGGCGGCGTGAGCCTGGCCCTGGTCACGGGCAACGGCGTGTGGGACGGCATCGGCACGCTCTGCATCGGCGTCCTGCTCATCGTGATCGCACTCGTCCTGGCGGCCGAGACGAAGTCGTTGCTGCTGGGCGAGGCCGCGGGCATCGACGACATCGAGAAGATCAAGGCAGCGGCGGTGGACGGTGAAACGGTCACGGGCATCATCCACATGCGTACGCTCCACCTCGGCCCGGAGGAACTGCTGGTCGCGGCCAAGGTCGCCGTCCAGCACGACGACACGGCCGCGGAGGTCGCGGCCGCGATCAACGCGGCGGAGGAGCGCATCCGCGCCGCGGTCCCGATCGCCCGCGTGATCTACCTGGAGCCGGACATCTACAGCGAGTCGGCGGCAGCGGCGGGCGTCAACCCGGCGAAGTCCCCGGGCGGCCCGGGCCCGGACGCCGCTCACTGAGCTGCGTACGACGAGACGGCCCCCCGCCCACACGGGCGCGGGGCCGTCTCGTCGAGGCGGCGGCCCTCGACGTGCTGCGCTCATCTCGATGCCGAGCGTGTCTGCCGCCTGCGCCAGCTTCTCCGCGGCCTATAGGTGTGGGCGATGCCTGTCGGACAGGCGGTCACCGCAAGCAGCTTCAACATCCGCTGCTCGCTCGCCGGACTGGTCACGTGGTTCTCCCTACACTTCGCGGCGCAGATCGTGCGGATGCTTCCGATCCGCAGAGCAGCGCGCAACAGAGAAGCGCCTCGTCAAAGCCCCGTGACCCTGATTGCCACGGCCGACTGCCCCGGATGTGGCCAGAACCCAGCCGGGCGGGCTGGGGCCCACTGCGCCGATCGGTGTAGATTCGTGACGAGAGTCAGACGTCGCGCTGCTGATGGCGGTCGGGCGGTCCCGTTGTGCGGACCGGCCGAGGGAGAGAGGGCCTCCGACGGACTGCACTGCGAGTGCCCGGGCATTGGTATGCCTATGGCCGCCGCAGAGCCAGCCGTATCCACCCTCGACCCAATCACGAGGAGCAGCTCGCATGTCGACTGTCGCCACCGGCCAGGATTTCAAGGTCGCCGACCTTTCCCTCGCCGCCTTCGGACGCAAGGAGATCACTCTCGCCGAGCATGAGATGCCCGGTCTGATGTCGATCCGTAAGGAGTACGCCGCCGCGCAGCCGCTGGCCGGCGCGCGTATCACCGGTTCGCTGCACATGACCGTGCAGACCGCCGTACTGATCGAGACGCTGGTCGCGCTGGGCGCCGAGGTGCGCTGGGCGTCCTGCAACATCTTCTCCACCCAGGACCACGCCGCCGCGGCGGTCGCGGTCGGCCAGAACGGCACCCCGGAAGCGCCGCAGGGCGTGCCGGTCTTCGCCTGGAAGGGCGAGACGCTGGAGGAGTACTGGTGGTGCACGGAGCAGGCGCTGACCTGGCCGAACACCCCCACCGGCGGCCCGAACATGATCCTGGACGACGGCGGCGACGCCACGCTCCTGGTGCACAAGGGCGTGGAGTTCGAGAAGGCCGGTTCGGCCCCGGACCCGGCCACCGCGGACAGCGAGGAGTACGGCCACATCCTGCGTCTGCTGAACCGCACGCTCACTGAGGCCCCGCAGAAGTGGACGCAGCTCGCGTCCGAGATCCGCGGCGTCACGGAGGAGACGACGACGGGTGTGCACCGTCTGTACGAGATGCAGCGGGACGGCCTCCTTCTCTTCCCCGCGATCAATGTGAATGACGCGGTGACGAAGTCGAAGTTCGACAACAAGTACGGCTGCCGCCACTCGTTGATCGACGGCATCAACCGTGCCACCGATGTGCTGATCGGCGGCAAGGTGGCTGTCGTCTTCGGTTACGGCGATGTGGGCAAGGGCTGTGCGGAGTCGCTTCGCGGCCAGGGCGCCCGCGTGGTCATCACCGAGATCGACCCGATCTGCGCGCTGCAGGCGGCGATGGACGGTTACCAGGTCACCACGCTGGACGAGGTGGTGGAGACGGCCGACATCTTCGTCACGACGACGGGCAACAAGGACATCATCATGGCCGGGGACATGGCCAGGATGAAGCACCAGGCGATCGTCGGGAACATCGGTCACTTCGACAACGAGATCGACATGGCCGGTCTGGCCGCGGTCGAGGGCATCGTCAAGGACGAGGTCAAGCCGCAGGTGCACACCTGGAAGTTCCCGGACGGGAAGGTGCTGATCGTGCTGTCGGAGGGTCGTCTGCTGAACCTGGGCAACGCGACCGGTCACCCCTCGTTCGTGATGTCCAACTCGTTCGCGGACCAGACGCTGGCCCAGATCGAGCTGTTCACCAAGCCGGAGGAGTACCCGACCGACGTGTACGTGCTGCCCAAGCACCTGGACGAGAAGGTCGCCCGGCTCCACCTGGACGCGCTCGGCGTGAAGCTGACCACGCTCCGCCCCGAGCAGGCCGACTACATCGGTGTCCCGGTCGAGGGCCCGTACAAGTCCGACCACTACCGCTACTGATCGGCTACTGACACACCCTCAGCAGCAGGTACCAGCGGTACCAGGCAGGCCCCCGCACCCCCGTGTCGGGGGCCTGCCCCGTACCGTCCCCGAACGGCTCCGGCTCCTGGTTCGACATCCAGAGCCTCACCGCACAAGGACACCTACGACCCCATGCCCCGCGGCCGCTATTCGCTCCACGATCCGCACGATCACACCCCCCTCGGCGAAGAACACTTCCAATGCGCCCCCGGCCCCTCCGGCTGGCGTTACGTCTCCCAGATCACCACCCCCTCCGGCGATCACGCCGGCTCCGTCGACCTCACCCTCGACGAACTCGGCCGTCCCATCCGTCTCGAACTCCACGCCGCGAGCTGGCAGGTCCGCGGTGCCGCCCTCGACGGCGTCACCTGGGTCCGAACCGACCCCACCGGCACTCATGCCACCGAAGGCAATGTCCGCGCCCACGCCTTCACTGGCACATCCCCTGCTTTCCTCGTCGCGACCGCACGTCTCCTGCGCCTCACCCCCGGTTCCCCCGCGACGCGCGTCCGCCTCGTCGCCTTCACGGATCCTGTCCTCGCCCCCCGCACTCTCGACCAGTCCTGGGCCCTGATGAAGAGTGAAGCGCATGCCACTGACAATGGCCCCCTGACAGTGGACGAATACCAGGTCAGCGCCCTGGACACGGGCGAGCAGCACATCGTTCACATCGCCGGCGACGTGGTCCTCGGGGCCCCCGGCATCGAACTCGAAGACCTCGAGACCCCGCCCTCGGTCTTCCCCTGACGTCTCCTGGCGACCGACCTACGCAGGCGGTGCGAATCCGGTGGCGGGAGATGAGTCGGCCACGGCCTCGGAGGCGGGCCTCGATACCGGCTCGGCCCCTGTCGCCACCCCGAGCGGAACATCCGCTCCACGAGCACCTGCGGCCCCCGCCGCCTCAACCGCACCGGCGATCGCCGGCCCCGCCGCACCCGGGCGCGCGTTCACCCGTCCTGCGTCCGGTCCTGCGTCCGGTTCCGCGTCTACCGGTCCAGCGCCAACCGGCTGCCGGCTGCCTGCGGCCACCGATCCCGTGGCTGGAGCACCCGCCCCTGCGCCCACCGCGCCCGCGGCTGCTGCGCCACCGCCCGCTGCCCCTGCGGCTGCCCTCGCCCCTGCCCCGAAGGCCCGACGGGCGTCACGCGCCTGCCGCTCGTTCACCACAGCAGCCAAATACGCGGCCGGCGGTACTCCTTCCGGCGCGGGAGCTCCCGTGCGCGCCGCCAGATCACCCGCCAGCCGCCCCGCCATGGACCAGCTCACCGCCGGGTCCAGCTGCCTCATCCGCGTCAGGTACTGACGTATCGCAAGCCACAGATCATCAGGCACCGCCGACAGATCCAGTTCGGCGAACCGTCCGACGAGCCATGGCGGCGGAGACGGCATCACCATTCCCCGCGCGGCCGGCATCCGTTCCCGCACCACGAGCGTCCCCGCGAACACATCCCCTATCCGCCGCCCCCGCGCCGACACCAGCGAAGCGATACAGGCGATGACCCCGAACGACATCAGGATCTCCACCACGCCCATCGCCCCGCGCACCAGCGCGTGCCGGAACCGGATCGGCCCACCGTCGTCCCGCACCACCCGCAGCCCACAGGCGAGCTTTCCGAGTGAGCGCCCGTGGCTGAGGGTCTCCACGGCTATCGGCGCCCCCACCAGGACCAGCAGAAACGACGCGATCGACACCGCCATGACCGCCGCCTCGTCCAGCGAGGCAGTCGCCACCGCGAGCCCGAGCGATATCAGGAGAAACCCGGTCCACACGACCACAAGATCGATCACGAGAGCGAGCGCTCGGCTCGGCAGTTTCGCCGGCTGCAGCCCCAGTACAACCGCATCCCCCGTCACAAGCGCATTCACCGCTGCCCGCCCCTTTCCGTAGATCTCCACTGCCCCTGATCCTCAGTCTGCCAAGCTGGCCCGCAGCGCGCCGCAGTAGTGCAGTAGTGCCGCAGTAGTGCAGTAGTACGGACCGTACGCACCCAGTGCCTGGAGCAGCAGCCGACCATGGACCTCGATGTCTTCGTGACCGCCCACCGCGCCGAGTGGGACCGCCTGGAGCACCTCCTGCACCGGGGACGCCACCTCACCGGCGCCGAAGCCGACGAACTCGTCGCCCTCTACCAGCGCACAGCCACACACCTCTCCCGCATCCAGTCCAGCGCCCCCGACCCGATGCTTACGGGCAAGCTCACCCAGCTCGTGGCCCGCGCCCGCTCCACCGTCACCGGCACCCGCCGCGCCACCTGGCGCGACGCGGTCCGCTTCCTCACTGCCGGCTTCCCCGCGGCTGTCTACCGCTCCCGCCACTGGTGGATACCCACCGCGGTCCTCTCCACGGTCCTCGCCGCGATCATCGGCTGGTGGATCGGCACCCACCCCGAGGTCCAGTCGGCGATCGCGGCCCCCGACGAACTCCGCCAGCTCACCCGCCCCGGCGGTGAGTACGAGACGTACTACTCCAGCCACCCCGCGGCCTCCTTCGCCGCCCAGGTCTGGACGAACAACGCCCAGGCCGCCGCCATGTGCCTGACTCTGGGAGCGTTCCTGTGCCTCCCGGTGATCTGGATCCTCTTCCTCAATGTGCTGAACCTCGGCGTCGGCATCGGCCTGATGTCATCGGTGGGTCGCCTCGACGTCTTCCTGGGCCTTGTCCTCCCGCACGGCCTGCTCGAACTGACCGCAGTCTTCGTCGCCGCAGGCACGGGACTCCGTCTCGGCTGGACGGTCATCGACCCCGGCCCGCAGTCCCGCCGCACGGCCCTCGCTCAACAGGGCCGCGCCGCGATCGGCATGGCCATCGGCCTGGCCCTCGTCCTGTTCGTATCGGGCGTGATCGAAGGCTTCGTCACCCCCTCGGGCCTGCCGACCTGGGCGCGTATCGCCATCGGCATCGTCGCTGAGCTGGCGTTTCTGGCGTACGTCTACATCCTGGGCGGCCGAGCCGCCCGAATGGGCGACATGGGCGACGTGGAGGAGACAGACCGCAGCGCCGAACTCCCGGCCGCTGCCTGATGTGCGATCGCCCCCTCTGACCTGCTAGTCTCCTCTCCGCCCCACGGAACCCGTTGACACGGGAGCAGTGGGGAGGTAGATTCAAACGGTTGCCTCGGACTGGACAAGTGCGAGTGTGACCGTTAGTGTCTCTCTCGCTCTCGACGGGAATTGAATTCCCGCAGAGCCTCTCGATTCTTAATCCGGATCACGAAGGTCGATTAGGTCGACCGAAATGCTTCTGATAACGTCGGGTCAGCCGAAAGGCAAACAGGCCTCTCCAATCGGCCACTGGATTCGAATTCCTCACCGGAAACGGAATGGAAAAAGAGTCTGGTAAGGTTGGAAACGCAAGACCGAAGGGAAGCGCCCGGAGGAAAGCCCGAGAGGGTGAGTACGAAGGAAGCGTCCGTTCCTTGAGAACTCAACAGCGTGCCAA